>JAWLGC010000147.1:0-4908 GCA_041685265.1 Desulfomicrobiaceae bacterium | reverse complement strand
CGGCGGATTCACGAACTTCATCTTCAATAAACCCGGTCAGGGCGACCAGCCCAAGCTCGGCTACTCGGAAATGATCCCGGGAACCGATATGTGGGTGGGTACCGGCGTGTACATCGACAACGTCGAAACCGCCCGAGCGGCCATCACCTCCGAAATGGCAGGTGTCATCAAAAACATAACCATCTGGAGCCTGGCGATCCTGGTCGGGGCGTTCCTTCTCGGACTCCTTCCCCTGAGCATTCTGGTCACCAGGACCATCTCCAATCCCATCAATCGCATTGTCGATTTCGCCAAAGCGATCCAGGCCGGAGACCTCTCCTCCAGATTGAACATTACCGGTCGGGAAGAGATCGGAACCATGGCCCAGGCTCTGGATCAGGCCTTAGACAGCCTGGAAGCAAAGGCGGGACTGGCCGAAGCCATTGCCGCCGGCGATCTTTCCGGACAGGTTACCCTTGCCTCGGACAAGGACAAGCTGGGCAGGGCACTGCAGAATATGACGGCCAACCTGAACAACATCCTCGGCCAGATCAATGACGCCTCGGCCCAGGTGGCCGGGGGAGCCGGACAGGTGTCCGATTCCAGTCAGTCTCTGTCCCAGGGCGCCACGGAGCAGGCATCTTCCCTTGAAGAGATATCCAGCTCCATGAATCAGATCGGTTCCCAGACCAAGACCAACGCGGAGAATGCCTCCCAGGCCAACCAGATCGCCGAAGAAGCCCGCAAGGCGGCCAAGAACGGCAGCAGCGAAATGCAGAACATGGTCAAGGCCATGGGAGAAATCAGTTCGTCCAGTAACGCCATCGCCCGTATCATCAAGGTCATCGATGAAATCGCGTTCCAGACCAACCTGCTGGCCCTGAACGCTGCCGTTGAGGCGGCTCGGGCAGGGCAGCACGGCAAAGGGTTCGCCGTGGTGGCCGAAGAAGTTCGCAACCTGGCCGGACGATCCGCCAAGGCGGCCCGGGAGACTTCGGAAATCATCGAAACCTCGGTGGCCACCATCGAAAACGGGGAAAACATCGCCCAGCGGACATCCAAGGCCCTCGAGGCCATCGTGACCAACGTGGCCAGATCCGCGGACCTGGTCGGAGAAATCGCGGCCGCATCCAACGAGCAGGCCCAGGGAGTATCCCAGGTCAACCAGGGATTGTCCCAGGTCGACCAGGTCGTTCAGCAGACCACGGCCAATGCCGAACAGACCGCCGCGGCCTCCGAAGAGCTCTCCTCCCAGGCCTCGGAAGTACGCCGACTCCTCTCCCGGTTTCGCCTGCAGGGAGCAGGAAGCGACGCCCCCGCAACACCCCGGTCCTTTCAGGGGAATCGTCAGGCCCTGACCGGAAGCCGCGCTTCTTCGCACGGCCGTGAAAACACCCCCCAGCCCCCCTCCGCCTCCGGTGACAGCTGGGGAATGGGGCACGGAACCACCCCGGCCGCATCCTCCGGCACGGCACGTCCCGAGGATGTCATCGCCCTGGATGACGACGAATTCGGAAAATACTAACTGCACGGAGTGCGTCATGACTGCTCTTCAGGAGCCGCAGGATCGCGGCAACGGCCTTTTGGAAAATGAAGATACCCAGCAGGACAAATACCTGACCTTTCAGCTCGGCAAGGAGGTCTACGGCATCGGCATCTGGCATGTAACCGAAATCATCGGCATGCAGAAGGTAACCGAAGTCCCGGACATGCCGGACTATGTCCGGGGCGTGATCAACCTTCGGGGGCAGGTCATTCCCATTATGGATGTCAGGACCCGGTTTCTGATGCCCTCCCGGGAATATGACGACCGGACCTGCGTCATCGTGGTCCAGGTTAAAAATACCGCCATCGGACTGGTGGTGGACACAGTCAACGAGGTGGCAGACATTCCGGCGGACCGGATCTCCCTGCCCCCGCGCATCGCCCGGGGCACGAGCAGCCGGTACATCGAAGGAATGGGGAAGATCGGGGACGAGGTCAAAATTCTCCTCGACGTCAACAAGCTCCTTTTTCATGAGGAACTGGAGCAGCTCGAGCAGGTCGCCGCCCTGTAACCCCTGCACCGGTAATGGATTCGGCCGGGCGGATCTTTTTCGCCCGGCCGATTATTTTCAACCCCTGCACGGAGAGTACTTGTGAACAGGCAATCCGACATCGTGGTGGAAAACGTCTTCCTGGATCCGGGATACGTCATGGTCCCGCAAAAGCAGACCATGCTGTGTGCGGTAGTAACGTCCACCATAGCCGTGACCTTGTTCGACCGACGCCGGAAACGGGGAGGCATGAACCTGTACCAGTTTCCCCGCCGTCGCCCCGGCGGACCATCCACCCCCAAGTTCGCCTGCCCGGGAATCGTCTGCCTGTCACGCATGCTGCTCTCACAGGGAGGCTCACCAGAGGATCTGGAGGCGAGCATTTTCGGCGGGGCTGACAACCCCGATGCTGCAGGCTATGTCCCCGACCTGCACGAAGAGAACATTCGGGTCGGACTCGAAGTCCTGCACAAGCTGGGCATCACCGACATCAAGAACAATACCGGCGGGACCAGGGCCCGCAAACTGATGTTTGACAGCGGCACCGGAGAAACCGTGGTCGCCGAGACCCACAGGGTCCGCTCCTCGGACTGGTACCCGGCATAAATCGATATCACTTTTCCAACGAACCCGAATCACTCAGGATCAACGTATGCCCTCTTTGCATTCGTCACCGCCTTCCCAGACCGGGGCCAACGCCCTGATGGCCATCACGGACCAGGAATTCGACCGGTTGCGGCGCCTTATCCACGCCAAATTCGGGATTCACCTCACCGATCAGAAACGGTCCCTGCTCATCGGCAGGCTGCAAAAACTGGTTCGCCAGACCGGATTCACCGATTTTGCGGACTATTACGAGCACCTGGTCTCGGATTCCTCCGACCAGGGGCTCAGCGACCTGGTGGACCGGATTTCGACCAATCATACCTATTTCAATCGGGAAAATCAGCATTTCAACTACTTTGCAACCCAGGCACTTCCGGATATCATCCGTCGCCTGGAACAACGCAAACAGCGGGACCTGCGCATCTGGTGTGCCGGCTGTTCCTCCGGGGAAGAGGCCTACATGCTGCTCATGCTCATGCACGAACACCTGGGCGCGGACTACGCACACTGGAATGCAGGCATCCTGGCCACGGACATCTCCAGCCGGGTCCTGAACATCGCCCGGCAGGGCATCTACCCCGAAGACCGGATCTCCGCCATCCCGGAAAACCTGCGGCGCAAATACCTGCGCCCCACCACGGACGGAAACTGGCAGTTCCTCCCCGCCCTGCGTACGGAAGCCACCTTTCGACGCTTCAATCTGATGAACGAACGGTTTCCGTTCAAATCTCCGTTTCAGATCATCTTCTGCCGGAACGTGATGATCTACTTTGACCGGCCGACACGAGAAGCGCTCATCCAACGGTTTCATCGCCACACCGAATCCGACGGATATCTGTTCATCGGTCATTCGGAATCGCTGGGACAACGGAACGGACTCTACAACTATATCATGCCGGCTACCTACAGGAGAGCGGGATAATGCCCAAACACCCCATCCGGGTTCTTGTCGTGGATGACTCCGCGCTGGTCCGCCAGATTCTGGCCCAGGGACTTCCCCTTGACCCGGCCATCGACGTGGTGGGGACCGCATCGGACCCTTATATCGCCCGGGACAAGATCATCCAGCTCAAACCCGACGTGCTGACCCTGGACGTGGAAATGCCCCGAATGGACGGAGTCGCTTTTCTAAAACGGCTCATGCCGCAGTTTCCCCTGCCCGTGGTCATGGTCAGCGCCTTGACCGCCAAGGGAAAACAAATCACCATAGAAGCCTTGGAAGCAGGTGCCGTGGACTTTGTGACCAAGCCCTCGACCTCCGTTGCCCGGGGACTGAACACCATGCTTGCCGAGCTGCGAGCCAAAATCAAGGTTGCCTCCACGGCCAATGTATCCCATTATCGACGGGATCGTACCGAGGTCCAGGAAAAGGTGCGCACCCCGGTGGACACCGCGGCCCTGGCCGAATCCACGGACAAGGTCGTGGCCATCGGCGCCTCCACCGGAGGTACCGAGGCGATCCGCAAGGTGTTGACCCGGCTTCCGGCCTCCTGCCCCGGAGTGGTCATTGTCCAGCATATGCCGGCCGGGTTCACCCGCATGTTTGCCGAGCGCATGGACCAGCTCTGCGCCATGCGGGTCAAAGAGGCCGCCGGCGGGGATCGGGTCATGCCCGGGCAGGTTCTCATCGCCCCGGGAGGCAAGCATATGAGCGTGATCCGCTCCGGGGGTATCTATCAGGTCCTGTGCCGGGAAGGTGACCTGGTCAACGGACACTGTCCCTCGGTGGACGTGCTCATGAACTCCGTGGCTAAACAGGTCGGGGCAAACGCCGTGGGCGCCATCCTGACCGGGATGGGCGGCGACGGAGGCAAGGGCTTGCTGGCCATGCGCCGGGCAGGGGCAAAAACCCTGGCCCAGGACCAGAACAGTTCCGTGGTTTTCGGTATGCCCAAAGTCGCGTATGAACTCGGGGGGACCGACCGGCTGGTTCCCATTGACGATATCGGTCCCGCTCTTCTCGAACTTCTCGCCCCTAAACGCCCATGAAGGACATCGTGCTCGGAATCGGAGACCTCGGCGTGGCAAGCACTGCCGGGACCACGATCAAAACATATGCGCTCGGATCCTGCGTCGCGATCATTTTTCTGGATCCCAAGACCAGGTGCGCGGGCATGGCCCACATCGCGCTTCCGGACTCGAGCATCAATCCAGAAATGCGCCGGAAACGGATCGGGTATTTCGCCGACTCGGCCATTCCGGCCCTGCTCGAAGCCATGGTTCGAAACGGCACCCATCCCACTGCCAAAGGGATGATCATCAAACTGGTCGGAGGGGCGTCGATCAT
>JAWLGC010000006.1:0-61221 GCA_041685265.1 Desulfomicrobiaceae bacterium | reverse complement strand
CGCCTTGAGAATTTTCCCGATCTTGTCGTCCAGGTAGCTGATCTGCCCGTAATAGGCATGCCGGGCGTTACGGATATCCCCGGGATCCATCTCCCCCTCACCCATCAGATAGGCATCCCGCAGACGCCGGCTGTGAGGATCGCACTCCGCATACGGGATGTGGTCCACCCTCGGCATGTCGATTTCGTCGTGATCGTAGCGGTCCCAGTACTCTTTGGGACAGATGTACGGGTCGTGCGGATTGGTGAAGGAAACCGTCATACAGAACGGACGATGGTCGGGGTCCCGGGCCAGGTCGTAGATATGGCGCTGCGCTCTGAAGCCGACCTCGTCGTCGAAGTCGATCTGATTGGCCCGCTCGTTGGGACCCGCCTCCGTGACGCTGTCCATGTTGTGGTACCACCAGTCGAAGCGGTGGTCCGGTTCGGCCCAATCCGGGGTCCAGCCGTGGTCGGCCGGGTAGATGTCGGTGGTCAGCCGCTCTTCGAAACCGTGAAGCTGGTCCCCGCCCACGAAATGCATCTTTCCGCACAGGGTGGTGCGGTAGCCGTTTGCCCGCAGGTAGTGGGCGAAGGTCGGGATGTCCCCGGCAAACTCGGCCCCGTTGTCGAACGCGCCGATGCGCGAGGGGTACTGACCGGCCATCATGGAAAACCGGGACGGCGCGCAAAGCGGGCTGTTGCAGTAGGCGCTGGTGAAGACAACGCCGTCTTCGGCCAGGGAGTCCATATGCGGTGTCCTGGTCACTTCGCCTCCGTAAAACGAAAGCGCGGATGCGGCCAGCTGGTCGCACTGAATCACCAGTACGTTGGGGCGGTTGTCTGCCATGTCAAATCTCCTGTTCTGTTTCTACATGTTCATGTTGCGTTCGACACGATCCTTCATTTCGATCATGGCGGCAGAAATCCGGTCCACGACGTCCATCGAGGATACCCGAGCCTGCAGCACTCCGAGCCCGAGAACCATGGCGACACGCCCCTGTTCCATGACAGGCACCGCCAGGCGGTAGACACCGGTGTAAAACAGCCCGGCATCGAACTGGACGGCCGTGGCCCGGGCGTTGCGGACCATCTCAAGAACCTTCTCCGGGTCCAGACCTGAATCATGACGCCTGCACGCAGCCTGCATGAACCCCTTGTCCGCCAGCTGCTCCTGCGTGAAAAAAAATATCGAGCCGATCACCGGCAGGTGCAGGGGCAGGCTCTTTCCCGCGGGCCACAGGGAGGGCGACTGGGGCGAGGTGATGCTCTCGAGGCAGAGCATATGCTCGCCCGAGCAGGTGAACAGATTGACCGATGCCTCGAACCGCCCGTGCAGCTCGGTCATGCATTCGCGCACGACCTGCATCGGCCCCTGCCTGGCGACCACGGACCTGCCCCAGAAGCAGGCCTTCATCCCCATAACGTAACGGCCGTCACGCGCCTTGTGCAGGGCACCGGCCGCGGTCAGCTCCTTGAGGATCTTGTTCACCGTGCTCGGACTGACCTGTCCGAGCAGTTTCTGCACATCGGAAAAGCGCAGCCCTTCCGGCTGCCTGCCGACCTCATCCATAACCTGGAGTGCCCTTGATAATGTGGATTGACGCATTTTACTACTCTTATATGTAGCTAGGTTGTTATTTATGTAGTGCTATCTGATTATTTTTCCATCGTCAAACCGTTCTGATGCAGGCTGCACAACTGAGCACGACCAGATATTCCCTTGCCCTTGCCTGAAATCAAAAACGGCGCCTGGATCACACCGGGCGCGGCGTCACAAAAAAAGGCCGCATCAATAAAGATACGACCTTCTGCGCAAAACGAAAAATCCCACGCCTAGCATGAAGACGCGGTTGATTCCCGCATTATTTGCCTGCCTCTGGTTCTCCTTCCGGCACAAGCATCACCTCTCCCCCTTTCTCCCACTCGAATACCACAATGTTCTTCTCTTCGCTGGAAAACTCCACCCCCACCAGATACACCTCCTGCCCCGCAAACTGTTCCGCATACCCCTTGTTCCTGATCTGCTCCAGCGCCCTGCCGGGTCCGCTCTGCTCCACGACCTTGAACTCGATCACATAGACCCGGTCCTGAAACCGAACCGCCAGATCCAGCCTCCCCTTGTTGGAGTGGCGCTCGGGGCAGACATCAATTCCCGTGGCTGCAAAATAACAATACACCACAGAAGCATAATAGGCCTCATATCCGGCGGTCTGATTTTCCCTGAGCCATTCCCCGGGAATGGAGGCGAAAAAGGAATGGAACACCTCTTCCATCTGCTCAAAATCATTTGCCATGAGCGCGTCCAGCAACCGGGACTGGTTACGGGTCTTGGCGATTCTATCTTTGCAGAGAGCGGAGAGAATGGAATTGCACAGACTGGATTTAACCTCCAGGTTGGGATACCCGAGTTCGTAGCGACGAAAGGCGCCGATCTGCTCGGCTTTTTTGAGTGTCAGATATCCGGCCTGAAAAAGAAGCGTTTCCACTGAAACATCCTCAATCTCGAAACTCCCGAGGATCTCCTCCCCGGCCTCCAGGTGCTCAATTTCAGGGATGGCGTACCTGCCCTGCCGCAGCAGTTGAATCAAAAAGGACGGAGTCCCGGTTTCAAACCAGTAGTTGGAAAATTCCCCGGTATCCAGGTAAAGCAGTACATCAAAAGGATTATAGACCCTCTCTCCCAGCCAGCTGTACCCGTTATACCAGGTGCGCACCGCCTCCAGGTCGACCCCGTCCAGATACTCGACAAAAACCTGTTCCAATTCCTGCTGGGTATAGCCGCACAGAGAGGAGTACCGTTTGTTCAGAGTGATGTCCTGCAGATTATTCAACCCGCTGAACAGAGAAACCTTGCTGAACTTGGAAACACCGGTGATAAATACCAGTTGAAGATAAGGATCGCTGTCTTTGAGTACGGAGTAGATGTTTTTGAGTTCTTCCCGGACCTCCACGGCCAGCTCGGTCCTGTGGATGTTGTCCAGGATGGGCTTGTCATATTCGTCCACAAGCACGACCACCTTCCGGCCCGTCGAGGTGTGCAGCTTTCGAATCAGGTCCATAAATCTGGTTCTGGGATCGGTATAAGAGGATTCGATGCCGTGCATCCGTTCATTCTCATCGAGAATATAGCTGAAGATGGTCTTCAATTCCTCCACACTGCGTACCACCCCGGCCCCGAAACTGACCAGAACCACGGGGTTGGTCTGCTCCCAGTCCCAGTTGTCTTCCAGGTAAAGCCCCTGAAACAGCTCCCGTTTGCCTTCAAAAGCAGCCTTGATCGTGCTCAGAAACAGACTTTTGCCGAACCGGCGCGGCCGGGACAGAAAGTAGTACCCGCCACCTTCCCGACCGATGTCTGCAACAAAACGGGTCTTATCCACGTAGACAAACCCTTCCTGAACAAGCTTTTCAAACGTCTGAATTCCGATCGGAAGCCGTTTCATGTCCACTCTCCCCAAAATAACGAATCACTGTTCACCGTTCACCAATGACAACCGCAGTGACCCTTACTCATCTTCCAGGTTCTGTCCAACACCACGACAAGGGGGCACGAGCCCGGGAACGACCAGCCAAAGGCCCCGCCCCACACCAACAAAAAAAAGGGTCACATCCGTAAAGATGCGACCCTTAGATCTCGTGGCGGGGCCGATGGGACTCGAACCCACGGCCTCTGGCGTGACAGGCCAGCGTTATAACCGGCTTAACTACGACCCCGCGCTGTATGGAGCCCACGTCCGGACTTGAACCGGAGACCTCTTCCTTACCAAGGAAGTGCTCTACCTGCTGAGCTACGTGGGCCTGCTGGAGCGGGAAACGAGATTTGAACTCGCGACTTCAACCTTGGCAAGGTTGCACTCTACCACTGAGTTATTCCCGCTGAAGCGAAGTCGGTGTTTATGGAAACTCTGTGCCGGGGTCAAGTAGAAATTTTATTTTTTTTGATTTTAAACGAAAAGAGCCTGCAAAGCATCCACTTTGCAGGCTCTTTCTGGCAGTTTATGGCGGAGGGTTAGGGATTCGAACCCCAGATGCCCGTTAAGGCATGCCGGTTTTCAAGACCGGTGCAATCAACCAGACTCTGCCAACCCTCCTGAAAAAATGGCGGAGAGGAAGGGATTTGAACCCTTGATGGAGTTTAACCCCCATACTCGCTTAGCAGGCGAGCGCCTTCAGCCGTGCTCGGCCACCTCTCCGCTCGAGAGATTGGATTGATATAGAAGAGCGGCCCGAGCGTCAACCCCTTTTTTGCCTCTCCCGGGTGCAGGGATCTCTTTGACAGACAGGGACTTCTCTTTATAGTGGTTTCCGACGTCAATTCATCATCCACGCCACGAGGAGGACCTCCGTGCTCAACGAGACCATACAACTCGGCCTGGCCGGATTCGGCACGGTCGGATCGGGACTGGCCAAGATCATTCAGACCAACCAGGAATGGATCGCCAGACGACTGGGCAAAAACCTGGCCATCAAAACCGTTCTGGTTCGGGATCTGGACAAGCCCCGCCCGGTCACCCTGCCTCCCCGGACCCGCTTCACCACCTCCCCGGACGAACTCTTCCAGGATCCGGATATCGACCTGGTCGTGGAGCTGGCCGGAGGGATCGACTTTCCCCGTCACCTGATCACCCAGTCTCTGCTGGCCGGCAAATCCGTGGTCACGGCCAACAAGCACCTCCTGGCCGAACACGGTCCGGAGCTCTTCGCCCTGGCCGCGGAAAAGGGACTCGGCCTGTATTACGAGGCCAGCGTGGCCGGAGGGATTCCCATCGTCCAGACCCTCAAGGAGAGCCTGGCCGGGAACAGAATCCGGCGACTGACCGGTATTTTGAACGGCACGGCCAACTACATCATGACCGAGATGACCGCCAAGGGTCTCGACTTTGCCACGGCCCTGTCCCAGGCCCAGGAGCTGGGCTACGCCGAGGCTGACCCGGAACTGGACATCGAGGGCATGGACGCGGCCCACAAGCTGTGCGTCCTGATCCGGCTGGCCCACGGGGAGGACTACCCCCTGGCCGACCTCCCGGTACAGGGCATCTCTGCTGTGGATCCCTTCGACATCCGCATGGCCGGGGAGTTCGGCTACCGCATCAAGCTCCTGGCCCAGGTCAAGGAACGGTCCGGCCATCTCCAGGCCGGCGTGTTTCCCGCCCTGGTGGCCAAGGACCACATCCTGGCCAAGGTGGACGGCCCCTTCAACTCCATTCTCCTGGAGGGCAATGCCGTAGGACCGATCATGCTCTACGGCCAGGGGGCCGGGGACCTGCCCACGGGCAGCGCGGTTCTGGCCGACATCATGGCCCTGTCCCGGGAAGGGTGCCCGCCCAACAACACCGGCTTCCCCGGAACCAGTCTGCCCAGGGCGGACATCCTCCCCCCGGAACTGACGGTTTCCCGTCACTACTTCCGGTTCACGGTCAAGGACCGGCCCGGCGTGCTCTCCTCCCTGTCCGGAATCATGGGCGAACGAAACATCAGCATCGCCCAGGTGGTCCAGAAACGGGACGAAATCAGGGAGGGCGTGCCCGTAGTCTTTTTGACCCACTCCGCCCCCATGAAGGATGCCTCCCGGGCCCTGGCCGAGATCGACGCGGCCGGATTCACCATCGCTCCCACTGTGCATTATCAAATTCTGTAATGAAGGCAGAAGGCTATAGGCAGGAAGCGAGAGGCAAGGGGCTATGGACTATGGGAAGAAGCGGCGGCGCCACACGGTGTGGGCACGGACTCTTCCCTCTTGCCCCTTGCCTATTACCCCTTGCCTATTACCTATTGCCCCTCGACTTCTCACTTTTCGCCTCTAGCCGTAAGGATGAATAGATGAAATTTCTCGTACTCGTGGCCGACGGGATGGGCGACCGGCCCCACCCGGGCCTGGACGACCGGACCCCGCTCGAGGCCGCACACACCCCGCATATGGACCGGCTGGCCGCAGCCTCCCTGGTCGGCACCTGCCGTACAGTGCCCAGGGATATGCCTCCGGGATCGGACGTGGCCAACATGGCCCTGTTCGGATTTGATCCGGCCGTGCACCACACCGGGCGCGGCCCCATTGAAGCAGCCGCCCAGGGCCTTGATCTTGACCCGGAGGACCTGGTCTGGCGATGTAATCTGGTCACCCTGTCCGGTCCGGGGGCCAAGGGAACCATGCTCGACTATTCCGCGGCACATATCGACTCCGAGGTGTCCGTGCCCCTGGTCAAGGACCTGCAGGCAAGACTGAACGACGGGGAATTCGAATTGATCCCGGGTATCCAGTACCGCCACCTTCTGGTCCAGAAGCAGGGCGCGTCCACTCCGGCTGCAGACATCGACATCCGCCCGCCCCACGACATTCTGGACCAGCCCATCGCCGACGACATCGCAGCCTACCGGACATACCCGGCCCTGGCAGCGGTGTTCGACCGGGCCGCGGCAATCCTCGGCGAACCGAAAAACACCTCCAAAGCCGACGCCATCTGGCCCTGGGGCCAGGGACGCCCCCTGCACCTGCCGGACTTCCAGGAGACCTTCGGTCTGCACGGCGCGGTCATCTCCGCCGTGGATCTGGTCAAGGGACTGGGCCGGGCCGCGAACATGGAGGTTATCGACATCCCCGGAGCCACGGGGTTGCTGGACACCAACTATGAAGGAAAGGTAGCGGCCGCTCTTGACTTCCTGAAACAGGGCGACTTCGTGTACCTGCATGTGGAGGCCCCTGACGAGTGCGGCCACATGGGCGACCCGGCCATGAAAACCGAGGCCGTGGCCCGGTTCGACGACCGCATCCTGCGCCCGATCCTTGCCGGTCTGGATGGAGAGGAGTTCGCCATCCTCCTGACCTGCGACCACTTCACCCCCCTTGCAAAGCGTACCCACACCCACGACCCGGTCCCGTTCCTCCTGTACAAGAGCGGTACTGAGCCGGGTACCGGGCCTGAAGTGTTTACGGAAAGCACGGCAAGGGAGACCGGACTGCATCTGGATACCGGGCATGAACTGCTGCCGTTTGCCCTCGGTAACGTCGGGCTGAGATAAAAAAATCTGCCCACGGAACACACGGAATACACGGAAGGGAAAAATGGTAAATATCCAGTTTTTTTTTGTAAAATTAGAAATTTCTCATTTGAGAAATTTGAGAATCTGAAATTACGAAAAAGGTTTCATATTTTCCGTGTATTCCGTGTGTTCCGTGGGCAGTCCTCTTCGAGCTTCTTCCAACAGCCATACCGTAATCAACAATTTCAAACCAATATCGCCATGACCACCACCTCCACCTTCCCCTCCCCCGAATGCCGCTACGAGCACCGGGTCTCCTACGGCGAAACCGACTGCATGGGCGTGGTCTACTACGCCGAATACCTGCACCTGTTCGAGCGGGCCCGCTCCGAGTTCATCCGGGAGCGGGGTATGAGCTACGCCAGGGTCGAAGAAAAGGGATTCTTTCTCCCGATACGGGAGGCCCACTGCCGGTACCTCGCCCCGGCCAGGTACGACGACCTCATCGTGGTCCGGACCGGCATCGACGCCTGGACCCGGGCCTCAGTCCGATTCATCTACGAGATATCCGACAAAAGCTCCGGTAAGCCGCTGAGCACCGGGTTCACCCAGCACGCCTGCGTGAACCGGGACGGCCGGCCCGTACGGATACCGCAGTGGCTCAGGGATCTGATGACTGATGCATAGGTTTTGATTGTTTGGTCCCGATTTCTTACAAAGCAAACCAGTATCTTAACTGAAGTCACGCACCGCTGCCCAAAATCCCCTTCGCGCTCTTCGCGTCCTTCGCGGTAAGATTCTTTCACCGCGAAGGACGCGAAGAGCGCGAAGGAAGAGGGATCCGGGTCCTATAGGACGCATGAGTCCCATTGCTTTTGGAGAAATTAAGCAGTGCGTAACATCAGATTCTAATCAAAAACGAACAACCAAAAACTGCAAACCATACTTGCAATCCCTCCGAAAAACGCGCAATCTTCTACCCGTTTGAAAAACCAACCAACCTCATCCGCACCAAACCATGTCCACAGATATCCATACCCACGCCTTTCACCCCAAAATCGCCCACAAGGTTCTGGCTCAACTCGAAGGATACTACAAAATCTCCCCGGTCGGCACCGGACTGGCCGAGGATCTGGTGGACCGAGTCCGCCGGGCCGGACTTGAGCGGGCCGTGGTGCATACGGCGGCCACCAGTCCGGATCAGGTCGTCCCGGCCAATAACTGGTCTTTGTTCCTGCAGAAGAACTATCCGGAGCTGGAACCCTTCGGCACCCTGCATCCCGGGTATCAGGACTGGGAAAAAGAGCTGGAACGGCTCTCCCGGGCCGGAATCAGAGGGATCAAACTGCACCCTGATTTCCAGGGATTCCGCCTGGACGATCCGTCCCTGGGTCCCATTTTCGAAACCGTCCAGGGCCGGTTCATGATCATGTTCCATGTCGGGGACAGATTCCCCCCGGCCCGCAACCCCTCCTGTCCCCGCAAAATTGCGGCCATCCACCACAACTTCCCCGAACTGACCATCATCGCCGCCCATTTCGGAGGGCTTATGCACTGGGAACATGTCGTGGAGAGCCTGGCCGGCCTGGATGTCTTCCTGGACACCTCCAGTTCCCTGGAGTTCATCCCGGATCATCTGCTGCGGGCGATCATGAGCCGCCACAGCCGGGAGCGCATTCTGTTCGGCAGCGACTACCCCCTGTACGACCCGGGAACGGAAATCCGGCACCTGAGGCGCCGGTGTCTCCTCACGGACAGGGACATGGAGACCATTCTTTTCAACGGAGATCGGCTCATCGGTCCGCCCCGGCTGCGAGAAGCAATGTGACCCCGGGGCCCGACCCGCAACACGTACCGACAGGACAGCATCCTTCACTCCCCGGTTTCTTGACGCTGGGCACAAATTGCAATAGCAATCTTCACTTCGATCCAAGGCAGATCCGTCCTTTTGATACGAATGGATTCAGAAAATTTCAGGCCACGCCTCTTCCTCCCTGAGAGCCCGGTCCGAAATTTCTTTTTTGCGGCCGACTGCCGGATCTTAAACACCAGGCCGGGCGGTCCCGCAGACCCTCGGGCAGCGTGCATTCGCTTTTCCCTGCCGGCACCACCAGTCCCGGATATTTTCCGCACCGCAGGCCGCAGCGCCCCAAGCGCATCAAAATTTTCAAGAGAGCGACGATACAGCGAGAAATGGAGAACCCGTCTTGACCAAAAACACCACCAACCAGCCCAGCGAAAGCCAGATTCTGCGTCACAGGAAGGAAAAAGCCCAGTTCCTCACAGACGCCGGAATCCCTTTGTATCCCAACGACTTTCGCAAGGAAAACGACATCCGGGACCTCACGGACCGGTACACCGAAGCGGACGGCGAACTCCTGGAGGCCATAGAGGAGAAATTTGCCCTGGCAGCCCGCATCGTCGCCCACCGCTCCTTCGGCAAGGTCACCTTCTTCCACATCCAGGACGAGAGCGGTCGCATCCAGGTCTACGCCCAGCGGGACCTGCTCGGTCAGGAAGAGTACAAGCTGTTCAAGAAATTCGAGGTCGGCGACATTGTCGGCGTCCGGGGCGGACTGTTCAAGACCAAAACCGGCGAACTGACGGTCAAGGCCGACTCCATCCGACTGCTGTCCAAATCTCTGCGTCCGCTGCCCGAAAAATACCACGGGCTCAAGGATGTGGAGACCCGCTACCGGCAGCGGTATGTGGACCTGCTGGTCAACCCCAGGGCCAAGGAGATCTTTTCCAAACGGACCGCCATCATCAAGCATATCCGCGCATTCCTGAACGACCGCGGATTTATGGAAGTGGAAACCCCCATGATGCAGGCCATTGCCGGCGGGGCCACGGCCAGACCCTTCGAGACCCACCACAACGCCCTGGACATGAAGCTCTTTTTACGCATCGCGCCGGAGCTGTATCTGAAGCGGCTCCTGGTAGGCGGGTTCGAGCGGGTTTACGAAATCAACCGCAACTTTCGCAACGAGGGCATAGACACCACCCACAATCCCGAGTTCACCATGCTCGAATTCTACTGGGCCTATGCCGACTTCAAAGATCTTATGGACCTGACCGAGGAGCTCTTCTCCGGACTGGCCCTGGAGGTGAACGGCTCCTCCGAGGTGGAATACGACGGAAACCGGATAAATCTCGGCTCTCCCTGGGTCCGGCTGACCTTTCACGACTCACTGGAGCAGATCGGAAACGTCCCTCCGGAAGTGTATCAGGACTACGAGGCGGCCAAAAACCTGGCCAAAAAGCTGGGCGAAAATGTGGAGAAGGACGAGAAGCTGGGCAAAATCCAGGCCAAGATCTTTGACAACCTGGTCGAACCCAAGCTCATCCAGCCCCACTTCATTTACCACTACCCCACGGACATCTCTCCTCTGTCCCGGCGCAACGAGCAGGACCCGTCCATCACGGACCGATTCGAACTGTTCATCAGCGGCCAGGAAATGGCCAACGCCTTTTCCGAGCTGAACGATCCCGTGGACCAGAAAGGACGTTTCGAGGATCAGATCCGGGAGAAAGAAGCCGGAGACGACGAGGCCCATGCCATGGACGAGGATTATGTCCGGGCCCTGGAATACGGCATGCCCCCGGCAGCCGGGCAGGGAATCGGCATCGACCGACTGGTCATGCTCCTGACCGATTCCCCGTCCATCCGGGAGGTCATCCTGTTCCCCCTTCTCCGCCCCGAAGTAGCCGGGAAAGAATAATACAACCCCGACAGGTTCCGCCCTGTGAGGCGACACACGACATGCGCTTTGAACTCTTTGTTTCCCTGCGATACCTGCTTGCCAGACGCAAGCAGGCCTTCATATCGGTCATTTCCCTGATCTCCATTCTCGGGGTGGCCCTCGGCGTGGCCTCCCTGATTGTTGTTCTCGGGGTCATGAACGGCTTCGGGGACAACCTCCGGGACAAGATCCTGGGGGTCAACGCCCATCTCATCGTGGGCAGCATGGCCAAGGGAATTGCGGACTACGAGACCCTGGGACAACAGGCAGCGGCCCTGCCCCGGGTCGATGCCGTGACCCCGTTCATCTATTCCGAAGTCATGCTCAGCACCCCGGACGGAGTCAAGGGAGTGGTACTGCGGGGCATCGACCCGGCCACCGCCCCCAGGGTCCTGTCCGTGCACCGCGACATGCAGGAAGGAGGACTGGAGGGACTGGACGAAGAGCGGGATTTCCCGGGCATTATCGTGGGCCGGGAGCTGGCCTCCAGGCTCGGATTACGCCCGGGCAGCCGGGTCAATGTCCTGTCCCCTTCGGGAAAATCCTCGGCCATGGGCTTCACCCCGAAGATCGCCTTCTTTGAAGTGGCCGGTATTTTCAAGACCGGGATGTTTGAATACGACTCCACCCTGGCCTACATCTCCATCCCTGCAGCCCAGAAGCTGCTCGGGTTCAAGGACGACCTGGTCACCGGCCTGGAACTCCGGGTCTCCGACGTCTATGCCGCCCGGGAAATCGGCACAGAAGTCGAGGAAGCCCTGGGCGGTTTTCCCCTGTATTCCAGAAACTGGATGGAGATGAACCGAAACCTGTTTTCCGCCCTGAAGCTGGAAAAGGCGGCCATGTCCGTGATTCTGACCATGATCGTCCTGGTCGGATCCTTCTCCATCATCACCACCCTGGTCATGATGGTCATGGAAAAAACCAAGGACATCGCCGTCCTCATGTCCCTGGGTGCCACCCCGGATCAGATCCGGCGTATCTTCATGCTCCAGGGAACCATCATCGGGGTCATCGGGACCGGTCTCGGATTCGGCCTCGGCCTTGGGGTGTGCGGGCTGCTCAAAAAATATCAGTTCATCAAACTCCCCCTGGATGTCTATTACCTGGACCATCTGCCGGTCCACCTGCGCGCCGTGGACCTGACCGCCATCGGCCTTGCAGCCATGGCCCTGTGCTTTCTGGCCACCATCTATCCGGCCCGGCAGGCGGCCCGCATGCAACCGGCCGAGGCCCTGCGCTATGAGTGAAAATCTGCTGTACCGCCTGATCGGCGTAAACAAGCACTATGCCGGTCCCACCGAGCAGGTGACCGTGCTGAACAACGTGGACCTGGACATTTTGACCGGCCAGGCCCTGGCCGTGATCGGCGCCTCGGGTTCGGGCAAGTCCACCCTGCTGCAGATTCTGGGAACCCTGGATCTGCCCAGCTCCGGAACGGTCCTGTTCCGGGACGTGGACCTGACCGGCCTTACCTGGAAAAAACGGGCCCGCATCCGCAACAGACAGATCGGATTCGTGTTCCAGTTTCACCACCTGCTCCCGGAATTCAATGCCCAGGAAAACGTGGCCATGCCCGGAATCATCGCGGGGCTGCCCCGGGACGAGTGTATGGACAAAGCCCGCTCGTCCCTGGATCTGGTGGAAATGGCGCATCGCCGGGGGCACAAGGCCTCAACCCTGTCCGGCGGAGAGCGGCAGCGGGTGGCCATTGCCAGATCACTGCTTATGTCCCCCATGGCCGTTCTGGCCGACGAACCCACCGGAAACCTGGATCAGAAGTCGGGACACCACATCACCGAGCTCCTTCTTCACCTCAACCGAACCCTGCAGACAACCCTGGTCGTGGTCACCCATAACCGGGAACTCGCCCAACACATGGACCGCCAACTGGAGTTACGTTCAGGAGAGCTGTATGACGCGTGAGCATTATAATTTTTTTCTTCCCCTTGCTGTAGCCCTTCTCATCCTGGTCGGGGCTTCCCGGACCGCCCTCGGGGCGGAATCAGGCCAGGAGGCCGGGGTCGTGATCCTGCCCTTTGAAGTCAACGCCCAGCAGGAGCTGGCCTACCTGGAAGAGAGTCTGCCGACCCTGCTGCAGCAGCGCCTTGCGGACAAGGGGATCCAGGTCCGCCCCCACGACCGGACCATGGCCCTTATTGCAGAGCAGAACATCGACTATCTGGATATGAACACGGCCAGAGATCTGGCTCTGCTCAGTTCGGCCGGATACGCCGTGTACGGCAGCTTCAGCCAGGTCGGGGAAACTCTGAGCATCGATGTCCGACTGGTGGAGGCATTCGGGATGAAACCGCCCAAAGCGCTGTTCATCACCAAAAAGGGATTGATCAACGTGCTGCCGGCCATCGACGAGCTGGCCGAAAAGATCCGCCGGCACCTGCAACGGCAGGAGGCCATCAGCGCCATCGATGTCCGTGGGAACAAAATCCTGGAAAAGGACGTGGTTCTTATGCGACTCCGCATTCAAAAAGGGGACGTCTACTCCCCCAGGGAAGTGAACAAAGAGATCAAGCGGCTGTACGCTCTGGGATATTTCGACGACGTACAGGCGGCTCTGTCCGACACCCCCGACGGCAAGAAGCTGACCTTCATCGTCAAGGAAAAACCCCTCATCCAGGCCATCGGGGTGGTGGGGGCGCAGGAGATCGACCAGGACGACATCCTGGAGGCCATCTCCTCCAAGACCGGGGCGGTCCTCAACCCCAGGGTTCTGGCCGATGACATGGGCAAGATCAGGGAGCTGTACCGCAAGGACGGCTACTACAACGCCAAGGTCGACTATGAGCTGGAACAGACCGATCAGCGACAGGCCCGCCTGAACATCGTCATCAACGAAGGGAAAAAGCTGTACATCAAAAAGATCGCCATCGAGGGGGCCGAGCAGCTCGATCCCGACGATCTCGAAGACGAACTGGCCCTTTCCAGACGCGGCCTGTTCTCCTGGATCACGGGATCCGGGGTCCTCAAAGAGGAACTGCTGGACCGGGACGCGGCAGCCCTGGAGGCCTACTACGGCAACCGCGGCTTCGTGGATGCCAAAGTCGGCCAGCCCGAGGTGGCCTACGAGGAAGACGGTATCGTCATCACCTTCAAGGTCCGGGAGGGAAAACGGTACAAGGCCGGATCCGTCCGATTCGCCGGAGACATTCTGGTTCCGGAAGAGACCCTGATCAAGGTGACCAGGATGGATGATCTGGGGGAAGAGGAAGAATTTTTCGACCGCTCCGTCCTGCGCCGGGATTCCCAGGCCCTGGCCGATTTCTACACCGATTTCGGATACGCCTATGCCGAGGCGGACACGCGCATGTCCCGGAACGAGGATGCCGGAGTGGTTGATGTGACCTACCGACTGAGCAAGGGAGAAAAAATCTTCATCAGACGAGTGGACATCCGGGGCAACACCAAAACCAGGGACAACGTCATCCGCCGGGAACTGAAGCCGGCCGACGGCTCCCTGTTCAGCGGGTCCGGGTTGCGCCGCTCCAGCCAGCGGCTGACCAAGCTTGACTACTTCGAAACCGCGGACATCCAGACCGTACCCACCGGGGATCCGAACACCGTTGATCTGGTGGTCAAGGTCAAGGAAAAATCCACTGGAAGCCTCAGCGCAGGAACCGGATATTCCAGCACGGACTCGGTTTTTGTGACCGGCTCGGTTCAGGAACGCAACCTGTTCGGCAAGGGGTACATGGTCAAGCTCTCGGGCTCCCTGAGCGGTTCCCGCAACGTGTACGACCTCAACTTCTGGAACCCGAGTTTCCGGGATTCCAATCTCGGCCTGGGTGGCGAACTGTACCTCCGCAACGAGGAATACTCCGACTACGACAAAGACTCCGCAGGAGGCAGGATCAAATTCGCCTACCCCCTGGGGGAATACACCAAGCTTTTCTGGAACTACCGTCTGGAAAACTACGAAATCAAGGAACTGGACGACGACGCTGACCGGGCCATCCGGGAAATCGAAGGGAACCACTGGGCCAGTTCCGTTACCGCCACGATCAAGCGGGACTCCACCAACCGGCGCATCAATCCGTCCAAGGGGAGCGTCAACTCCCTGTCCGTGGAATATGCCGGCGGCCTGCTCATGGGCGACGACGAATTCGTCAAGTATGTGGCGGACACCAGCTGGTACCTCTCTCTGCCCATGGACACCATTTTTCATGCCCATGGCCAGGCCGGGTATATCACTGAGAACGGCAGCGACTCCATCCCGCCCTTTGAGCGGTTCTATCTGGGGGGCATCAACAGCCTGCGCGGATACAAGGGCAGAACCGTCTCTCCCCGCTACGAAAGCAGCGACGAGGAAAAGGGGGGCACCACCAAGGCGTTCGTCAATCTGGAATACATCTTTCCGGTAAACAAGGAACTCGGCCTGCTCGGCCTGCTGTTTTTCGATGCCGGGAACACCTGGGACGACGATGAAACCCCGGAGGTGGACGTGTACAAGAGTGTCGGGGCCGGCATCCGCTGGTTCTCCCCCCTCGGGCCGCTCCGTCTGGAATACGGGTATCCTCTGGACGAACTGTACGACGAAGATCGCGAGGGTCGCCTCGAGTTCTCCGTGGGGCAGACCTTCTGATCCACGGAAAACATATGACG
The DNA here is from genome assembly GCA_041685265.1 of Desulfomicrobiaceae bacterium. Lineage (GTDB taxonomy): Bacteria > Desulfobacterota > Desulfovibrionia > Desulfovibrionales > Desulfomicrobiaceae > JAWLGC01. The sequence continues at coordinate 45,899 of JAWLGC010000006.1, read as the reverse complement.
TGTGCCGTATTGCGTTTCAAAGCAGGTGCCATGGGTTACCTGCCTTAAAACGCACTCCCGGAACCGGATCGGATCCGGATCTGAAGCCCCCGACAAAAAATACAACCCCTAATGTATAGGAGAATGCCATGCGCAAGATTACACTTATGCTCGTATTATCCCTGTTCTTTTCCGCCTCGGCCCTGGCCGCCCAGGACAAGATCGGCATCATCAACATGCAAAAAGTGATCGCCGTCTGCGAGCCGGGTCAAAAGGCCATGGAAGAACTGAAAGACAAATTCAAGGATCTCAAAGCCGACCTGGACAAGCAGAAGAAGGCCATTGAGACCATGCAGAACGATCTTCCGAAACAGAGCATGATGCTCAGCCAGGAAGCCAAACAGGACAAAGAGGTCCAGTTCAAGCGCAAAGTCCGCGACTTTCAGGACATGAGCCAGAACTATCAGCGGAAAATGAAGGCCGACGAGGAACGTCTGAGTAAGCCGATCCTGCAGAAACTCATCGACGTGATTCAGAATTATGGTAAAAGTAACGGGTACACCGCCATTCTGGACACCCAGACCAGCGGCCTGCTGTACGCCGACGAGGCCATCGACCTGACGGACAAGATCACCGTGGAAATGAACCGGGCCTGGCGCAAGGGGAAATAAGAGCATGCTGCTCAGTGAACTGGCCGCACGGCTGAATCTGAAACTCGTCGGAACGGACCGGGACATCTCCGGGGTGAACACCCTGGCTGATGCCGGTCCGGACCAGGTCGCTTTTCTGGCCAATCCCAAATACCGCGATCAGTTGGCCTCGACCCGGGCCGCGGCAGTCATCCTCTCAGCTGAAGACGCCGAATCCGTACAGGCCGCCCTGGTCTCCGACGCCCCGTACCTCGCCTTTGCCCGGGCAGTGCAGCTTTTCGCCCGTCCCCAGGGATCCTTTCAGGGCCAGAGTGAGCGGAGCTTCGTGCATCCCGAGGCCTCGGTAGCCGATTCCGCGACCATCGGTCCCAACGTGTTCATCGGGGCCGGGGCCGAGATCGGACCGAACACGACCCTCTTTCCCGGCTGCTACGTGGGCGAGAAGTGCCGGGTGGGGCAAGGGTGCACCCTGTACCCCAACGCGGTGCTCATGGCCGGAACCGAAGTCGGAGACCGGGTCACGCTGCACGCCGGGGTGGTCCTCGGCAGTGACGGATTCGGCTTTGCCCAGTCTCAGAACGGGATGGAAAAATTCCCCCAGATCGGACGCGTTGTCGTGGAAGACGACGTGGAGATCGGGGCCAACTCCACCATCGACCGGGCCGCTCTCGGGGAAACCCGGATCGGACAGGGAACCAAGATCGACAATCTGGTCCAGCTCGGACACAATGTGCAGGTGGGAAAAAACTCCATCATCGTGGCCCAGGTCGGCGTGGCCGGAAGCACGACCATCGGCGAACAGGTCATTCTGGCCGGCCAGGTCGGCGTGGCTGGCCATCTGACCATCGGCGACAAATGCAGGGTGGGGGCCAAGTCCGGCATCGGCAGAGACCTGGAGCCGGGAACCGACGTCAGCGGTATTCCGGCCATGCCCCACGGGACCTATCTGCGGGCCTCCACGACCCTTCCCAAGCTTCCGGACATGGTCAGACGAATCAGAAAACTCGAAAAAGAGCTGGCAAAAATGCAGGCCCTCCAGATCACTGAGGGCTTCGGAGACGAACAACGGTGAACAACATGCAAGGTGAAATTGTCAGCAAGGACATTCTGGACCTCCTTCCCCACCGGTACCCTTTTCTGCTGGTGGATCGGGTCCTTACGTTCGAACCCTTTCAGGCTCTCTCGGCCATCAAGTGCGTGAGTATCAACGAGCCCTATTTTCAGGGCCATTTTCCGTCCTACCCGGTCATGCCGGGCGTGCTCATCCTGGAAGCCCTGGCCCAGGCCGGAGGGATCCTGGTGGTCAAATCCATTCCGGAACGGATGGACAACAAGATATTCCTCTTTGCTGGCATGGAGCATGTCCGGTTCCGCAAGCCGGTCTTTCCCGGGGATGTTCTGGAGTTGAATGTAGCGTATGAGCGGCACAAAATGAACCTGTGGAAAATGAACGCCAAGGCCAGCGTGGCCGGCAAAGTCGTGGCCCAGGGCATCCTTACCGCCGCCGTGGTCGACCGGGAGGCGTAATCCGTGTCCACACATATCCACCCCACAGCCATCATCCATCCCGAGGCCGAAATCGGGAGCAACGTGCACATCGGACCCTACGCGATCATCGAGGCGGACACCCGCATCGGAGACGGAACCCGCATTGATGCTGCAGCCCAGATCAAGCGCTTCACGACTCTCGGAGCGGACAACCATGTTCACTCCATGGCCAACGTGGGCGATGAACCCCAGGACCTCAAATTTGCCGGAGAAAAAACCAGGCTGGTCATCGGAGATCGAAACAAGATCCGGGAATTCTCCACAATCCACCGCGGCACCGAGGGCGGAGGGGGAAAAACCCGCATCGGATCCGATTGTCTGATGATGGCGTATTCCCACATTGCCCATGACTGCATTCTCGGGGACCACTGCATTTTAGCCAACGCAGCCACATTGGCCGGGCATGTCGAACTCGGTGACCAGATCGTGGTCGGCGGGCTTTCCGCTGTGCACCAGTTCGTTCATATCGGGTCCCACGCCTTTATCGGCGGAAAAACCGGTGTGGCCCAGGATGTCCCGCCGTACATGCTGACTACAGGCGAACGGGCCCTGCTGCGAGGATTGAACCTGGTCGGTCTGCGCAGGCTGGGGCTGAAATCGAGCGAAATCGGAGACATGAAAAAGGCGTACAAACTGCTTTGGCGCTCGGGGCGGGAGCGCACCGAGGTACTGCGGGAAATTGAGGAGACGCTGAGCCACGATCACCGGGTCATGGAGATCGTGGCCTTTGTCAGGGCGAGCAAGCGGGGCACCATCACTCCGGAATAAATTGTTTCGCGACCATTGTTACCGAAACACGAGGTGGTTCTCCCCGAGACGGGGGATCCACCTCGTGTTGTCTGCAAGGAGCTGCCATGACCACTTTCCCGACCCTTGGAATCATAGCCGGAGGCGGTGTTCTGCCCGCCCTGGTGGCGGAAACAGGGCGCAATCAGGGGCGGACCGTGGTGGCCGTGGGGTTTCCCGACGACACCGACCCGGATCTGCCCCGGGCCGTGGATCACTTTACCTGGCTCAAGCTGGGGCAGCTTGGAAAGCTGATATCCTTTTTTAAAAAACACGGCGTGCAGGAGGTCGTCCTGGCCGGAACCATCAACAAGCCCAGGGCCCTGAACATCCGTCCCGATTTTCGCGCTGCCCGGCTCCTGTTTTCTCTGAAACGGCGCAGCGACGATTCCCTGCTTCGGGTCGTGGCCTCGGAACTGCAAAAAGAAGGAATGTCCGTGGTCTCGGCCCAGCCTTTTGCTCCCCAGCTCGCCACCCCGGCGGGGATCCTCACAAAAACCGTCCCGACCCGGGAGCAGTGGAAGGAAATTTTCTACGGATGGCCCATTGCCCGGGATCTGGGGCGGCACGACATCGGCCAGTCCCTGATTGTCAAGGAGCAGATGGTCATCGCCGTGGAGGCCATCGAGGGGACCGACGCCACCATCCGCCGTGGCGGCGAACTCGGTGGTGCTGGATGCACCCTGATCAAGGTCTTCAAACCGGGGCAGGACAACCGCATCGACCTCCCGTCCATCGGCCTGAACACTGTCCGTCTCCTGGCCGAAGCCAGGGGAACCTGCCTGGCTGTCGAGGCCGAAAAAAGCCTGTTCTTCGATAAGGAGGAAGCCGTACGCTTTGCAGACCAAAACGGCATCACCATCGTCGGGGTGACAGCAAAACTCTTACGAGAATACGGCGTCAGGTACAGGGAAAAGCAGAGAGCCCCCCACCACGTCATGAATCCGTCCTGAAAAACGCTCTTTCTAAACAAATAAAAAGCGGGGGGCGATCTCCATCGCTCCCCCGCCCCTCTTCCTTAACACGTATCACTTAAAACTTAACACTTTTCTTCCAACCCCAGCCGGCCGACCACATTCAGGGCAGCCTCCCTGGTGAACTCCGCTTCCGTCAACGCGTCCTTGCGCTCCCGGAGGATGGCGGATTCCGGGCCGTTCCTGAACTCCTCCTTCGGAGTGATCTCGTATTCCGGCGGAAAGGCATCCCTGAAATACATATCCTGGAAGTCGGAGAACTTCAGAGCATGCGCCGTGGCATCGAGCACGGCCAGCTCATCCTTGTCGAGCATGTCCAGTTCCCTGGCCCGGATCAGACCGGCCAGGCATTCGCCCCCCTGCGTACAGGCGATATGCCCGTTGCGGTTGGCCAGCAGCATGCCCTCGATGATGGCCTGCTCCGTGACCTGCACCACCTGAACCGCCCCGGCTCCGGCCAGGGCCTCGTACTTGGCAACCAGGGCCTTGACCCTGGGAAAGGAGACCGGATTTCCGATCATGGCTGCCTGCGCCACGCTGGGGGTCACCCGGACCGGTTCAAAGCTCCTGCTTCCCGCCTCCTGGTCGTAATACCTGTACACGGGATCCGCGTGAGCGGACTGGACTCCGACAATGCGGGGAAGACAGTCGATAATGCCGAGTCTGTGCAGCTTCATGAATCCGGACATGACCGCGGTGATGTTCCCGGCATTGCCGATAGGCACGAAAACCGCCTTTCCGGCCAGGTCCCAGCCATACCACTGGGCCACCTCGTAGGCATAACTCTCCTGCCCCAGGATGCGCCACGCATTCTTGGAATTGAGCAGGGCCACACGGTAGTTGTCGGCCAGATGTTCCACCACCTTCATACAATCGTCGAAGACTCCGGGGATTTCCAGGACCAGGGCCCCGCTGCCCAGGGGCTGGGCCAGCTGCTGCGGGGTGACCTTGCCCTCGGGAAGCAGAACCACGGACTTCAGGGGATCGCCCACATAGGATGCGTACAGGGCCGCCGCAGCCGATGTGTCCCCGGTGGATGCGCAGATGGTAATAACATGCTCCCATCCATGGGTCCGGACCAGGCTCTTCAGATAACTGAAGGCACAGGCCATTCCCCGATCCTTGAACGAAGCCGACGGATTCTGGCCGTCGTTCTTGAAGGCCATGGGCTGACCGATCAGCCCCTGAAGTCGGGCATTGCTCCCGATGATCGGCGTATTCCCTTCGCCGAGGTACACGATATCCTCCGCGTTCAGGACCGGGGCCATCAGCTCATAAAAACGGAAGACTCCACGCAGGGCCAGGTTTCCGGTGGCCCCCCGGCCGTCGAAAATTTCCCGCCAGGCCGGGCCGGTGGTTTCCTCCAGCCGGCCGAAGGTGTTGTCTTCAAGAAGAAACACCCCGCCGCACCCGGGGCAGGTATAGTGGAGTTCGTCGATGGGGTACCGGTTGCCGCATTCCTGGCAGACATACTCCATCCGACCGCGGTAGGCGGGAAAATCGTTATGGCTGTTCATATCTCATCCTGATCGATGGTTGAAGGATCCGCCGCATGCCCTTTCAGGGAGCTCAAAGCAACACCCCGAGGAGGTCCAGAAGCGACGCAAGAAAGAAAAACAGGGCCACAAATCCGTTCATGGTGAAAAAGGCGAAATTGACCCGACTCAGATCGTTTTCAAAGATAAGCCTGTGCTCGGCCAGGATCACGGTGGAGACCACGGCCCATCCGAGCCAGAAAACCGGTCCCGTATGCATGGCCCACCCGGCCAGACCGAACAGCATCACGGTGTTCACGTGGGAAAAGGTGGACAGTGCCAGGGCCGTACGTATCCCGAGCCTGGAAGGAATGGAGTACAGCTCCCGAGTCCGATCGAAATCCGCATCCTGACAGGCGTAGAGAATATCGAACCCTGCCACCCAGAACATCACCCCGAGGGCGAGCAGCACCGGTCCCAGAGAGAGCTGGGCGGGATTCACGGCCAGCCACCCGGCCAGCGGTGCCAGGGCCAGGACAGAGCCCAGAAAATAATGACACAGGACGGTAAACCGCTTGGTGAAGCTGTACATGGCGGACCAGGCCAGGGCAGGAACGGACAGGTACAGACAAAGGGTGTTCAGACCGGCACACGCCCCCACGAAGAGGGCGGCACAGATGACCAGAAGCACCCCGGTCTGCCCTCGCGACAGCTCCCCGGTCACCAGAGGGCGATCGGTGGTTCTGGGGTTGCACCGATCGATGGACAGATCCGCCAGCCGGTTGAAGGCCATGGCAAAGGAACGGACAGCGACCATGGCCAGAGTCAGAAGCCAGAACGGCTGTCCCCCGGGCCACCCTCCGGCCGCCCAGAACAGACCGAGATAGGCAAAAGGAAGAGCGAATATGGAATGCTCGATCTTGACCATCCTGAAAAAGACCCCGGTCTTTTCCAGGATGGACCTACAGGAAAGACCCATGACAACCTCTATCTGACGACGAGTTTCAGAAACCGCTTCTTTCCGACCTTGGCCACAAAGCTCCCGGACGAAACCGCCATGGCCGTATCCAGAACCTTGTCCCCGTCCAGGGATACGGCATTCTGCTTGATCAGCCGCTTGGCCTCCCCTTTGGAGGCACACATTCCGGTCTCGGCCAGAATATCCGCCAGAAGTGTCCCTGCAGACGCGACATGCTCCTGCAGGTCCTCGGGCACGCCCTGCCTGGCAAACACCGCATTAAACCCTTCACGGGCCTTGGCCCCGGCCCCCGGGCCGTGAAACCTGGCCGTGATCTCCTCGGCCAGAGACTCCTTGGCAGCCTTGGGGTGCAGGCTCCCGCTGGCCACCCCGGCCTGCAGATCCGCAATCTCGGCCAGGGAGCAGTCGGACAGAAGTTCAAAATAGCGCCACATAAGATCGTCGGAAACGGACATGAGCTTTCCGAACATGTCCGCGGGTTCGTCCTCGATTCCCACATAGTTGCCCAGAGACTTGCTCATCTTCTGTACACCGTCCAGGCCCTCAAGGATGGGCATGGTCAGCACGATCTGGGGTGTCTGTCCGTAATCCCGCTGCAGGGTGCGCCCCATAAGCAGGTTGAACTTCTGATCCGTTCCCCCGAGCTCCACATCCGCCTGCAGGGCCACGGAATCGTACCCCTGGACCAGGGGGTAGAGAAATTCATGAATGGAAATGGGCTGGTTGCCCCGGTACCGTTTCTCAAAATCGTCCCGCTCCAGCATGCGCGCCACCGTGGACCGGGAACAGAGCTCCACAAAATCAGCGGCTGAAAAACGGTCCATCCAGGTCGAATTGAAGGCGATCTCGGTCTTGTCCCGGTCCAGGATCTTGTAGATCTGCCGCTTGTAGGTTTCAGCGTTGGCCAGAACCTCTTCCCGGGTCAGCTTCTTGCGGGTCTCGGACTTTCCGGTCGGATCTCCGATCATGCCCGTAAAATCTCCGATGAGAAAAATAACCGTATGCCCCAGTTCCTGAAAATGTTTCAGCTTCTGGATAAGCACCGTATGTCCGAGATGCAGATCCGGGGCCGTGGGATCGAATCCCGCCTTGATCCGCAACGGACGATTTTTTTTAAGCTTCTCGACCAGCTCGTTCTCGTTGATGATTTCCACACTGCCGCGGCGAATCTGTTCCAGACTCTTGTCCATATCCGTTTCCATGCTCTCTCTCATTTCTTGATCTCGTTTAACCGCAAAAGTTTCATTGCCCCAGCACATGGACGTCAGGCTGTCGGGCACTCTTCCCGCCAGACGGAAATACCGGTGCAGCGTCCGGCAGCGTCGATTTCCAGGACTGCGCCGTTGAGCATGACCGGCCCCGAAGCCAATTCGAATTTGACCGGCAGCCCGGTCAGAAACCTGTTCAAAATGATCTGCTGATCCATTCCCAGCACCGAATCCATGGGTCCGCACATTCCCGCGTCGGTCAGAAAACCGGTCCCCCCGGGCAGGATGCGGGCGTCATTGGTCTGTACATGGGTGTGGGTGCCGATGACCGCGCTGACCCTGCCCTGAAGCATAAAGGCCATGGCCCGTTTCTCTGATGTGGCCTCGGCATGAAAATCGACCAGGACCACCGCTTTTTCAGGAAGATTTCTCAGACTCTCCTGTGCAGCCCGGAAAGGACAGTCCACTGCGTCCATATACGTCCGGCCGATCAGGTTGATCACGGCCACACAGGGGAGCCCGGGGCCGATATCGTATACCGCCGCCCCCCTGCCCGGGGCCCCCGGCGGATAATTGGCGGGACGCAGCAGCCACGGTTCCCCGTCGAGCAGGGCGTGTACATCCTTCATTTTCCAGATGTGGTTTCCCGAAGTCAGGACATCCACGCCGGCTTCGTGCAGTTCCCTGGCGTTTTTGCCCGTCAGGCCGAGCCCACCTGATGCGTTCTCGCCGTTGGCCACGATCACATCCAGAGCCAGTTCCCGCCGCAGCCCGTCAAGACGGGCTGCAAGTGCCCTGCGCCCGGGGCGCCCCACGATATCTCCGAGGAACAACAATCTCATGCATCACGCTCCACATACTACAGGGGCGGCCACCCCGGCCGCCCCTGTAGAATCTCTCAGCTGGTCGTTAAGACCCTATTTGGCAATGCCCACAGCCCGTTTTTCCCGGATGACCGTCACCTTGATCTGACCGGGATAGGTCATGTTTTCTTCGATCTTGCGGGCGATATCCTTGCTCAGGAGATAGATGCGATCGTCGTTGATCTGATCGCAGTCAACCATGACCCGAACCTCCCGGCCGGCCTGAATGGCAAAAGAACGGGTCACGCCGTCGAATCCGGTGGCGATGGACTCCAGCTCTTCGAGACGTTTGACGTAGTTCTCAAGGAGTTCCTTGCGCGCCCCGGGGCGTGCCCCGGACAAAGAGTCTGCGGCCTGAACCAGAACGGCCAGAATGGACTTGGGCTGCACATCCTCGTGGTGGGCGGCGATGGCGTGAATGATGTCCTTGGACTCCCCGTGCTTCTTGGCCAGATCCGATCCGATCAGGGCGTGGGGTCCTTCCACCTCGTGGTCCACGGCCTTGCCCAGGTCGTGCAGCAGGCCGGCGCGCTTGGCCTTCTTGACGTCGATACCGATTTCCGAGGCCATGATGCCGCACAAAAAGGCGACTTCCAGGGAGTGCTGCAGGACGTTCTGAGAAAAACTGGTCCGATAATGGAGCTGACCGAGCAACTTGACCAGTTCGGGATGGATGCCGTGCACCCCCACGTCGAATGTGGCCTGCTCCCCGATCTCACGGACCTTGCCCTCCATCTCCTGTTCCACCTTGCGCACCACATCCTCGATGCGGGCCGGGTGGATCCGTCCGTCGCTGATGAGGCGCTCCAGAGCCAGCCGGGCCACTTCACGGCGCAGCGGGCTGAAGGCGGACAGCACCACGGTCTCGGGAGTGTCGTCGATGATCAGATCCACGCCCGTGGCCGCTTCCAGGGCCCGGATATTGCGACCTTCCCGGCCGATAATGCGTCCCTTCATATCCTCGCTGGGAAGTTCCACCGCGGACACCGTGTGCTCGGAAACATAATCCCCGGCATATCGCTGCACAGCCGAGGAAAGGATCTCCTTGGCCTTACGGGAGGCGGTCTCGTGGGCTTCGGTCTCGATATGGCGGATCATCTTGGCCGCCTCGTGCCGGGTCTTGCTTTCGGTTTCCGCCAGGACGCGCTCCCTGGCCTGTTCCATAGTCATCCCGGAAATTTCCTCAAGGCGCTGTTCCTGCTCCTGAATGGTCCGGTCCAGATGCTCGTTGCGTTCGTTCAGGGACCGTTCCTGTTTGACAAGCTTCTGCTCCATAGCGACCAGGCCGCTTTCTTTTCTGGTGGCTTCCTCCAGCTTGCGCTCCATGCGCTCTTCCTTGTCCTGGAGACGGGACTCCTTTTTCTTGAGCTCCTGTTCCCGATCCTTGTACTCCCGCTCCAGATCCTTTTTCTGGCGATAGATATCATCCTGGGCCTGGAGCAGAATTTCCTTTTTATGTGCCTGGGCCTCCTTGCGGGCTTCATCAAGGATGCGATCGGAAAGCTTGCGCGAGTCTCCAATCTCCTTTTCCATAACCCGTTTCTGCCCTATATATCCGATTACCGCACCGACTCCTGTAAAGATGAAGGCGGTAATAATGACTTGGCTCAACATACGGACTCCTTGTTGCGTATCATGCCGGCCCCAAAATCCACTGCGAGCCGGGGCACGGCGAGAAGTCCACCGGGCAGTCGCACCGAGACGTCAAAGCCGGCGAACACTTTCTCCAGGGGGGTACCTGAAGCAAAAAATTTGACAGGTTTTCGGGTTCGAACCCGAAAACCACTTCGTGACGTGGGAAAAGGCGATAAAAACGGAAGGAGAGGGGAAGACGGGCAGTGTCTGACGAGAGACTCCGGGTCGGCCTGAGCCGAAACCGAAGCCTCGGGTGAAATTTGTTCCCGGAAGGCCGTGTTGCGAAGTGTTTTGAACCTCGTATAGAGATCATGGACCGGCTGCAGACTGTCAGGCTTCCCTCGCGGGCATGCACACGGAATCTGCTGTAAGCTGTCCTAAGAGCAAAGGTATTGGATCAAAAACGCATCGGCAATCACGTACCCCCCAGGATAACAAAATATTTTCCCTCCCACAGAGAGGGTCAAGGACTATCTATTTTATTCAAAAGGGTTGCGAGCTGTTCATCAAGCTTCGCAAGCCTGTCGTCCATTTGAAGATAATCATCGGCCAGACCCAATGCAAGAAAAATCAGCAGCCTCTCCTTACTCAAATTCCGCCCTCGACCGTTCAATTCCTCATACCTGTTCTCCAGAAGAGTCCTTGCTCTCTCAATGCGAGCCGAACTCGCTTCGGCCTTGAAGTTCACTTCAAGGCCAAGAACATTCAGGGTATAACCAGGCATTGTCAGTCGAGATCGACCTCTTGAACGCGAATCAAGAGGTTTTCAACCTTGGAAAGAACCGCTTCCTTTGTCTGGCGCTCCTTGTCAAGCTCTTCCCGCAGCTGCATGATTTCAAGTTCAAGATTTTCTTTGGTCTGAATGAGAGATTCAATTTTTTCCGTCAACTGAATTAAGATATCCATAGCAGATCCCACCTTTTAAATCAACGCATCCATACGCGCATGTGAACGTGATATCACCGACACAAACTAGCGTGATCGTGTTATATTTTTCTGTTTTGCCCTGGCGATGCAGAGCCCGTTTTCAGGGACACTCTTGGTCACGACCGAGCCGGCGCCCACCAGAGAGGCCCGACCGAGGGTCACCGGGGCGACCAGGGCGGTATTGCTCCCGACAAAGACCCCGTCCTCGATAATCGTTTTGTGCTTGTTTCGGCCGTCGTAATTGCAGGTGATGGTCCCCGCGCCGATATTCACATCCGATCCGATCTCACAATCTCCGATATAGCTCAGATGTCCGGCCTTGCTTCCCGGACCAAGAACCCCTTTCTTGACTTCAACAAAATTTCCGACCCTGGCTCCAGGTCCGATCCGTGACCCCGGTCGCAGCCGGCCATACGGCCCGACAGCGGCCCCGGGCGCCACAACGCACTCCTGCACATGGGAAAAGGAATGGATAGTGCATCCCCGCAGCTCGCTGTCCCGGATCACCGTGTGCGATTCGAGCACGCCACCGTCTTCAATGACTGATGCGCCATACACCTCACACGGCCCGGTAATCGAGACACCCTTCCCAAGATGCACCCGGGGGCCGATACGAACCGTGTCCGGCTGGCGGACAAGCACCCCTTCCCGAAGCCAGGACTCGACAATGGAGGCCCTGATCATCTCCTCGGAACGGATCAGCTCCTGAGGGGAATTGATCCCGAACAGTCCGGGATCATCACAGGAAACCGCTCGAACATCGAGGCCTCGCGCTACGGCAAGATCCACAAGCTGCGTAATATAAAATTCACCCTGTCGGTTATCATTTCCCAGCCGGTCCAGCAGCGGCTCAATGGTTTCGGCGCGAAAGACATAAATACCGGAATTGACTTCGCGAATCTCCCCTCCGAACCGTGTCGGATCAAAATCCTTATCCTCAACCACGGCAGAAACCCGGCCGTCGGGGGAACGAACCACCCTCCCATACCCGGTCGGGTCGTCCAGAGGGATGCTCAGAAAAGCCAGATCCGCACCATCCTGCTCAGCAGCCCTGAGCAGTTCCCCGACTGCTCGGGCGGGGACCAGCGGCGTGTCTCCGTTGGCCACAACCACCAGATCCAGCCCTGCGGCACGAATCGTGGGCCAGGCCACCTGAACGGCATGTCCGGTCCCGAGCTGCTCCTTCTGAACGATGAACCTCGAACTCCGCCCGGGGAAGGCCTGCTGCACCTCATCCCGGCCGAATCCGACGATGGTGTAGACCTCCGTGTCGAAAATCGAATCCATTGTCTCGTAGACATACCCGAGTAGCGGCTCGTCCAGAAGACGCTGCAGCACCTTGGGCAGGGGGGAATGCATTCTGGTCCCTTTTCCGGCGGCGAGAATCACGCACCCCTTTTTTAAACCGGCCATATCCTAGCATCCTTGGTTTGCTCGATGATGATTGCACCGCCACGGAATTTCCTGAGCGGATGTCGACGTGATTACGGTTTTTAATGCAAGATGAACAGCCTGTCTAGACAAAAAAAGGCGGGCCGCATTACGCGGCCCGCCTTCTGTACGGTTTCAAAAGGAACACGACGCTACATGGCGCAGGTTCCCGCGCTCACGGCGCTCTCCCGACATTTCATTCTGTGAAAGGCCCGGGCCATATCGGCCTGGGCTCTGGCGTAATCCAGTTTCTCCTGCTGCTGGGCCATACGCTGCTCGGCTCGTTCCTGAGCCTTGCTGGCCCGCTCCAGATCAATCTCCTCGGCCTTTTCCGCGATCTCGGCGAGCACGGTCACCTTGGATGGAGAAATCTCCGCAAATCCTCCGGCGACAAAGACATAGTGCCGTTTGCCGTCCAAAGTGTAGTACAGGCTCCCGATGCCAAGAGCAGAAAGAAACGGGATATGATTGGGCAGGACCCCGAATTCACCGTTGATTCCGGGTGCCCCGACATACTCGACGTCCTGGCTGAGGACTTTTCTGTCCGGGGTCACGATTTCCAGTTTCAGTGAGCTTGCCATATCAATCCCCACTCAGGTGGTTACATGTTCTTGGCGTTTTCCAGGGCCTCTTCGATGTCGCCCACCATATAGAAGGCGCCTTCGGCGATATCATCATGCTGCCCTTCGAGAATGGCCTTGAACCCCTTGATGGTGTCTTCCAGCTTTACGTAGCGGCCTTCTTTGCCGGTAAACTGCGCGGCAACAAAAAAGGGCTGGGACAGGAAACGCTGAATCTTTCTGGCCCGGGACACGATGAGCTTGTCCTCGTCGGACAGTTCGTCCATCCCGAGAATGGCGATGATATCCTGCAGGTCCTTGTACTTCTGCAGAGACTGCTGGACTTCGCGAGCCACGCCGTAGTGTTCGGTCCCGATGACGTTGGGATCAAGAATACGGGAGGTGGAGTCCAGGGGGTCAACCGCAGGGTAGATCCCGAGTTCCGCGATCTGCCGGGACAGAACCAGGGTTCCGTCGAGATGGGAGAAGGTGGTGGCCGGAGCAGGGTCGGTCAGGTCATCCGCAGGCACGTATACGGCCTGGACCGCGGTAATGGATCCCTTGGTGGTGGAGGTGATCCGTTCCTGCAGTTCCCCGAGGTCGGTGCCCAGGGTGGGCTGGTACCCAACCGCGGAAGGCATACGACCGAGGAGTGCGGAAACTTCCGAGCCGGCCTGGGTGAACCGGAAGATGTTGTCGACAAACAGGAGCACGTCCTGATTTTCCTCATCACGGAAGTATTCCGCAGCTGCCAGAGCTGTCAGGGCAACACGGGCACGGGCTCCCGGAGGCTCGTTCATCTGTCCGTAGACAAGGCAGGCTTTGTCCAGAACCCCGGCTTCAATCATTTCGTGATACAGGTCGTTCCCTTCACGAGTCCGCTCACCGACACCCGCAAACACGGAGATACCGCCGTGCTGTTTGGCGATGTTGTTGATCATCTCCATGAGAATAACGGTCTTGCCGACACCGGCACCCCCGAACAGCCCCATTTTCCCGCCCTTGGGAAAAGGAACCAGAAGGTCGATGACCTTGACCCCGGTTTCCAGGACCTCAATGGAGGTGGACTGGTCCGTGAAGGCCGGAGCCGGCCGGTGAATGGGATAGGTCTTTTCCGCCTTGATCTCTCCCTGCTCGTCCACGGCCTTGCCCACGACGTTCAGGATGCGCCCCAGAGATGCGGCACCAACGGGAACCTGGATAGGCTCCCCGGTATCCTTGCCGGCCTGGCCGCGGACCAGACCGTCGGTGCTGTCCATGGAGATACACCGGACAACATTATTCCCGAGATGCTGGGCGACTTCGACAACCAGGTTCTCTTCGGTGTCGTCGATGGTCGGATTGGTGATGGTGATGGCATTCAAGATGTTCGGGAGTTTCCCCTCCGGAAACTCCAGGTCGACAACAGGTCCGATGACCTGGACAATCTTACCTACGTTTGCTGCACTCATGCGTATGGCCCCCTTATCAGTTCAGCGCCTCGGCACCGCTGACGATGTCCATTAGCTGGGTTGTAATACTTGCCTGCCGGGCCTTGTTGTAGACCAGGGTCAGGCTGTCCGCCATTTCGTCACAGTTCTTGGTCGCGTTATCCATGGCCACCATCCGCGCAGCGTGCTCGCTGGCCGAGGTGTCCAAAAGGCCGCGATACAGCTGGACCTTGACGTACCTGGGCAGAAGTTCCGCCAGGAGTCCTTCCACGGAAGGCTCGAAGATGTACTCGCTGGAATCGGTCTCTTCAGCCTGTTCCGCGGGCTCGGCCGGCAGCACCTGCGACGAGGTGGCAGTCTGCTTGGCGATGTTGACGAAGCTGCCGTAGACCACGTGAACCTCATCCAGCTCACCGGTCAGATACCCGTCAATGACCTTGGTTCCGATCTCACTGGCCAACTGAAAATCAAAGTTGGACAGATGTTCCGGATACTCGGCCAGGATTTCGAAGGACGTCTTGCGAATGAAATCCCGCCCCTTTTTCCCGATGCAGAAGAACTTGACCGTCTTTCCCTCGGCTGCCTTGGCTCCAGCCAGATTCCTGGCCGCAAGGCACAGGTTCTGGTTGAAGCTGCCGCACAACCCCTTGTCGGACGTGACCAGCACGATACCCACGGAGTTGATCTCCTCCCGGGTCTCCAGGAGGGGATGGGCCGAGGCGTCGGCCCGAGCGCCGAGATCGGTCAGAATGTCATGGAACTTGTCTGCATAGGGACGGAAGCGCTCGATCCGGGCCTGGGCACCACGCAGCTTGGCCGAGGCGACCATATTCATCGCCTTGGTGATCTGCTTGGTCTTCTTGACCCCCACAATCTTGTTCTGAATGTCCCTTAACGATGGCATTGATGACTCCTTTTGCGTAACCTAGGCTTTGAATCCTGCTTTGAACTCCTCGATGGCGGCAGCAAGTTTCTTCTCGGTGTCCGCACCGAGCTGCGCTGTGTCGCGGATCTCAGCCAGGACATCGTCTTTCTGGTTACGCATGAAGTCCAGCAGTTCGCTGTCGAAGCGACCGGCCTGTTCCACCGGATACTCGTCCAGGTAGCCGCGGGTGCCGGCGTACAGGGACGCGACCTGTTCTTCGACGGTCAACGGGCGATACTGGGGCTGCTTGAGCAGTTCCACCAGACGCTCACCGCGGGTCAGCTTGAGCTGGGTGGTTTTGTCCAGATCCGAGCCGAACTGGGCAAAGGCGGCCAGTTCCCGGTACTGGGCCAGATCCAGGCGCAGTGTGCCGGCAACCTTTTTCATGGCCTTGGTCTGGGCGGCGCCACCGACACGGGAGACGGACAGACCAACGTTGATGGCAGGACGAATACCGGCCATGAACAGATTGGGCTCCAGGTAGACCTGCCCATCGGTGATGGAGATAACGTTGGTCGGGACGTATGCGGACACGTCGCCGGCCTGGGTCTCAATGATCGGCAGAGCGGTCAGGGAACCGGCCCCGAGTTCGTCATTGACCTTGCAGGCACGTTCCAGCAGACGGGAATGGAGATAGAAGACGTCTCCGGGGAACGCTTCACGTCCCGGAGGGCGACGGAGCAGCAGGGACATCTGACGATAGGAAACGGCCTGCTTGGATAGATCATCATAAATGATCAGGGCGTGCTTGCCGCTGTCGCGGTAGTACTCGGCCATGGTGCACCCGGCATAGGCAGCGATAAACTGCAGGGAGGCAGGCTCGGAAGCGGTGGCGGAAATGATCGTGGTATATTCCATGGCTCCGTGCTTGCGAAGCACGTCCACGACCTGGGCCACGGTGGCCCGTTTCTGTCCGATGGCCACATAAAAACAATGAATATCGCTGTTCTTCTGGGCCAGAATGGCGTCGATGCCGATGGCGGTCTTGCCGACCTGCCGGTCACCGATGATCAGTTCGCGCTGCCCGCGTCCGATGGGGGTCATGGCGTCGACGGCCTTCAGCCCGGTGTACATGGGTTCATGCACGGACTTTCTGGCGATGATCCCGGGGGCCTTGATCTCCACCAGACGGGTTTCATCAGTGTCGATGGGCCCGAGTCCGTCGACCGGTCTGCCCAGGGGGTCGATGACCCGTCCTTTAACGGCCTCTCCGACGGGAACCTGGAAAATCTTCCCGGTTCTCTTAACCACGTCGCCTTCCTTGATTCCGGTGTCCTCACCGAGAAGTGCGACACCCACGGAGTCTTCCTCCAGGTTCAGCACCATCCCCATGACACCGCCCGGAAACTCGAGCAACTCCATTGCCAGGGCGTTTTCAACCCCGTAGACACGGGCAATCCCGTCACCTACGGAAAGAACCACGCCGGTCTCGCTCATCTCGACCTTTTTCTCGTAGTTCTTGATCTGGCCTTCGATGATCTGGCTGATTTCTTCTGCTTTGATCTGCATAGCCTCTACTCACCCCTCTTGATATTTTCTTTCAGAATTTCCAGCTGGGCCCGAATACTGGCATCCAAAACCTTGTCCCCAACCTTCAGCATAAGGCCGCCGAGAATCTCCTTGTCCACCTCGAACTCCAGGGCGAGTGTTTTCCCGGCCTGTGTTTCCAGTCTGCTCTGAACGTCCTTCTGCATTTTGTCGGTCAGCTTCACCGCGGTGACCAGTTCTCCGCGCAAAAGCCCCCGGGCTGTGTCCAAAAGCTCGCTGTAGTACTTCTCGATCTCGGGCAGGCAGGCCAGCCTGTCCTTGTCCGCCAGCAGCGAGCAAAAATTGGCGACCATGGGCGTGGGCCCGGTCTTTTCCATGACCTTTTTCACGACCCCTTTCTTCTCTTCCACGCTGAAGATGGGATTCCTGAAAATTTTGACCAGCTCGGGAGCATCCGCCAGGACCTCGCTCAGATTGGCCAGGTCGGAGCCGTACGACTGCAGGGCAGCGTCACCCTCGGCCTGACCGATGGCGAACAGAGCCCGGGCGTACCGTCGTGCAACAATGTTTCCCGTCAATTTAACACCACCCTTGTTAAGTAGTCGTTCACAAGGCCTTCATGATCTTTTTTCTTGAGCTGCTTCTTGATCTGGGCTTCGGCAGCGGATACGATCTGTTCGGCCATCTCTTCACGCACGGCCTGCTCAGCCAGCTTGGCCTCCTGGGCAGCGGACACCTCGGCCTGCTTCCTGATCTGCTCGGCAGCGGCCTCGGCCTTGGTGATGATGGACGCCTTGATCGCCTCGCCCTGCTCCCGGGCTGCGGTCAGAATCTGCTCCCGTTCCTGGTCGAGATCGGCAATGTTCTGCTCCACCTCTTCAAGACGCCTGGCAGCCTCTTCCTTCCGGGCATTCAGATCCTTGAGCTCGGAATCGATCTGATCGCTGCGGCCGGCAAAAAACTCCGCAACCTTTTTCCCTACGAGCTTGTAGATGATGCCGCCGACAATGACAAAGTTGATAACCCGATACAACAGGTTCATCCACTTGGATGTCCCGCCGTCTCCGCCGTCCGCGGCCATGGCCACAGCGGCGCATAGCACGAGCATCGCGGTGCCTATGGCGACTGTCCTGATTTGTTTCAAAATTCCGCCCTCCTTGCTCAATGGTGATATGTCCTAGGCTTTGCTCAAAATCCTTTTTGAGGCCTCTTTCGCAAACCGGGTAACTTCGCCCTTGAGGGCGGTCATGGCAGTCTGTTGTTCAGTCGCGATGACCTCTTTGGCAGCCGCCAGCTTGACGCCGGCCTCTTCTGAGGCCTGCTCCACAATTTCCTTCTCGCGGACCACGCCCTCTTCGCGAAACGATACGCGCACTCCCTGCGCTTCCTGACGGGCCAGACTCAATGATTCTCTGTAGGAGGCCATCTTGGCATCAGCCTGGTCGGCGAACCCCTCGACCGTTGCCAACCTGTCCGCCATTTCCTGCGCCCGCTTCTTCAACATCCCCCGGATAGGCCGGTAAAGGATGAGATTGAGCACGGTCAAGACAATCAGGAAGTTCACGAGCTGAATAAAAAACGTAATGTCCAGATTGATCATACTGCCCCCTAAGAGTATGTGAATTTAAGTTCAAAGTCAGTGCGCGTTTAGCCAATTTCACATGATGTGTCAAAGCCTTTTTCAAAAAAAATGACAAGGATTATGGCTGGTAAGCCTTGCCTGACAACACTTGTCATAAATTTCACGTACATTCCAGGCCATGGTGTTTTCTCCTTTTCAGGGGATGGGCTTCGGAATTCGGTGCAGGGCGGACGCTCCTGCTTCGCCCCGCGCACAACATGCCCCGCCTCATGCGGACCACACGCGTTTCACCCCTTTTTAAATACGAAACGACGCATGGATACATTCATCACCAACCCGATCAGGCAGAAATTGACCACCGAGGCGCTTCCCCCGTAGCTGATGAACGGAAGCGGAATGCCGACCACAGGCATGAGCCCGAGAACCATACCCATATTGATGAGCACCTGCCAGAAAAAGTAAAAAAAGACTCCGGCGCAAAGAAAGCTGCCGAACTCATCCTTGGCTTCCTGGGAAACAATGAAAATCTGATACAAAAAAGCACAAAACAACCCGAGAAGAACCATGGCGCCTGCAAACCCCCACTCTTCTCCGAACACGGCAAAGGCGAAATCCGTGTGTTTTTCCGGAAGAAACCGGAGCTGGCTCTGGGTCCCCTCGAGAAACCCTTTGCCCCAGAATCCGCCGGAACCGATGGCAATCTGGGATTGGAGAATGTGATACCCGGCTCCGAGGGAATCACTGCCCGGATCAAGAAAGGTCAGAATCCGCTGTTTTTGATAGTCGTGTAGAAAAAACCAGCCAAAGGGCAGACAAACCGGCACAACCAGAGACAGGACCTGGAAAACCCGCTTTCTGACCCCCCTGAAGAGAATCATTCCCCCGAGCAGAAGCAGCACGCTCAACCCCGATCCCAGATCAGGCTGCCTGATGATCAGTCCGGCCGGGACAAGCCCTATGAGAAGGACCCTGCCAAGCATCCCCCAGCTCAGGGTCCCCTCCATGCGGGCCAGAACCCTGGCTCCGAGAATCAGAACCGCAATTTTGGCCAGTTCGCTGGGCTGGAGGTTGAACAGGCCGAAACTCAGCCAGCGGCGCGCTCCAAGGATGGTTTTGCCCCATAGGGGAACCGCGACCAGAAGAATGACAGCCCCCCAGAACAGGGGCCAGGCCAGACTTTTCAGATGGCGATAATCAAAAAGCATGAACGCCACCATGCCACAGATCCCGACCGCCCCCCAGACCAGCTGCTTGCGGTAGAAGGGATCCAGGGCCATCCCTCCCTCCACGCGCAGCGTGCTGGCGGAATACAGGTTCATCACCCCAAGGCCGAACAGCAGCAGAATCAACCCCAGGAAAGCCCAGTTGATATGAAAAAACAGTCTGTTTTCCGACATCCGGACCTCCTCACTCTCCAGCTGAACCGGTCTGAAACAGATGCTCGATGGCCGTCTTGACCACCGGACCTGCATCGGACCCGCCATGGCCGCCATGTTCAATCATGGCCACAATAACATAAGCCCTCTCTTCCTGTCGGGCAAAGGCCGCCATCCAGGCATGATCCCGGTACTTGTAGGGGATCTCTTCGGTATCCTTTTTCTCATATTTCTCCATCAGCTTGACCACCTGGGCGGTCCCGGTCTTTCCCCCGATACGAACCCCGTCGGTACGCAGAATCCGGGCCGTGCCGCGGGCTTCCTCGACAGTGGCCACCATGTTTTTTACGACAAGGTTCCGAGCCCGTTCGGAAAAGGGAAGCCGACCCTGTTCTTCAGGCTGTTCCGTTTCCAGAAGGGAGGGCTTGAGCAGGACTCCGCCGTTCAGCACCCCCCCCAGAAAGCGGGCCACCTGCAGGGGGGTAACCAGCGTGTACCCCTGGCCGATGGACATGTTCAGGGTATCCCCGCCCTGCCAGCGCCGTCCGTACTTGCGTTCCTTCCAGTCTCGACTCGGGACCAGGCCGCTCTTTTCATGCGGCAGATCGATCCCGGTCCGGGCACCGAACCCGCACGCCCTGGCGTAGGGGCTGAGAGTATCCACGCCGAGCTTTTCACCGAGCTGGTAATAGTAGACATCGCAGGACTCAACCAGAGACTTCTTCATGTCCACCTTCCCGTGCCCGTATCGTTTCCAGCACCGGAACACGCTGCGGCCCAGCTTGTACCCCCCGTTACAAAAAACGGTATGCGCCGGGTCCGCTCCTCCCTTGTCCAGCCCGCAGCCGGCCATAACCAGCTTGAACACCGATCCCGGAGGGTAGGCGCTCTGAATGGGCCGGTTCTGGAGCGGGTGCAGGGGGTTGCTGAGAAGGCCCTGCCACTCCGCAGTGGAAATTCCGCGGACAAACGAGTTTTCGTTGAAGGTCGGCTCGCTGACCAGGGCCCGCAGCTTGCCGGTCACGGGCTCAAGGACCACCACGGCCCCGGCCTTTCCCTGCATCACGCTGCTAATTTTTTTCTGCAGGCCGAGATCGATACTCAGGCGGAGATCGGTGCCGGCCCTGGGAGGACGCAGGATGTTTGCGTTCAGGACCCGTCCTGCAGCATCGACCTCCACTTCACGCAACCCTTTGGTGCCGCGCAGGGTCTGCTCCAGAGTCTTTTCAAGACCCTGTTTCCCCACGGCGTCCCCCAGAGCCAGAGAGTGGTCCTCGTTGAGGTCCTTTTCATTGGCCTGGGCCACAAACCCGAGAACATGGGAGAGCACCCCCTGCTCGGGGTAAAAACGACGCGGCTTGGACACGATCTGCACGCCGGGCCAATACAGAGAGTGGGCCTCGATGCGGGCCACCAGGTCGAGTGTCAGATCCGGGATGATGATCTGCGGATCAAAGGACTTGACCCGCTTTTGCCCACGACGAAAGGATTCCCGGAGCTCATCAAGGGGAACGGAGGTCCAGGAGCTGATGGCGGTCAGAGTTTTTCCGATGTCCGGGCAGTCCTCCCGGACCAGAGCCAGAGCATAGGCCGGCTCATTGATGGCCAGCAGGGTTCCGTGCATGTCGCGAACCAGACCTCTCGGTGCATAGACCGAGTATTGACGAGTCCGGTTCTGAAGTGATTTCCGGGCGAAATAGTCGCCCTTATAGACCTGCAGGTACCAGAGTCTGAGCCCGAAGAAACAGAAAAGGAGCACGATCAACGACTGCAGCAGCAGCGGACCGAGAGAGGATTTTTTTTGGGGGTCCGGGACGAAACGGCGCATATCAGCGGGACCTCTCCAGGGCCAGGGCGCCGCCGGTGATGATAACCATGTAGGCGATCCCCTGGGCCACGCCGCGCTCCCAGCCGCCTGCCAGATCGGCGGGCAACCCCTGCAGGGAAAGAAGAATGTGCAGAGCAGCCATTTCCCAGCAGGCCGCGAGCACGGAAAAAAGGACAGTAAACACCCCGTTCCGGGGAGTCAGGAGCCACTTGAGAGCGAAAAAAAAGACGGGAATGCCGCCGAACACGAGCAGAGCCGTACCAAAGAAAATATTGCCGACTCCTTCCTGAACCACGATCCAGGCAATGCCCAGCCAAAACGCACTGCGCACCCATCCCAGCCGCAGACAAAGAGCCAGACCCGGCCCGAGCAGATCAAGCCCGCCGAAAACTCCCTGCCCCCAGAGGGCGGCCGCAGTGTACAGAACCCAGCCCCAGATCACCTGCATCACCCCTCCGAGGCGGGGTCGTCTCCTCCGGTCGAAACGGGTCCGACAGGAGAGGATTCCAAAACGGTACCCGGGTCCGGGGAAACCCGGCCCAGCATCAGCACCTCTTCCAGACGGGCGGCATCCACCAGCGGTTCGGCCCATATATCCTGAAACAGGGACAACTCGGAACTGTGGACTCGAGTCACGCGGGCCACGGGAAGGCCCTTGGGAAACACTCCTCCCCAACCGGAGGTGATTACCACTTCCCCTTCCTCCATGGGATCATTCAGGGGCACGAACCGGATCCTGAGCAGTTTCCCGGGCCCCTGACCATAAATAATTCCGGGGATACGGTTGTTCCTGCCGAGAACGGGTATCCGACTCCGGATATCGTCGAGCAGAAGCACCTGCGAAAAGCTGGGGCCGCTGCGAACGATGCGCCCCACGACCCCGCGCACAGAAGTGACCGGAGTGTCCCTGACGGCTCCATGCCTGCTGCCGCGGTCCAGCAGGACCGTTTCCAGAACACTCAAGGGCCCCATACGGTGCCCGATGACCCGGGCTCCGGCAGCGGTCCAGGCCGACGGCGGGACAAAACCGAGCAACTTCTCCAGCCGCTCGCTCCGGGCACCCTTTTCCACGGCTTCGGCAAGAGCCGCGTTCAGGGTATCCACCCTGGCCCGCAGCTCCTCGTTTTCCGCACGCATATCCTGCAGAGCCACATACCGGGTCCAGGTATCATCGACCCTGGTGCGGACCCATTCGCCGGGGACAAGCACCCACCCGGCAAATTCCATGCCGGTATCTGCCATAAGCCGATCCAGCGTCCCGGTCTTCCAGTTCCAGGTGTACAGGGAGACATACAGGACAAGGGGCAGAATGAGATAGGTTAAGAGTCGTCGAAGACGGAAGGGCTGCGGGTTAATCGATGGTTACCTCGCTGAGAATGTCCAGATTGTCCAGAACCCGACCGGACCCCAGTGCCACGGTGGAGAGAGGATCGTCGACCACGGTGATGGGCAGGGAGGTCTCCTCACGCAGAAGCTGGTCCAGCCCTTTAAGCAATCCGCCCCCGCCCGTAAGCACGATGCCCCGATCCACGATGTCCGCGGCCAGTTCCGGCGGCGTCTGCTCCAAAGCGATGCGCACCGCCTGGACAATGGAGTCCACGGTCTCGGAGATCGCCTTGCGGACCTCTTCGGATGTGATGGCGATGTTCTGGGGAATGCCGGAAACCAGGTCCCGCCCCTTGACTTCCATCTCCAGCTCCTCATCCATGGGGTAGGCCGAGGCTATGGTGGTCTTGATGTTTTCTGCGGTCCCTTCGCCGATGAGCATATTGTACTTGCGCTTGACGTGCTGCATGATGGCTTCGTCCATCTTGTCTCCGCCGACCCGAACGGACTTGCTGTACACAATCCCGGCCAGGGAGATGACCGCCACCTCGGTGGTCCCGCCACCGATGTCCACGACCATGTTCGAAGTCGGCTCTGTGATGGGCAGATCCGCACCGATGGCCGCGGCCATGGGTTCCTCGATAAGAAATACCTCCCGGGCTCCGGCGGACTGGGCCGATTCCTTGACCGCCCGCTTTTCCACCTGGGTGATCCCGGTGGGCACACAGATCACGATGCGGGGCCGAACCAGCCTGCGCCGATTATGCACCTTGGAGATAAAATGGCGAAGCATGGCCTCGGTGACCTCGAAATCGGCGATAACACCGTCCTTCATGGGCCGGATAGCCACGATATTACCCGGCGTTCTGCCGAGCATGCGCTTGGCCTCGGTGCCCACGGCAAGCACCTTTTTTCCTCCCCGGTTGTCCCGCTTGACCGCGACCACGGACGGTTCGCGCAATACGATCCCTTTGCCCTTGACATAGACACAGGTGTTGGCCGTGCCCAGGTCAATGGCCAGATCCGTTGAAAAAATTCCCAATACCTTATCCAAAATTCTGGACATATTTCCTCTCTTGCAGCATCTTGCGCACCATCTTGAAAGCGATCGTTTTTGCCCTGTCCGGGCGGGGATGCACCGCATCCCGAAACGTCAGCCGAATATCGACAACCTCCCCGAAGCACCTGTCTTCAGGGTCGAGGCATTCCTTTGAAAAAAATCCTTTTGAGTATACCAGAAGACCCCCACCCAGGCAACAGCAGGTTTACGCCCTGGACCGACTTGACAACCACCTGTAATCAATCGATTTACCACCCAATGCACAGATACTACGCTCTCTCCACCTACCTGCGCGGGCGATTCGGTGTCCGGGTCCAGAAAGTACCGCTGGATGCCGGTTTCACCTGCCCCAACCGCGACGGCACCCTGTCCCGGTCCGGCTGTGTTTTCTGCAATCCGGAGGGATCCGGTTCCGGCATGTCGAAGCAGAAACTCTCCCTTTCCCAGCAGTATACGTTCTGGACGGAAAAGTTCGCCCGAAAACGCAACGCCAAACTCTTTCTGGCCTACCTCCAGTCCTACTCCAACACCTACGCCCCCATGCCCAGGTTCAGGGAGGTCATCTCTGAACTCAGCGGCCTTGAGCATCTGGCCGGACTCTGCCTCGGCACCCGGCCGGACTGCCTGGAGCCGGAAAAACTGGCCTGTCTGGCGGACCAGGCAGTACCGGAAATCTGGCTTGAACTCGGCCTGCAGTCCTCCAGTGACGCGACCCTGCAGCGCATCAACCGCGGCCATGACGCGGCCTGCTTCGCCCGGGCAGTCGAGGCGGCCCACCGCCTGGGTCTCAAGGTCTGCGCCCATGTCATGGCCGGCCTTCCCGGCGAAGGACAAAAGGAATTTCTCGACACGATCGATTTTGTCAGCAACCTGCCCGTAGCCGGGATCAAGCTGCACAACCTCTATGTCTGCAGGGGCACGGTTCTGGCCTCCTGGTGGCGTCAGGGTAACGTCCACCTTCTCGAACGTGCCGAGTATATCGACCTGGTTCTCGCGGCCCTGCCCCGGCTGCGCCCGGATATGGTCATCCACCGATTGAACGCGGACCCGGCTCCAGGGGAACTTCTCGCCCCGCAGTGGGCCGGACACAAGGGGAA
The DNA here is from genome assembly GCA_041685265.1 of Desulfomicrobiaceae bacterium. Classification (GTDB taxonomy): domain Bacteria; phylum Desulfobacterota; class Desulfovibrionia; order Desulfovibrionales; family Desulfomicrobiaceae; genus JAWLGC01. The sequence continues at coordinate 20,772 of JAWLGC010000006.1, read as the reverse complement.
TGTGCTCAGGGCCATGGCCGCGGCCATAGAGGACGCAGATATCTGGCAGGGGCAGAGCACGACCCCGCACATTCCCGCCTGGTACGACCCGGCAGGGGAGCACCCCGGGGTCATGGCTTAATGCGCATCACCTTGGCCCGGGTCGGATCGAGATATTTCCCGGCCACCCGGCGAAGCTCTTCGGGCCCGAGGGTCCCTGCCGCAGCAATAAGCTTTTCACGAAAATCCCGGTCCAGTCCCCGAACCAGCATGGCCGCCCCTTCACGACTCCTGCTCCCCAGACTCTGGTGCTCCCGGTAGTAGTTGCCCCGAAGCAGGTTCCTGGCCCGCTCCACCTGTTCTACGGGGAGCAGGTCTCTGCGCAACGCCGCCACGGCATCCCGAAACCCCTTCTCGGCCCGCTCCATCTTATCCGGAGAGGTGCCGATATAAAGTCCGAAAAAACCTGTTTTCGGGGCCTGCCACATCAGGGCGGTCACGGAGTAGGCCAGCCCCTGTTTTTCCCGCAGATTGTGAAACAGAACACCGCCCTGACCGGAAAGCACGGTCTTGAGCAGGGTCAGGGAAGGAGTGTCCGCATGCCCCATTCCAGGGATGGGAAAAAGGAGCAGAACATGTCCCTGGCTCCGATCCTCCATGTGCAGATCAAGTTCCGGCACATCGGTCCACCCCGGAGCGGAGAGCTCCACGGGCGAATCCCCCCTGCCGGCCACTTCCCGGGCAAAACCCAGAATCCGTTCCCGGTCGAACTGTCCGCACACGGAAACCACCACCGGCCTGTCTTTCTGCCGAGCCCAAAACATCCGCACGTCCTCGCGGGTCAGCGTGCGCACCCCGTCCTCCCGCCCGAGATGATAATATCCGTACGCATTTTCAGGGTACAGAAAAGGAAACACGTTGCGAAACAAAAGCCCCATAGGTTGATCTTCGGTTGCCCGTATGTCGGCCACCTGCGTTTCCACGACCCGATCGAACTCTCCGGCGGAAAACGTCGGAGCGGTGATCATACCCCTGATCAGGCCGTACATGTCTTCTTCATACCGGGAGGGAAATTTGGCGCTGACAAAAAACCGGTCCCTGCCGGCCCCGGCCTGAACATGGGCTACCCGATCGGCCAGAAACTCCTGAATGCCGGCAAAGGTCATGTCCTGGTGTCCCCTGGTCAGCAGCCGGCCCGCCATGGCCGGGACCCCCTGACGATCCGGTGCCGACAGATGGTCCCCGCCGGCCCAGGCCACGGTCAGGGCCGTATAAGGCAGGGTCGGATCGGGTTGCAGGACCACGGTTGCCCCGTGCCCGAGATCAATAACCTCCGACTCCCCGACAGAATCCGACCCGGTTTCCTCCCCGGCATCCCGAACGGCTTTCCACTTTGAGGCAACGACTCTCTGCAGGTCTTCGGCCTCCAGGGTGCTGGATTCCGGGGTCAGCACGGAAACGCTGAGCCGGGACGGTCTGAAATAACGGTCCACAGCCTCCTGCAGTTCGGCCATATCCACATGCCGCAGGGCATAGATATACTCCTGTTCGGCCTGGAGCCTGCCTTCGAAAAACTGAAAATGGCCCAGTTTGGAGGCCAGCCCGGATAGGGTCTCTTTGGCCTGAAACAACCCGTCCTCAAGTCCGAGTTTGGCCCGCCTCAATTCCTTTTCCGTGAAGTCCGAGGCCTTGAGAGCGGCAAGATCTTTGATCAGAGCATCCCAGAACTGCGCGAGATTCTGTTCCTCCAGAGTCGCGCTCAAATAGAGCATGCCCGATTTTTCCAGGAGCAGGGGACTCACGGAAATGTCGTCCACAAGACGCAGATCATATTTGAACCGCTTGTACAGCCGGGATGTCCGGTCCCCTCCGAGCAGATGGGCCAGCACCTCGAGAGATGTCCCGTCCGGTGCCCGGAATCCGGACACCGGCAGGGCCGCGCTCAGATAAACCTTGTTCCACGCCCCTTTTTCCACCCGGACACTTCCCTTGCGCCCGGTAACTTCCAGGTCCGCATCGGGAATCACGGACCCGGTGTTGGGGAGCTCTCCGAACAGTTCCCGGGCCCGGGTCAGACAGGTTTCCGGGTCCACATCCCCGCAGACCACGAGCAGCATGGACTGCGGCTGGTACCGATCCCGTATGTAATCCAGGATGTCCGTCCGGGAAAACCCGGAGACGGTCTCCTTAAATCCGATGATGGGTCGGCCATAGGCGGAGTCCGGCCAGACCTGGTCCTGCAGGGACTGGAACAACCGTTGCCCCTGGCTGTCTCTGCCCCGTTTCAGTTCCTCCAGAACGACCTTCTTCTCCTGCTCGAGCTCCTCTGGGTCGATCCGGGCGCGGAAAATCATGTCCTTGAACACCTCCAGACCGAGCTCCTGGTGCTCTGCGGGAAGGTCGATGGAATACACCGTGTAGTCGAAACTCGTAGCGGCATTGATATAGCCGCCCACTCCTTCGATTTCCCCGGCGATCTCTCCAGGCCCCCGTTTTTCAGTTCCCTTGAAAACCATGTGCTCGAGCAGGTGGCTGATTCCGGCCTGCTCCGGAGTTTCGAACCTGGCCCCGGTATGCACGTACAGCCGGCTGGAAACCAGGGGAAAACGGGTATCGGGCTGGACCAGCACTGTCAGCCCGTTGGACAGCGTCTCGATCCGCGTGCCCTTGGCCGCGCCGGCATCAACTCCGGACAACATCATAAAGATCACTCCTATTATCACCGTTATTCTGGTCAGTTTCATTTTTCCTCCTGCATCAAAAAAAAACTCGGCCGCCCGGAGTCGCAATCAGCGCAGGAAGAACGCTTCCCACCCTTCACAAAAAAAAGCAAACCGACTACGCCGTAAAACGGAACTTTCCAGGGTCTCCCAGCCGAGCTGGAAATCGCTCTGGAGGACTCTCCCCTGCTCAAAAACCGCTCGACCGATACGCACTAAAAAACCGGACGGCCGGTCTCCCGTGCCGCCCGGTCGGATGCGGTGCTCACTCCCCCTGTCCCCTGGAGGAAGATCCGCCGCCTTCGCCGGAAGAACCGGACCGCTTACGCGGCCTGCGTCGTTTGGGTGGTCCCTCCCGCCCGGCTTCCGGCCGCCCGCCTCCCTGGCCCCTGGGAGCGGAAGGCCTGGATTTGCGGGGGGCCGATTTACGCTCCCGAGAACCGGCACCACCGGATTCCCCCTGTGCAGGTGATACGGGTGCAGCCAGGGGAACGGCATGGAACCGCTCCTGGTAGTAATCGTCCAGCAACATGGCCAGCAGTCTGAGCCCCTCCTCTGAAGAAGCCAGATCACCGGCCAGGGGAACGAACCGTTCCAGCCGCTCGGTCTTGAGCTTGTCCCGGGAGCGCAGCCCCGCCTCCAGCAGAACCTGGACCCGCTGCCCGACCACGGCCGCGATCTCGCCCTCGTCAGGCAGCTCCCGCTCCACTATGGGAATGGAAAACCGGGCAGCGATCTTGGTCAGGTCGATCTCCTCCATTCCGGAGACCAGAGAGATGGCCGTACCGGTGGCCCCGGCCCGACCGGTCCTTCCGGACCTGTGCACATACGCCTCCTCGTCCTGAGGGGGCTCGTATTGGAACACATGGGAAAGGTCGGAAATATCAATACCCCGGGCCGCCACATCCGTGGAGACCAGAAACCTCAGTTCTCCCTTGCGGACCCGGTCCAGAACCTGTTCCCTGGCCTTCTGGGAGATATCCGAGCTGAGCTCGTCCGCATCGAACCCGAACCGTTTCAGGACCACTGTCACGAAGTGGACATTGCTTTTGGTGTTGCAGAAAATGATGGCCGACTGGGGATTTTCCATCTCCAGCAGGCGGACCAGGCACCGGTCCTTCTTCATGGCCGGGACCTTGTACATGTAGTGGGTGATGTCCGAGACGTGCACCTTGTCCCGGCTCAGGCTGAGCATCTCCGGCTCGTGCAGGAATTCTCCGGCCAGCCGCATTACGTACGGGGGAAACGTGGCCGAAAACATGTATCCGTTCCGCTTCTTCGGCAGATACTGGCGAAGCTGACACATATCCGGGTAAAACCCCATGGACAGCATCCGATCCGCCTCATCAAAGACCAGGACCCGCAACCTGTCCAGATTCAGAGTCCCCTTGAGCAGATGATCAAGGATACGTCCCGGCGTGCCGATAACCAGCTGGACTCCGGCCCGAAAAGCCTCCACCTGCGGTCCGTACCCGACCCCGCCGTACACTGCCACGCTCTTCAGATCGCTGTCCCCGGCCAGGGTCTCGGCATCCCTGGTCACCTGCTGGGCCAGCTCCCGGGTGGGCACCAGCACCAGAGCCTGACACCCCTGCCTGCTCAGATCGAGACGCTCCAGAAGCGGAAGCAGAAACGCCCCGGTCTTGCCGCTTCCTGTCCTGGACTGAATCATCACATCACGACGGGCCAGAACATAGGGAATGGCCATGGCCTGAACCTGCGAAAGTTCTTCCCATCCACACCGGGCCATGGCCCGGGCAATGGAATCCGGTACTGTTTCCGGAGTCAGAGACGGGATGGCATTGCCCGGCTCCACGAAATTGTCACCCTGCTCACGGCTCCAGGCCGGAGCGGCAACGTGTGCTTGCGTTTCCTTTTCAGTCATACACTTTCCTGGATGATTCAGAACCCAAGCCCCGCGGGGCATGGACTCTGATGTTTTTGGAATTGAAACAAATTTGGAGCTGTTCAGGTCAAAATTTTGACAACTCAACAGCCTGAAATCCAGAATAAAATACTGATATTTTCTCAAATTTTCTGCCTGCCCGGCCCATCATTCGAGAAGCTCGGCCAGCACCGCATTGCTGAGCAGCATGCCGGTCCTGGTCAGGGACCAGCCCGTTGCGGTCCGGCGCAGCATGTTCTTCTTCTCAAACTCCCCGAGAATCTCCTCTCTTCCCTGTTCGAAGCCGTGCCCGGTCAGGGCGAGAAAGGCTTCGGCGTTCAGCCCGCGGGAGGTGCGTAACGAGAGGATAACCGCCTCGTTGATCCGATCCCGCAGGGAGAGGATCTCGACATTGCGGGCTGCAGGCTCCTGGCCCGCGGTACGGGTGTATACCCCGAGGTCTTCGGGATTTCGCCATCTCTTCCCGTTCAGGCAGGAGACCGCCCCGGGGCCGATGCCCAGATAAGGACGACCGGTCCAGTACCCGCTGTTGTGGACGCTTTCCCGGCCCGGAATGCAAAAATTGGAGATCTCATACTGAAAATATCCGCTTTGCTCAAGAAAGTCTCCCCCGACCAGAAACATCTCTTCCTGCACCGCATCTTCCGGCAGAACGACCGCTCCTGCCTGCTCCGCTTTGGCCAGACGGGTTCCCGGGTCCACGGACAGCCCGTAGCAGGACAGATGCTCCGGAGCGAGCTCCACGGCCCGGGCGAGATTATCAAGCCAGGCGGCAACGGACTGCCCGGGCAGTCCCCAGATCAGATCCAGCCCGATGTTTTTAAACCCGCAGGCCCTGGCAAGATCAAGGGAGCGACCGGCCTGGGCCGCTGTATGCAGCCGTCCGAGCCGGACGAGTTCACCATCGTCAAAGCTCTGAACCCCGAGACTGAGGCGATTCACTCCGGCCCGGAGCAGATCCCGAAAAAACGACGTCGAATCCGCGGATTCCGGATTGCCCTCGACAGTCCACTCCGAGACCTCCCCGAAATCGAACCGGGTATCCAGGAGTTCCCGAAAACGCATAAAAGCCGCTCCCGGAAGCAGGGACGGGGTTCCGCCTCCCACATACACCGTTTCAAGTCGCGGCCGGTTCAACCGTTCGCCCCAGGCGCGCAGTTCCCGACAGGCCGCATCGACATACGCCCCGGCCGCCTCCTCGCTCCAGGGACCGGAATGAAATGAACAGTATCCGCACTTCCTGCGACAGAACGGGACATGCACGTACAGCAGCAGGGGCTCGGCAGCATCCACGCTCCACGCCTCGGCCGGATTATTTTTCCGTGCGCAATCCATCCCGGTACCGCTCGAACTCGCTGTAGATGCACCCACAGTACTGCTGTCGGTAGATTCCCCATTCCCTGGAAACATCGATCCCCTCTTTCCATCCGGAACGAAAGTCCCGGTACAGAAACTCCGGACGGCCCTGCCCGGCCAGATCCCGGCCCAGGGCCCGGATCTGGTCATGTTTCTGGAACTTGCTGTACAGGAGAGTCGTGGAGAACGCGTCGAAACGCCCTCTTTTGGCAATGGCTCTGGTTCGCTCCAGCCGCATGGAATAGCACAGAAAACAACGGTTGTTCTCTCGAAAGGCCACGGCCCGCAGATACTCTCCGGGATCATGATCCTCATCCTTGAAAATGACCTTGATCCCGAGCCGCTCAGCCACGTCCCGCACTCCCTCCCCGCGGCGCAGATACTCCTGCAGGGGATGGATATTGGGATTGAAATAAAACCCGACCACCTCTACTCCCTCGGCCTGCAGTTCCCGGACCGGGGCAATGGCACACGGCCCGCAGCAGATATGGAGCAGAACCCGGGTCATTGGACAACCGAAGGAAGAATGTGGACCTCCACGTTGAACTCCTCCTGAAACTGGGCGATCTTGCCCCGCTTCCGATTCAGGAGATAGTAGGCCAGCTCCGGGTCGGCCCGGAATTCCAGCGGATCGGGACAATTCTTGCGCCTGAGTTCCCTGTACAGCTCCCTGATGGCCTGCAGAGAGCGCCATTCCAGATTACGCTGCGTTCCGGCCCCGTTGCAGCAGGGGCAGAGTTCCGTGGTCAGCGACAGAGCCGAAGTGCCGAGACGCTGACGAACCAGCTCCAGCAGACCGAACTTGGAAATGCGGCCCATGTCGGTCCTGGCCTTGTCGGTCTTCAGGGCGGCTCGAAGGGTTTTTTCCACCTCGCGGACATGCTTGTGGTCCTTCATCTCAATAAAATCGATGACCACCTGACCGCCGATATCACGCAACCGAAGCTGGTTGGGGATCTCCTCGGCCGCTTCCAGATTGGTTCTGAAGGCCATCTCCCGAAAATTCTTTTCCCCGCCGATCCGGCCGGAGTTGATATCCACGGCCATCAGGGCCTCGGCCTGATCGAACACCAGCTGCCCCCCGCTGGGGAGACTGACTTCCCGGCTGAAGATCTGTTCCAGCTGAACCTCAAGGTTGAAGCGCTCAAACAGGGTCTTTTCCGACTCCGTATGCACCTTGACCAGTTTTTTTCGGCGCGGATACACCAGAGAGACAAACTCCTTGACCTGCCTGGCGGTCTCGTCATGGTCGACCCAGCATTCAATGATGTCCTGGGTCAGATAGTCCCGCACCGCACGGAAGGCGAGGTCCTTCTCCTCATGGATCAGGCTCGGTGTCTTGCTCTGCACCCCTTTCTTACGCACATCCTTCCAGAGCCGCTTCAGAAACTGGAGGTCCCGGGACAGGCTGGTCTTGCTCTGCCCTTCGCTCACGGTACGCACGATAACGCCGAGACCCTCGTCCAGGTTGAGTTCTTCAACGGTCTGCTTGAGCCTGCTCCGCTCGTCTTCACTTTCGATCTTGCGGGAAATACCGAGCTGTTCCCGACCCGGCGTAAGCACGAAATACCTGCCGGGCAGAGAGAGATAGGTGGTCAGAAAAGCGCCTTTGGTACCGGTGGGGTCCTTGACCACCTGGACAAGAACCTCCTGCCCCGGCCTGAGCACTTCCTGAAGCGGGGGATACTTGGACCCCTTTCTGGATTTGGGGCTGGAGAGATAATACTCGGGGTGGACCTCGTCCACCTGAAGAAAACCATTTTTTTCCGCGCCATAAGTAATAAACGCGGCCTGCAGGGCCTGATCGATGTTATGGATCTTCCCCTTGTAGATATTGCCTTTGGTCTTGCTCTGATGGAGCATTTCCACATAATATTCCTGGATACGCCCGTCATGGGCGATGATCACCTCGACCTGCTCCTCGGGCAGGACAGAAATGAACATTTTCCGTTTCGCCTTGCTTACTGCTGCTGCCATACTTTCCTCGAATAATGATGAAAAATTTATTCTTCGAGACCGAAGGAGGCTCAAAGAAAGGAAAAGACTTGAGGCTTCTTGCGAAGCCCGAAAGTTGTGCGTTCCCGCCCTTGTATCGCAAACATGGTTGCAGAGGGGAACCTGAAGATAAAACCGGTTCACAGAGGAACCGGATTCGTCACGGCATCTGTCAAAGAACGGCTGGAAGCTGTCCACGTCCTGAAATGAATTGGGAAGCCCATGCGCACCTGTTTTATGGCACGGCGGACGAAAAAACAGCTTCGTTCAAAAAATTTGTACCACCGCCCGAAGAACGGTGCGGTGCCGGGTGCGGTCTCTTTTCTTGACAGAAGATATCCCCGCGGATACCTCCGCCGAACCTACGAGGAGGAACAGATCATGATACACCCTGGAACCGTGGTAATGTTAGTCAGCCCCAAGGGCAAGCGTTACTTTAAGACATATGTCCCCGGAGACACCCTGAACACCCACGACGGCACCCTGCCCATGGACGAAGCCGTCCGGGTCGGGTTCGGCGGCCGGGTTGAAACCCATCTGGGACGCAGCTATACTATTCTGCGCCCCACGCTGTACGACCTGGTCAAATCCATCAAACGCAAGACCCAGATCATGTATCCCAAGGAGATCGGCTACATCGCCCTCAAGCTGGGCATCGGCCCGGGATGCAGGGTGGTTGAAGCGGGCTGCGGCTCGGGCGGGCTGACCACCTCCCTGGCCTGGTTCGTGGGCGACACCGGCAAGGTGTACACCTATGAACGACGGGAGGAGTTCTTCACCCTGTGCCGGGAAAACCTGGACAAGGTCGGCCTGCTGCACCGGGTGGAACAGCGCAACCACGACATCGCCGAAGGATTCCTGCAGACCGATGCCGACGCCCTGTTTCTGGATGTGCGCACCCCGTGGGATTACCTGGACCAGGCCGCTGCGGCCCTGACTCCGGGATCTCCCATCGGATTCCTGTTGCCCACAACCAACCAGGTCCAGGATCTGCTGGCGGCCATGGAGGGAGGCCCCTTCGGCCAGTGCGAAGTCCTGGAGATCCTGGTCCGGAAATACAAGGCGTCCGCAGAGCGGTTCCGCCCCGACGACCGCATGGTCGCCCACACCGGGTTCCTGGTCTTTGCCCGTCTTCTTGACAAGCACAAACTCCAAAAAAGGGACATCGAGCCCAAACCGCTTCCCCTTCCCGAAAACAATCCGGCGAATCCGGCCCCGGAAACAGATCCGCTCCCGGGCGTCGCGGCATCCGTCCCCGAAGCTACCGGAGCCGAACACCCCGGCGAACAGTAAGATTCCCGCATCCCGCATGTCCCTCTTCATCCCGAAGCGGGACATGCGGCTCTCTTTTGCATCCCTGCCACCTTTCTTCCGGGCCGCCCCTTTGCTCCCTGCCTCAAGCCGATCCCCCTCACTGCTTACAATACTGTATTCCTCATTAAAACCAGCGATATATGACAAAAGTCTTGCCTTTTTTTCTCGAATTGATTAATGATATTCGTTTATGATGAAAGGGATTCTCACTTCTGAAACCGTTCCATTTTCTCCGGAACACAAACGACGACCACGATGACCAAAGGGGGAGCGGCACATGACCCGCAAGGACCGCACTGAAGGAATATACAGCCGGCGCGAAGTACTCGACGCCGGAGAACGTCAAAAATATTATCAGATCCAGCTCAAGGAACTTCTGACCTACGCCTACCGATACTCGGAGGACGTCAAGAAACGTTTCGACCGGGCCCAGTTTTCCGTGGACAAGTTCAGGGAGGTCTCCGACCTGAAGCACATCCCGATCCTGAAGAAAAAGGAACTCATCTTTCTGCAGTCCATGGGCCCCCGCCTCGGCGGTCTGTTGACCAAGGACCTCGGCGAGTTGCGGCGCATCTTTCTCTCTCCCGGTCCCATCTTTGATCCGGAAGACCGCGGCGACGACTACTGGGGATGGACCGAAAGCTTCTACGCCACCGGGTTTCGTCCCGGCGACGTGATCCAGAACACCTTTAACTACCACCTCACTCCGGCCGGGCTGATGTTCGAGGAACCTCTGAGGCTTTTGAACTGTTCGGTTGTTCCGGCCGGCCCGGGCAACACCAACAACCAGCTGGACATCATGCAGAAGCTGCGGGTCACCGGATATGTGGGCACCCCGAGCTACCTGATGCATCTGGCTCAAAAAGGTGAAGAAAAGGGGCTCAACCTGCGCAAGGACCTCTACCTGGAGATCGCCTTCGTGACCGGGGAAAAATTCTCGGAAAAACTGCGCTCCACCCTGGAGAAAAAATTCGACCTGATCATGCGTCAGGGGTACGGCACCGCGGACGTGGGCTGCATCGGCTACGAATGCTTTCACAAAACCGGACTGCATGTAGCCAACCGGGCCTTTGTGGAGATCTGTCACCCGGACACCGGGATCCCTCTGAAGGACGGTGAAGTCGGCGAGATCGTTGTCACGGCTTTCAACAAAACCTATCCCCTGATCCGCCTGGCCACCGGAGATCTGTCCTACATCGACCGCGCTCCCTGTCCCTGCGGCCGGACATCCCCCCGACTGGGCAACATCGTCGGCCGGGTGGACACCACGGCCCGTATCAAAGGCATGTTCGTATACCCGCACCAGGTGGAACAGGTCCTGTCCGCTTTCGAAGAGGTCAAGAGATGGCAGATCGAGGTCACCAACCCCGGCGGCATCGACGAGATGACCCTGCACATCGAGGCCTCCAGCTTCAGACGCGAGGACGAACTGCTGCACACCTTCCGGGAAAAGATCAAAATCCGGCCCCAGCTCAAAGTCCTGGCCCCCGGAACCCTGCCTCCGCAAATCCGACCGATCGAGGATAAAAGGAATTGGGACTGATCAGCAAGCTCATGCTCCTTTGCCTGGCCCTGGCCGGCCTGGCCGGCTGCGCAAAAACCATCCACCCGACGGAAGAGTCTCTGCCTCTTCCGCCGGGTGGCCTTGTTTCAGACACCGGACGCCCCCTCGCCCCGGAGAAATTCCTTGCTGCGGCCCGGGACGCGGACTTCATTCTCGTGGGCGAGGGACACACCAACGCCTGCGACCACGACACCCAGAACGTTATCCTCAAAATGCTCGTCCGGGCCGGGGTGCGGCCGGCAATCGGACTGGAAATGGTCGCAGTGGACCGGCAGCCCGTTCTGGACCGATTCCACCGCAGGGAGATCCCTCCCGACACCCTGGCCAAGGCCCTGAACTGGGAGGACTCCTGGGGCTACCCGTACGACCTGTACGCCCCTTTGTTTACAACAGCCTTTGCCCACGACCTGCCGGTCATCGCCCTCAATCTGGACAGAGAGCTGGTAAACCGTTTCGGCAGGCAGGGACGGGCCGGCCTCACCGCCCGGGAGCGGGAACTGCTTCCGGAGCGGATCATTCCGCCCAGCGAGGAACAACGCACCGCCCTTGAGGCCCAGTTCGCCATGCACGCAGCCATACTCGGCAACGAAGACCGGGCCGATGAGGCCCGAAAACGGTTCTTCGCCGTTCAGTCCCTCTGGGACTCCCAGATGGCTGCCCGAGCCCTGACCACCCGACGGAAACACGACGGTCCGGTGGTCATCCTTGCCGGGGCCGGACATGTTGAGCACGGTTGGGGTATCGAATACCGGCTGCACATCCTCGCTCCGGAAAAACGCTGTGTCCGGGTGGTCCCGATCCGGGATCGGGAGGATCCGCCAGACATGAGCGGCACCGCGGATTCTCCGAGCAGCGGGCTCGAGTTCGGATTTTACTGCCCGTCCAGACACCGAAGCAGGCTCGGCCTGGACCTGGCCTGGGACGAGGGGGTCTCCCGGGTGACGGACGTACGAGCCGGGTCCAGGGCCGAACAGTCCGGATTTCAGCCCGGAGACATCCTGAAACGAGTGAACGGGAAAGAAATAAAGAGCCCCATGGACCTGCACACGGCCGGCATGCAGGCCTTCCGGGAGAAGGAGGCGCTGATATTCGTGGTGGAGAGAAACGGAACAGAAAAAGAACTCGCGGTGAGACTGGGACAGAAAAAAAACGAGACCCCGTAAAGGACTCACAACATCTCCTGCCTGCAGCAACGCAGCCGGGCTACTGCTGAAACAATCAAGGAGTCTTGCAATGCCGGAACTTCCCGAGGTGGAAACCATTGCCGGAGGACTGGCCTCTGTGGCCTGCGGTCGGACCATTATGGAAGCGGTCGTACGCACACCCGGGATGGTCCCCGACACCCAGGAAGCCCTCTCCCGGCGTGTTGCCGGACGGACAGTTCTCGGCGTCAGACGCCGGGCCAAACTGCTGATCATGGATCTGGCCGGAGACCTGCACCTGGTCTTTCACCTGAAGATGACCGGGCGGGTCTGGGTGACGCACCCGGCGGTGGATCCAAACAAACATGTTCATGTCGTTTTTCTGCTGGACAACGGCGACCGGATTTTTTTCGAGGACCAACGCAAATTCGGATACTGCCGGCTTTTTTCCGGTTCGGAAATCGAGGCGTGGCCTTTTTATGCAGGTCTTGGGCCCGAGCCTCTGAAAATCGGCCCGCAGGAGTTCGCGGCCCTGTTCTCCGGCCGGACAGCCAGGATCAAGAGCCTGCTCCTGGACCAGGGCGTCCTTGCCGGAATTGGCAATATCTATGCCGACGAGTCGTTGTTTCGGACATCGATACATCCCCGGACCAGGGCATCCGAGATACCGGTTCCCCGACTCATGGAACTGCACCGCAACCTGCAGGCTGTGCTCCGAGAGGCCATCGATGCCGGAGGCAGCTCCTTTCGCGACTACCGGGATGCCTACGGACAACCCGGCCAGTTTCAGGAGCGGTTTTCCGTGTACGGGCGTAAGAACCAGCCCTGCGAGCGATGCGGCACATCTCTGGACACCGAAAAGGTGGCCGGGCGAACCTCGACCTTCTGCCGCACCTGCCAGCCGGCTCCCGAGCGGTAAAAAGGACGTAATCCAGGACTTTTTTGTTCGAGGTGACTCGTTGCAAAAGATCTCGGGTTTTTCGTTTTTGTTTTTTCTCAATACTGTTTTTCATTCCGACCAGAAACGAAAAACCGGAAACCTCTCATCCTTTTTTCGCTTCCTTGAGCAGAAACCTGGCTGTGCTCGAATCATAAATTCTGGTGGCATCCTCGTCTTTGCCGCCGAGTTCCGCTGCCCGACGGATGATGTCCATATCCAGCCACCCGTGCCGCTCCCATGTTTCCGGACGGTCCTGATTCCAGAGCCTGAACTCGATCTCACGATCGTCGTTTTCCCGAACATAGACCCGAACCCGTTTGTTGCTCGGGACGGGATAATAATACAAGCCGCGTTTGTCTTCCATGATGTTCTCCTTGGGTATTGCGGGAAGGGGCTCCCGAACTGTTCGATCCGCTGCTGAGGCAGGTTCCAAACCCCGGGGGAAAAGTCAATACGGGAATTGCGCTCCGGCCTCTTGCCCTGAACACGGTTCACCTATAAAAAACCGCGAATAATGAAAACCTGGACCGAACACATTCCTTTCCTGCAATCCCGTGAGTGCAGCACCCTGCTCTCCACAGTAACGAGTCTGCGACGGGAGACAACCGTATACCCGCCGGAATCGGACCAGTTCCGGGCTCTTGAGCTGACCACGTTTGCGGCAACCCGGGTGGTCATTCTCGGGCAGGACCCGTATCACGGCCCGGGCCAGGCCCACGGGCTGGCCTTTTCCGTACCGGAAGGGATCAAGCCCCCGCCCTCCCTGGGCAATATTCTCAAGGAGGTCCGCCGGGACCTGGCCCTGCCCGCGGCCACTGTCCTGCCCACGGACCTCTCCCCCTGGGCCAGGCAGGGAGTGCTGCTTCTGAACACGGTCCTCACCGTGGAGCACGGCCGGGCCGGCTCACACCGGGCCCTCGGCTGGCAGAAACTGACCGGGGCCATCGTGGAGGCACTGAACCGGCACCGGACCGGACTGGTCTTCCTCCTCTGGGGGGGCGACGCCGGGAAGGCTGCCGCTGCCATTGACACCCGACACCATGCCGTACTCAGCGCTCCCCACCCTTCCCCGCTGTCCGCATACCGCGGGTTTCATGGCTGCGGCCACTTCTCCAGAGCCAATGCCGCTCTTGAGAAATTTGGAAAATCACCCATTTCCTGGGCCCCCCGAACATAATCAGTCCCGATCTCCGGATCTACGGGGGGCGCACCACCGGAGCTTTCATGGATATTCCGAGCATTGATGACGACTACATCACGTTGAACCGGCCGGTTTCTCTTTTTGCCGGATTGTTTCCCTCTCTGGTCTTTTATACCAGGGCCCTGACCCAGGTCGTCCAGGGCGGCCTGCAGGCCCGGGCCGGACGGTACAGCCACGCCAAGTGGGCCCGAAACAGCTACAACGTGTTCAGGGCCATGGAGTCGGTGGGGGCGGAAATCCAGGTGGAAAACCTGACCGCATTCAGAACGCAGGAAACGCCATGCGTAATCGTGGCCAACCACATGAGCTCCCTGGAGACCTTTTTGCTCCCGTACCTGCTGCTTCCCCATCACAGGATCTCCTTCGTGCTCAAAAAAAGCCTGACAGAATACCCGTTATTCAACCACGTAGCGAGATTCATGCGCCCCATCGTGGTCTCAAGGACCAATCCTCGTGAGGACTTCAGGGCGGTCATGGACCAGGGGCAGGCTCTGCTGGCCGAAAATATTTCCATCATCGTTTTCCCGCAGACCACCCGAACGACCTGTCTCGATCCGGCCGCATTCAATTCCATCGGGATCAAGCTGGCCAGGAAGGCCAGAGTCCCTGTCCTGCCCCTGGCACTGCGTACCGATGCCTGGGGCAACGGAAAACTGCTCAAGGACTTCGGCAGAATCGATCCGCGCCGACCGGTCCGATTCTCCTTCGGCACCCCGCTGATGATTTCCGGCAACGGCCGGGCCGAGCATGAAGCGGTCATCAAATTCATCCAGTCAAAACTCACATCCTGGGGCGTCCGGGACTAAGGCGGGTGGACAATTCCTTGCCTCCTGAACAGATATCCTGCATCTCACCCGGCATGCGCAAAAAAATCTATATAGCCTATACCGGCGGAACCATCGGCATGGTGGCCGGATTGCACGGATACGAACCGGCCCCTGGGTTTCTTAAAGCCCGCATGGACCGGATTCCTGAATTGCGGGATCCGCGGATGCCCGAGTACCACATCCACGAATATGCGCCCCTGCTGGATTCCTCGGACATGACCCCGGCCGCCTGGATGACCATTGCCCGGGACATCGCCGCTCGCTACCATGACTACGACGGATTTATCGTCATCCACGGCACGGACACCATGGCCTACACCGCCTCGGCCCTGGCCTTCATGCTCCGGGGGTTGACCAAGCCGGTTCTGGTCACCGGGTCCCAGATCCCCCTCAGCGAGCTGCGCAACGACGGCCGGGAAAACCTGATCACCTCCCTGCTCATCGCTGCCGAGCATCCGGTACCCGAGGTCTGTCTCTACTTCGGAAACCGCCTGCTCCGGGGGTGCCGGGCCACCAAGGTTTCAGCCAACCGGTTCCAGGCCTTTGACTCTCCCAACTTTCCCCCACTCGGGAGCATCGGCATAGAAATCCGGGTGGACCCGGCCCTGTTCCATATCTGCACCACCCCGGCAGCAGAATTTGAACTCCAACCCATGCGCAGCGCCCGGGTCGGTGCCCTGCGTCTCTTTCCGGGCACCTCGGCCGAACTGGTCCGTAACGTACTGCGCACCCCCCTGGAAGGCCTGGTTCTCGAAACCTACGGCTCGGGCAACGGACCGTCGGACCCGAAATTCCTGCGGGTTCTGGCCGATGCCTGCGCCCGGGGCGTGGTCATCGTCAACTGCACCCAGTGTCTGCACGGCGGCGTGAATCAGACCGGCTACGCCACCGGCTCCAGCCTGGCCCGGGCCGGAGTTGTCACCGGGCGGGATATGACCCCGGAAGCAGCCCTGACCAAGATGTCCCACCTCCTCAGTCGGGAGCTTGATATCGACCGTGTCCGAAACCTCATGACCACCAACCTGCGCGGCGAACTGACCGAGCCGGGAGAGAGCCGTGATTCCCGTTCTTTTTGAAGACGACCACTTCATTGCGGCCCACAAACCGCCGGGAATGCTGGTACACCGCACCGAGCGTGCCCCGGACTCGGACGTCCTGCTGCAACGGCTCCGGGACCAGGTCGGACACCGCATATTCCCCGTCCACAGGCTGGATCGTCCCGCCTCCGGAGCTATCATCTTCGGGCGCACCTCCGAGGCCTCAGCAGCCCTATGCCGATCTTTTCAACTCGGCACGGTACACAAAACCTACCTGGCCGTTGTCCGGGGGTGGCCGGACCGCCAGGGCGTCATCGACTCCCCGCTGGCCCGGGACAAAGGAGGGAACAAACAGGAAGCCGTCACGAAATTCAAACGGCTGCGCACTGCGGAACTCCCTTTTTCCACGGGTAGATACCCCTCCTCCAGATACGCCCTGGTCCGGGTCCGCCCCCGGACAGGACGATTTCATCAGATCCGGCGTCATTTCGCCCACCTGCGCCACCCCCTGGTGGGAGACGTGCTTCACGGTGACGGCCGACACAACCGGTTGTATCGGGACCGATTCGACCTGTACCGACTCCTGCTCATGGCCGTGGGGCTGGGTTTTACACACCCCTTCACGAACAAACAGGTGCACGTGGCCGCGCCGCTGGATGAGGAGGTACGACGGGTGCTGAGACGAGTCTTCGGAGAGATGCCGGGGTGTGCCGTCACTACAAACAAAGCGGGAGCTCCCTTTAGCTAAAGGGAGCTCCCGCTTTGTTATTCACGCCCTGGAGTACTGGAGTATGACAGAGCTACGCTCCGGTTATCTCGATCTTCCTCGGCATCGCCTTTTCCGCTTTGGGCAGGAAGAGTTCCAGAATACCGCTTTTGAGCGTGGCCTTGATCTTTTCCCGGTCCACGGTATCGGAGATGGTAAAGGCCCGAACATACTCCCCGTCACCGAACTCCAGATGAATCGCCTTGCGGGCTTCATTTTTGGGAATGATGCTCTTGGCCCGAATTTCCAACTCGCTGTCATTCAGGTCGATGACCAGATCCTCCCGCTCCACGCCGGGCAGATCCATAAATATATGAAATCCGTCCTCCTTTTCCAGAATATCCGTATAGGGACGAACCCGGGGCAGATTCCTGTTTTCCTTTTTTACCACTTCTTTGTTCATAACATCCCCCTACTGCGCTGCAATGCTGATCTTGCGGGGCCTGGATTCCTCGGACTTAGGCAGACTCACCGCTAGCACCCCGTTTTTCATGGAGGCAGTCACTGCCTCGGCATTGACCGGCACATTGACATTAACCACTCTTTGAAAATTCCCTGTGGGACGCTCCTGCCTGTAGTAGTTTCCCGATTCCGGAACACGCTTGCCCTTGATGACCAGACTTCCTTCGGTAAGCGTCAGATCAATGTCTTCAATTTTCATTCCAGGGATCTCTGCACTTACATAAATTGACTGTTCATCTTCTGTGATATTGACCGGGGGATACGCCATCCTCCTCTGTCCGAATTCACCCGACCTCCACATTTCATCAAAAATAGCATCCATTTGTCTTGGAAGATCGTGAAAGGAGCTGAAATCAATAACCATGACATCTACCTCCGCTTTTTTAAATTAAAATTTTCATAACGTTTTTGATTACTGAATGTACAAAATTTTATTCCATGACCCTTTAAATCAAAAATCATTTTCGTTGCATGAGTTGGTAATAAGCATCTCGACCGGCCCGTCAAGTCCCGAGCATTTTTTTTCGTCATTTTTTTGACGCTTTCATCCTGCCGCATATTCAACCAGGCCACGTTACCCGTCAGGGAATGACATTCCGATTTCTCAGGCAAAAACAGATTGACAAGGAGATGGGTTCATCTTAATAAATGTGGTTATGAACACCCCCAAAAACCGCATTTTTACGAACCCAACCCTCGGCAACTGGTGGTGGCGTGCGTCCTGCGGTCAAAGGGGAGGCGCGTAACCCATACATCACTCAAGCCGTCTCTTCAAGGACCGCAGGCAACCGCCGGCGGTCCTTTTTTTTGCCCCGGCCCGTCTGGTCCAGAAAGACACCCAGGAGAACCCCATGCTCAACAGACTGTTTTTTCTCGTCCTTTCCATTACGATGCTGGCAGGCTCGGTACTGCCCGCCACAGCCGGCCCCGTCCGGCTCAGTTATGCCAATTTTCCGCCCGCTTCGACCTTTCCCTGCGTCCAGATGGAGCGATGGAAAACCGAAGTGGAAAAACGTACCAACGGCGCCGTGGCCGTGGATACCTTTCCCGGGGGCACCCTGCTCGGGGGCAAAAACATGTTCCGGGGCATCATCCGCGGGCAGGCGGACATCGGCTGCATCTCCCTGGCCTATCAGCCCGGCGTATTTCCCCTCATGAGTTCCGCCGAACTGCCCCTCGGCTTTCCCTCTTCCACCGTGGCTTCCCTTGCCGTATGGGACCTGTTTCAAAAGTATCAGCCCGAGGAGTTCTCCAAAGTCAAGGTGCTGACCATGTTCACATCGGCCCCGTCCAACCTGATGACCAAAGAGCCGATAAAAACTCTGGCCGACCTCAAGGGGGTCGAGATCCGCGGCGCCGGCATCGCCTCCAAGGTACTGAATAAACTTGGAGCAGTGCCCGTGTCCATGCCCATGCCCGAGACCGCCGAGGCGATCCAGAAAGGGCTGGTCCAGGGAATGCTGACCTCTTTCGAAGTGCTCATGGACATGAACTTCGCTGAATACTGCCATTACCAGACCGTGGGCAACTTTCAGGTCTACCCCTTTGCCGTGATCATGAACAGGAAAAAATATGACCGGCTGCCCGAAGAGGTGAAGCAGGTTTTTGAAGATCTGGGACGGGAACAGGCCCTGTGGACCGGGCAGTACATGGACCAGCATGTCGTCGAAGCCCTGGCCTGGACCCACGACAAGGTGGGGACGGTTCCCTTTGAGCTGTCTGCCGAAGACAAAGCCGAGGCCGAGAAGCTCCTGGCTCCCCTGACCGACGAATGGAAGGAAATGGCCTCCGGCAAGGGCGTGCCCGCAGACCAGGTCCTGACCGACCTGATCTCCCTCAAGGACAAATACGCGGCTGAATACCCGGCCAAATAACGAACCTGTCAACTGAAGTTACGCAAACAACCATGAGGAGACGTTCCTTTCTTCCGCCCTGAAAGGGCATAACATAACAGCCCAGGGCAACGCCCTGGGTGACATGCACACCTTTCCTGCACCCTGAAGGGGTGCGACAAATTGCCGGGGACGGACTGTCGCACCCCTTCAGGGTGCAGGAAAAACATATCCGAGTCCCAGGGCGCTGCCCTGGGCTGATATGTGCCGCCCCTTCAGGGCTCAAGGCAAAAGACTTTTGATATGATTGCGTAACTTCAGTAACCAACTCCCTGCCTGCTTGAGGCACGCAAAAAAAACTCTCTCCCGGAGTATTCCATCATGATATTTCTCGACCGCATCAGCCGGGCCCTGAACAAGGGGCTGCTCGCTCTCGGGTCCGCCATCCTGCTGGCCATGGTTGCTCTGGCCTGCTCCAATATGCTCCTGCGCGCCGTGTGGGAACCGGTCACGGGCAGCTTTGAGCTGATGGGGTTTGCCGGCGCCCTGCTGGCCGGATTCGGCCTCGGAGCCACCCAGGCCGAGGGCGGACACATTGCGGTGACCCTTCTGAACGGCAGATTTTCCAAACGAACCGAACAGGGCATCCGGGTCATCGCCGATCTCCTGGGGCTGGGCTTCATCCTGGCCGTATCCTGGCAGGTGGCCGAATTCGGCCTGTCCCTCAAAGAGTTCGAAGAGCTCTCGGAAACCCTGAACATCGCCTACTACCCCGTTGTTTTTGCCGTGGCCCTGGGCGCCCTGGCCATGGGCCTGACCCTGCTCGCGGATCTGGCCCGCACTCTCACCTCCCAAAGGAATTCCTGACATGTCCCTGTCCCTCATCGGTCTTACCGGCATCCTGGCCCTGCTTCTGGTTATCTTTATACTGCGCATCCCTGTGGGACCGGCCATGGGCATCATCGGCTTTCTCGGCTTCTGGAAGGTGCTGAACATCCGGGCCGCCCTGGGCATGCTCGGGTCCGAAACCTGGGGGGTGTTCTCCTCCTACGGATTCACGGTCATCCCACTGTTCATCCTTATGGGACAGATCTGCTTCCACTCCGGGGTGAACGAACGCCTCTACCATACCGCCTATGTCTGGATGGGGTCCATCCGGGGCGGTATCGCCATGGCCACCACCCTGGCCTGCGCCGGTTTCGCGGCCATCTGCGGCTCCAATACGGCCACGGCCGCGACCATGTCTTCGGTGGCCCTGCCCCAGATGAAGAAATACGGTTATCACCCCTCCCTGAGCACCGGGACCGTAGCCACCGGGGCAACCCTCGGGGTGGTCATCCCGCCCAGCGTGGTGCTCATCGTTATCGGGCTGCAGACCGGACAGTCCATTGCCGAGCTGTTCTGGGGCGGATTTCTTCCGGGACTTCTGCTGCTGACACTGTTCATTGTCACCATTGTCATCCACTGCCGCAGACACCCTGACCACGGCCCGGCCGGCCCTAAAACCACATTCAGGGAAAAAATCAGGTCCCTGCCGGGATCCATCGAAATGGTCATCCTGTTCGGTCTGGTCATGGGCGGCCTGCTTTCCGGTTTCTTCACTCCCAGCGAGGCGGGCGCCGCCGGATCAGCCCTGGCTCTGGCCATCAGCGCAGCCTCCGGATCCCTGTCCCTGAAAAAAATCAGACTGGCCCTTGAGGCCTCGCTGCGCAGCTCGGGCATGATCATGGT
>JAWLGC010000039.1:0-20369 GCA_041685265.1 Desulfomicrobiaceae bacterium | reverse complement strand
GCCCTGTAGGATCACCTGACCTCCCTGGGGCTGCTCCTGGGATCGGCTTCCCACGGCATCAAGGGCATGCTCACGGCCCTGGACGGCGGATTGTACCGGCTGGAATCCGGCCTGCGCAGAAACGACCCGGACAGAACCGACCAGGCTCTGGGCGTGGTCAAGCATATGGTCGGCCGGGTCCAGGCCATGGTCCTCGATGTGCTCTACTATGCCAAATCCCGGGACCTGAACCGGCAGGAGGTCGAGGTACAGGCCCTGGCCGCCGGGCTGGTGGAGACCTCCGAACCCCGTGCAGCCCAGTACGGGGTCACTCTTGAGCGTGATTTCCGCCCCGACCTGGGGACCTTCAATGTGGACGAGACCGCGCTGTCTTCGGCCCTGACCAATTTTCTGGAAAACGGTATCGACGCCTGCACCATGCCCGGAGGACCCGGCAGGAACGGAAAGGTGGTCTTCGGGGTGCATCGCCGCAACGACCACATCGAATTTTCCATCCGGGACAACGGCATCGGCATGGACCGCGAGACCCGGGAAAAAATCTTCACCCTGTTCTTCTCCTCCAAAGGAAACCGGGGCACCGGCCTGGGGCTGTTCATCGCCAACCAGGTCGTGGAGCAGCACGGCGGCGAAATCCTGCTGGATTCCTCACCGGGGCACGGCTCCCGCTTCACGGTCCGCATTCCCCTGGACGGCACCCGGCGCCCGGAGGCCGCTGCCCCGTCCGGCTGCGGACCGTGCGACCGGGCCCGACATAGTATGTGACGATTGCCACCCATGTCGTCTGCATGTACACATTTCCGGTATACGGTTTTCAGCACATCCACCTGCAGCATGCGACGGCCTCCATGTTTTTTACAGCAGACCCTCTGTTCTATGCCGGACTGATTCTTCTGGCCGCTTATGGTGGCGGAAGACTGGCCGGAATGCTGAACGTCCCCAAGGTGACCGGATATCTGGTTACCGGCATTGCGATCGGCCCCTCCCTGCTGCATCTTCTGCCCCATGACCTGGTCAGCTCCGGATTCAAGCCGGTCACCGAACTCGGACTGGCCGTGATCGCCTTCTTCATCGGCGGTTCCCTGGATCTGTCCAAGCTGAAAAACCTCGGCCGGCAGATTCTGATCATCACCCTGACCCAGGCCGTTGGAGCCTTTGCCCTGACCACCCTGGTTCTTCTGGCGGTGCTCCCCCTTCTGACGGGCATCGGCCCGACATCTCCCGAAATGTGGAACCAGGTTCTGCCGGTGGCCCTGATTCTGGGATCCATTTCAGCAGCCACGGCCCCGGCGGCCATCCTGGCCATCATCCATCAGTACGGCGCCCGGGGTCCCCTGACATCGGTCCTGCTCGGCGTGGTCGCCCTGGACGACGGCCTGACCCTGATTTTCTTTTCCTTCACCCTGCAGGGATGCCTGATTCTTATCCAGGGTGACTCCACATCCCTTGCGGAACTGCTGGTCTCTCCGTTTCAGGCCATCCTTACGGCCCTGTTTCTCGGCACTGTAATGGCTGCGGCGCTGTCCCGGATCATCGCACTCGTGGAGCGCAGCCAGGCTGTGCTCGGGGTGGCCCTCGGGGCCGTTCTGATCACCTTCGGAGCGGCCGCAAGCCTGCAGGTTCCCGGGCTTCTGGCCGTCATGTGTCTCGGGTTCCTGACCGCCAACTTCGTGCCCCGCCACGACGAGATCTTCACCTCCCTGGAAGGGATAGAAGAGCCGATTTTCGGCGTCTTCTTCCTGCTCGCCGGTGCCCACCTCGACCTCGGACTGCTCAAGATCGCCGGATGGGTGGCCCTGGCCATATCCATCGGCCGATTTCTGGGCAAGCTGCTCGGAAGCCGGGCCGGAGCCCGCCTCTCCTCGGCCTCGGCAACGATCCGCAGGAACCTCGGACCGGCCCTGCTGCCCACGGCCGGGGTGACCGTGGGGCTGGCCCTGGAAGCGGAACAGGTCCTCGGGCTGACCTCAATGGGCGAAATCGCCATCAGCGGGATACTTGCTTCGGTCGTACTCAACGAACTGATCAGTCCGTTCGCGGTCCGGGCCGCCCTGACCAGGGCCGGAGAAATCCCCGCAGACGGATCGCACCGGGAGGACACATGACCACTGCCGAACGACGCAGCACCATCGCCGACGTGCTGTACACCATGGAGCACAGAATCCCGCCCACGATTCCCGAAGACGCGGCCATCCCCGAGATCATTCACGCCTTCTGCCGGGCCCGGCACTCCCGCCTCCTGTACGTGGTCGACTATGCCTCGACCCTGCGGGGAGTTATCTCCCTGGGCAGGCTGCTTCGTCACCAGTACCCGGCCCTTCACGAACCCCAGATCCACACCCGACGACTTCTCGGCTCCCTGCAGTGCGAAATCGCGGAACACATCATGCAGCGCAAGGTGGTCACGGCCCGGGCCGAGGACACGGTGGACAAGGTTCTCAAGCAGATGATACACAAAAACATCAAGGAACTTCCGATCATCGACTCCCGGAATCGGGTCCTGGCCGACCTGACCGTGGTCGATCTTCTGGAACACCGTTCGCAACCCCCGTCCGCATGACCCGCGCGTCGTTCCACATATGCCCCATTTGATTTCCCGATCCCACCGAATGCGCAATGTTCTGCATATGACCCTGCTCGTGGCCGGACTGGCCCTGCTCACCGGCCTGCTCGGCTGGATCATCGCCGGCACCGAGGGGGTGGTCTGGACCATATTCCTCTCCATGGTCCTGTTCTGGTTCAGTCCCAGACTTTCCCCGCGCATGGTTCTCAAACTGTACAGTGCCAGGTTGGTTTATCCCGGCGAGGCGCCCCGCCTGGAGGCCATTATCCGGGAACTGGCCCGGCGGGCCGGTCTGCCCCGAACACCGGACCTGTACTATATTCCCAGCCGGATTATGAACGCCTTCACCCTGGGCACCGGAAAAGAGACGGCCCTGGTCCTGACCGACGGCATCATCAGGCAGCTCTCCCCCCGGGAACTGACCGGCGTCCTGGCCCATGAAATCAGCCATGCGGCCCACAAGGATATCGCCATCATGGGCTTTGCAGATCTGCTGAACCGGATCACGGCCGGGTTTTCTCTGTTCGGCCAGCTTCTGGTGCTCATCAATCTGCCCCTGGTCCTGTTCGGGGACTACAGCTTCAACTGGCTGCCCATCCTGCTGCTGGTGGCCTCGCCGACCCTCGCCACCCTGCTTCAGCTGGCCCTGTCCCGGACCCGGGAATTCGAGGCCGACCTCGGCGCGGCCCGACTGACCGGGGACCCCATGGGACTGGCCTCGGCCCTGACCAGACTGGAGTACTCCTCGGGCAGCTGGCTGACCCGGGTCCTGTTTCCGGGCCGTAAGGAGACCCAGCCCTCCCTGATTCGCACCCATCCTCACACCGAAGAACGGGTGGCAAGGCTCAGGGAACTGGCCGCAAGCAAGGAGTTTCACCCCCGCGAAATGCACCCTGTATTCCAGCAACCACAGGAACCGCCCTTCCCCCACGCCGCCAGGGTGAGCCGCCCCCGCTGGCGGCCGGGCGGCTTCTGGTTCTGAGACCGCCCTTGACCTTTGTCCCTTTTTTCACCATTTCTTCGAGCCGTTGTTCCGACACGGCGGCTTCGCCCCAGGTGCCGGTACGCAATGCTCTTCAGGCCGTGCCCTCAAAAAACCTTCGGAGACAAGCCCGGCCAGAAACAGTATATCCCAGGACTTACGTAACTGATGGTACGCACCGCGGCCCAGACTCCCCCTTCGCGTTTCTTAGCGTCCTTCGCGGTGAAAGAATCCTACCGCGAAGGACGCGAAGAGCGCGAAGGAAGAGTGATGCAGGTCTTATAGGTCTCGCGACTCCCATTGCTTTTGAGGAATGTGAGCGGTGCGTACCATCAGTTACGTAACACCACTGCCCTTAACACTTAACACTTAAAACTAAATACAATGACACACTACGGCATCGGCATCGACACCGGCGGCACCTACACCGACGCAGTGCTTATCGACCTCAACACCCGGGAGGTCCTGCACACGGCCAAGCAGGAAACCACGCACCACGATCTGGGACTCGGCCTGAGCCGGGCGCTCAGCGAAATTCTGACCACCTCGGGAGCGGACCCGGACCGGGTGGAGCGGATCGCCGTATCCACCACCCTGGCCACCAACGCCGTGGTGGAAGACAAAGGGGCCCGGGTGGGACTGCTGGTGATCGGTTTTTCCAAACAGGTCGAGGCCCCGGCCGTCTCAGTGCGCCACATCAAAGGCGGGCACAAGATTACCGGAGAGGAGGAAGACCCCCTGGACATGGAAGGGTTGGTGGACTCCATCGGGGAACTGCGCGGCGAGGTGGACACCTATGCCCTGAGCGCGGCCATGAGCTTTATCAATCCGGCTCACGAGCTGGTGGCGGCCAAGGCCCTGGCCATGATCGACCCCAAGCCGGTATTCTGCTCCCATGAAATCAGTTCCCGGGCCGGGGTCCGGGAACGGGCAGCCACGGCCGCCCTCAACGCCCGGCTCATGCCGGTCATGCAGGAGTTTCTGACCGGCGTGCAGGAAAGCCTGGCCGGGCTCGGACTGCCCGGGGAAGTACAGATCATCCGCGGGGACGTGACCCCCATGAACATCGAACAGGCCGTGACCTCGGCCGCATCGACCTTTGCCAGCGGCCCGGCCGCCACAGCCCATTTCGGAGCCACCTTTTCCCCGGTCCCGAGCGCCCTGATCGTGGACATCGGGGGCACGACCACGGACGTGACCGTTCTGAGCGGAGGGGTCCCCGGCATCGGCGAAACCGGAAGTCGCATCGGCCCGTGGCAGACCCACGTGGATTCGGTGGAGATGTTCACCGTGGGTATCGGCGGAGACAGCCTGGTCCGCAGAACCGGTTCCGGGGAACTCAGGATCGGCCCCCGCCGGGTCCTTCCTCTGGCCCAGAGTCCGGCGGAGACTCCGGACCCGGCCGAATGGATCGGACACGGAGCCAGAAGCGGCTGCATCATTCCCCTGGGCCGCCCTGACCCGGAAACCGTGGCCGGCGAACCCATCCTGCAGATGGTGGCGGCCCGGGGATCGGCAACGTTTCAGGATCTGGACGCGGAACTGAACCTGGGCAGTCTGGCCCTCAATTCCCGGCTGGACCGGCTCATCAAACAGGGGCTTCTTCAGGAGACCGGGTTCACGCCCACCGACGCCCTGCATGTCCTTGGCAAGCTGACCCTGGGCAACCGGCACACATCCGTTCGGGGGGCTCAGGTTCTGGCCGAAGGCATGGGGTGTTCCGTGGAGGAATTCTGTTTCCGGATACTTACGCAGACCGAGCACCGCATCGAGGACGCCATCCTGGAACATGTCATCCGCAGAGAGATGGGCGGCACCTGGACGGGGTTTTTGCACGAACGTCGCAAAAGCTCCCTGCTCTCCGTTGATTTTCGGCTCTCCATGCCCCTGATCGGCCTGGGCGGCCCGGCCCGGTTTCTTCTCCCGGGCGTGGCCCGCCGACTGCAAACCGAAGTTCTGTTCCCGGACCACCACCAGGTGGGCAACGCCCTGGGAGCCATTCTGCTCGCCGCGGACAGGTAAAGCCGCCAACCCAAAATTTTCTTGCAGGAGAACCGCCGTGATACCTCCCCTGACCGAACACAAAAAAACCTGTTTCGAAGCCGCTCTGGAAGCGGCCAGCGAATTCGGCGACGTCACCGTCGTCCATGCCTGGCTCCCGGTGGACTCCGGGTGGGCGGTCCATGCCTGGGCCGAGACCGAAGAAGCGGTCCTGGACCTGACCGTGACCCGCTCCCCCCTTGACCGGACAGAATACTACGAAGTCCGCCGGGTTTCAGAAGCCTTGATCCGTCGCTACCCGAGGGTGGAGTTTTTCACCCTTGTCGGAGACACCAAGACATTCGGCCCCTTTGACAAAAATCTCTTTTTCGCCCTTGAATCCGCGGAAAGTCCGGCCCGGAACTGATCGCCCCGAAGACATGACAACAGGGCGCATTCTTCTTCGAAGGATGCGCCCTGTTATCTGATATCCCGAACAGACCCTTTCCGCCGGTCTCTCTTTTCGCCCCTCTTGCTCTACAATTCTCCCAGAAACATGCGCACCCCGTCCTCAAGCATCTGCACCGAAAGCAGGATGAGGATCAGCCCCATAAGCCGTTCCGCAGCTCGTATGCCGCGTTTCCCGAGCACCCGCTGCAGAGAGGGCGCGGCCAGCATTACCCCCAGGCTGCCCAGCCAGGCGATAAGGATCGCCCCCAGAACCACCAAGCCCCCTTCCTCCCGGCGGGAGTAGACCATGACCGCAGCCAGGAGGGAGGGACCGGCAATAAACGGCGTGGCAATCGGGACGATGAACGGATCCCCGTCTGGAATTCCGTTCTCCTCGGGCGCGGGAAAGACCAGTCGCATGGAAATGATGAACAGAATCACCCCCCCGGCCACCCGCAGGGTGGACTGCTGGATACCGAGCAGGGTCAGCAGCCCCTCACCCAGAAAATGAAACATGATGATGATGACAAAGGCGATAGCCAGTTCCCGAAAAATGATCCGCCGCTGGCGGGCCGGAGAGAACTCCTTGAGAATGGCCAGACAGGTGGCCGAATTGGCAATAGGGTCCATGATCAGAAACAGGGGAAAGGCGATCTCGAACATCTGCAACAGAACGGCGGGTCCGTAATCGGGTATCGTCATTTTCAAAAATCTCCACTTTCAGACACAAAAAAACCCGGCCGGGCCGGGAGATCCATGCAGGGACCGGGCACGAAGCCCGGCTCATCCTCCGGTCCGGGCCCGGATGATCCGCACCAGATCCCATCCACCAATCTCCAGCGGACCGGAGTTGTCCACGACCTCCAGGCCCGACGGACAGGAGGCCTGAAACTCCTGCAGCCTGCGCAGCCGGGCCCGGATCTCGTCCTCATCCTCCCTGGCTCTGGCCCGAAGCCGGCTCTCCAGGACGGGCAGAGACACGGAGACCAACACCGCGGTCAGGTCCGGATACCGTTTCCGGGTCTGGTCCAGGTAGGCGCGGGAACCGTTCACGACCACGGTCAGGCCGGCCTGCATCCAGGCATCGATCTCCACCCCGATCCCGTACCGGTTTCCATGGCTTTTCCAGGTAAGGGCGAACAGCCCGGCCGCACTCCTGATCTCGAACTCGGGACGGCTCAGGGCCACATGGTTTTCCCCGGCAGCTGACGCAGGCCTCGTTATGTAGCGGTGGGCAAAGGCCACCGGCAGATCGCGAACCCGCTCCCGGGCATACCCGAGCAGAGAGTCCTTGCCGCTCCCCGACGGCCCCATGACGTAGATCAGCCCAGGCATGGCTCTACTCCACGAGCAGGGGGTATCGTTCCAGAAGCATAAAGGGCGAGGTCCGGTCTTCCTGCCGACACAGACAGATGGAATCCACGCGGATATCGTCCAGGGGAAGCATATCCACTTCCTTTTCCAGTTCCTCCTGTACTATGGCGAACAGTTCCGGCTCAAGGGGATCGGTCAGGGTCAGGTGGAAGTGGAACTCGTCCAGGACATAGGGATACCCCCACCGGGCCAGCATATCCTCCTGGTGCGCGCTCAGACCGGCTTGTACCCGGCTGCTCATCTCCCAGTGCGGCATCCGACGCCGGAACCTGTCCAGCTCCGTGACGCAGGCTTCGGCCAGGGAATTCAGTTCCGGGCTCGGGTGTTCCGGACGCAGGGCCAGAAATTTGCCCAGCCTGCGCAGCCTGAGCCGGGGCATGACCACTCCTTTCCGGACCGAGGCCAGCTTCCGCACGGCCAGATCCAAATCATCCACGGTCATGTCCTCATGGAGCATGAAGGGCGCCTTCAGGGTGGCGTGCAGCCCGTAATGACGCGGTTTTTCCGTAATGGACCGGACCATCTCGGCGGTCAGCTTCCCAAATCCCTCCGGAGGCAGCTCCCTGCCGCTGATCATATCCCGACCCAGCCAGCGGGTGCCGAAGGTGTTCAGCTCGCTGAACTGTCCCGGGACATGATATATGGCGTATCTGGGGGTCGATTCCATATCTTCTCCTTATGTTCGTCCGAAAGCGAGGCGGCTTCGGACCTGGTTCACGACGTGTCCTACGCCCTGTCCGAAACCGGCGGCACCGGACAGGGGCGTACAACCCCTCTTCTTTGCCCAACACCACCCGGTTATGTCCAGCCCAAACCGGGCCGAACACGAAGAAAACACCTACAGAACGCGCCTTCCCCCGCGCCACACCCGGCGGACCACCGGATATCCGTCCACGACCCGGACCTGGACCAGGTCGGCCCGCAGCCCCGGAGCCACTGCTCCCCGATCAGGCAGACCGAGCATCTCCGCCGGACCACTGGTAACCGTGGCCAGGGCCTCGGCCAGCGAGACGGACAAAGTGTCCCGGATGACAAAGGCCCCGTGCAACAGACTGGCCGGAACATAATCCGAGGACAGACAGTCCAGAAGCCCCTGCTCGGCCAGAACCATGGCCGAGATATTGCCGGAATGGGATCCCCCGCGCACGATGTTCGGTGCCCCCATGACCGACTTCAACCCGAGTTCCCGGGCCCGCTCGGCTGCCTCCAGAGAGGTGGGAAACTCGGTGATGGAGATCCCTTCCTGGTGGGCCTCCTCCACATGAGCCGCGATGGTGTCGTCATGGCTGGCCACGGGCACCCCGAGCTCGCGGCAACGATCGAGGATCGCCCTGCGATGCGGCGCGGAATACCTGGCCTGGGCCTCGGCCATCTCCTGCCTGTAGGTGCGGAACTCCTCATCGGTCCACCCCCTGCTCTCGTAGTACTCCCGGTATTTTCCCTCGTCCTCGAACTGCCGCTGCCCCGGGGTGTGGTCCATAAGAGACACCAGCCTGAGGGTCTGCTCCCTGGAGCACGGTTCAAACATTTCAAGGACATGGGGGTCGCAGATCTCGCACCGAAGATGCAGGAGGTGGTCGGCCCGCAGCACCCGTTTCTGCCTGGCTTCATTCATGGCCTGCAGGGACATGCCGAGCAGGGTCCGGCGCATCTTGCCCTCCTGGAGCTCCCCGCAGCAGATCCCGTTCAGGACCGTGGTGATGCCCGCACCCACGATCTGTGTGTCGTGAGCGGTCAGGGCGGCCAGAGGGGAGGGCCAGAGCACCCCGGGGCGAGGCTGGAACTGAGTCTCCAGATTGTCGGTATGCAGTTCAACAAGTCCCGGAATGAGATAGTCTCCATCCAGATCCTCCCCGGGACTACGCAGAGAAACACCCTGATCCACATCCGTGATGATCCCGTCCCGGACCCGGACCGTGCCCGCAAACTCTTCATGCCGGGTCACCACCCGGCAGCCGCTCAATATCAGTTCGTCGTTCATGCCGCCCGTTCTCCCGCCTGCATATTGAAGACCCGGTCCGCGACCCGCGACCGGACCTCGTCATCATGAAAAATGCCCACCACTGCGGTCCCGCCCGCCTTGGCCTCCTCGATCAGTTCCATGACCACCTCCCGGTTGGCTCCGTCCAGCGAAGCCGTTGGTTCATCCAGAAGCAGGACCGGACGCATGACGGCGAATCCCCGGGCGATGTTCACCCGCTGCTGCTCCCCCCCGGAAAAAGTCATGGGGGCCAGGTCCCGGAGCCGCGCCGGGATGTTCAAACGATCGAGGAGCCCCTCGGCCCGTTCCCGGGCCCGCCCGGGACTCTCCCCCCGATCCAGAAGCGGTTCCATGACGATATCAAGGGTGGACACCCGGGGAATGACCCGCAAAAACTGGCTCACGTATCCGATGGTCTCCCGCCGGATCTCGAGCACCTGCCGGGGCTCAGCGGACACGATGTCCACGTCGACGTCCCGGTGCCGGACCAGGATGGTTCCGGCCCGGGGCTTGTAGTTGGCATACAGGGAGCGCAGCAGGGTGGACTTCCCTGCTCCGGACCGGCCGTGCAGGGCCAGGCACTCCCCGGCCGCCACATGCAGGTCGAGGTTGTCGAACACCGGAATCCGCACCCCGCCCTGATTGTGCAGGATAAAAGTTTTGGAAAGATTTCGGACTGTAATCATATTCATTGTATATTTTCTCCTGAAAACTAAAGTTACGCAGATCCAGCAATGAGGAAGAATTGGCCCACGGATGCACACGGATTAACGCGGATTTAAGAATGAAGAGGATACAAAATCTGCCTTTTCTTCAATCCGTGTGTATCCGTGTGATCCGTGGGCAGTTCTCTTCTTTTTCGGGCCTCGACAACATCGAGTGCGTCACTTCAGCTGAAAATTCTAAACCTGCAGAATCGACGACACCAAAAGCTGCGTATACCCGTCCTGGGGGTCATCCAGGACCTGATCGGTCAGCCCGGTCTCAACCACCCGGCCGCGGCGCATGACCATAAGCCTGTGGGCCAGAAGCCGGGCCACGGCCAGGTCGTGGGTGACCAGGACCACGGCCAGTCCCATGCGGGACACCAGGTCCCGGAGCAGATCCAGAAGCCTCGCCTGGACCGAGACATCCAATCCTCCCGTGGGTTCGTCCATGAACACCAGCCTGGGGCCGGAGACCAGGTTGCGGGCAATCTGCAGCCGCTGCTGCATGCCGCCGGAAAAGGTTGCCGGTCCGTCGTCCACCCGCCTGGTATCGATCTCCACCCGGTCGAGCCAGGTCAGGGCCTGCGTTCGGATACTGCCGTAGTGCCGTTCTCCCACGGCCATGAGCCGCTCTCCGATATTGGCCCCGGCACTGACTCCCATGCGCAGACCATCCCGCGGGTTCTGGCGCACGATGCCCCATTCAGTGCGCATAAGCCTGCGCCGGATGGGTTCCCGGGCCCCGTGTACATCCAGCTGTCCAAATTCGGGCGTGGTGTAGACAACACTGCCGTGAGTGGGCGCCATCTGCCCGGAAATACAGTTTAAAAGCGTTGATTTACCGGACCCGGACTCTCCCACGATGCACAGCACCTCTCCGGGCCACAGCGTAAAATCCACATCCAGGCACCCCGGCCTGCTCCCATAATATTTGCTCAGCCCCCGAACCGTCAGCAGGGGGGCATCCATCTGCAACGCGGCTGCAGTGCTCATTTGGTCTCTCCCGTGCTGTTGATCCTCTCCAGAAATTCCTTTCCTTCCCCGTTCATGGGTCCGGAGTGTCCCTGCTCCCGACGATCCCGGCAGAAATCAGTATCCGAACAGACAAACATCCTGGTGCCCTGATCATCCATGATCACCTCGTCCAGATAACTGTCCGCGGCCCCGCACAGGGCGCAGACCTGATCCCAGGTCTGGACCGCGAAGGGAAAATCCTCAAAATCAAGGCTGTGCACTTCGGTGTACGGCGGGATGGCATAGATACGCTGCTCCCGGCCGGCCCCGAACAGCTGCAGGCAGGGACAGCCGTCCATCTTGGGATTGTCGAACTTGGGCAGAGGGGACGGACTGGCCACGTACCTGCCGGACACCAGGACCGGATAGTCAAAACTGGTCGCGATCTCCCCGTGCTGCGCAATGTCTTCATACAGCTTGACGTGCATGGCCCCGTACTCCTGATGGGCATGCATCTTCCGGGTCTCGGTCTCCCTGGGCTCCACCCACCTGAGGGGCTCGGGAATGGGGACCTGGTACACCAGAATCTGTTCCTCATTCAGAGGACTCTCCGGGATGCGGTGCCGGGTCTGAATCACAGAGGCCTCGCAGGTGCGCTCCGTGGTCCGCACGCCGGTTGTCCGGGCGAAGAATCTACGGATGGACACCGCATTGGTGGTATCGTCGGAGCCCTGATCAATGACCTTGAGCACGTCGTCCCGCCCGATCAGGGAGGCGCTGACCTGGATGCCGCCGGTTCCCCACCCGTAGGGCATGGGCATCTCCCGACTGGCAAAGGGGACCTGGTACCCCGGGATGGCCACGGCCTTCA
This sequence comes from Desulfomicrobiaceae bacterium, assembly GCA_041685265.1. Taxonomy (GTDB): domain Bacteria; phylum Desulfobacterota; class Desulfovibrionia; order Desulfovibrionales; family Desulfomicrobiaceae; genus JAWLGC01. The sequence continues at coordinate 8,510 of JAWLGC010000039.1, read as the reverse complement.
GAATAGTCCTGCGCAGCATGCGCTTGGTCTGTTCGTCCAGATAGGCGAAATTGTATCCGGTCTCCGTGACGCCCGTGTGCCCGGATGCCTGCGGTTCACTCGTCATGATCCTGCTCCTGTTGTTCTCGTCGGGTCCGCTGCAGAGACCGGACCATCTCCAGTTCAGCCTGAAAATCCACGTAGTGGGGCAGTTTGAGATGCTCCACGAATCCGGACGCCTCCACATTGTCGCTGTGGCCGAGCACGAACTCCTGATCCTGGAGGGGGCCCGAGGATGTTTCGCCCAACTCACGGCTGCGCAGGGCCCGGTCCACCATGGACATGGACATGGCTTTGCGCTCGCAGAACCCGAAGGTCAGGCCGTACCCCCGGGTGAATCCGGGCGGAACCGTGGCCGATCCGTCGAACTTGGCCACGGTCTGACACTCGGTCAGGGTGATCTCTCCGATGCACACCGGGAACCCAAGCTCCTCGGGCTCCATCTCGACCTCCACCTCGCCCATACGGATCTCGGCCGCAAAGGGATGGCCGTCGCCGTAACCGCGCTGAGAGGCATATCCCAGGGCCAGAACATACCCTTCGTCTCCCCGGGCCAGGTTCTGAAGCCGCACGTCACGATCGGCTGGAAAACTGAGAGGCTCCCGGGTCAGGTCGCCCACAGGGTGTTCACCGTCCTGCTGCTCGTTCTTCTCGGACAGCCCCTCCCGGGTCAGCATTGACACCACCGAGGGGAAATCTCCGGAAAACGTGTCTTCTTCCATCGCATCCGGGACATCAGTCCCCTCTCCGGCCAGTTCGAAATCGAGCAGCCGGTGCGTATAGTCATAGGTCGGGCCCAGAATCTGTCCGCCGGGCACATCCTTGAACGTCGAGGAAATCCGGCGTCGGATGCCCATTTTGCCGGTATCCACGGGACACGTGGCTCCGAATCGGGGCAGGGTGGTCCGGTAGGCCCGAAGCAGAAAGATGGCCTCCACAAGGTCTCCCTGGGCCTGTTTCACGGCCAGGGCAGCCAGGTCCCGATCATACAGCGACCCTTCGGTCATGACTCTGTCCACGGCCCCGCGCAGCTGTTCCCGAATCTGGGCGGCGGTCAGCTCCGGCACCTCCCGGTCCCCGCGACGCTCCTCGGCCAGCAGTTTGTGGGCGTTGGCAATAGCCTTTTCGCCCCCTTTGACCGCTACATACATGACGTCACCTCCACGGATACGGACCGCGGCACGGCCACGGCACGGCACCCCGCAGTCAGAATGAGATCCACCCCCAGGGGGAAGACCTCCCGATTTTCCGCCGCCAGGGACCATACGCGTTCATCCACTCCTGAAACACCGAACCCGGCCCGGTCCCGAATCCCCGGGCCCGTGAGCACGATGTTCCCGACCTCCTCAATGGCTTCCGCCTGAACGATCAGGGTCGCGGACCGGTCCGGATTCTCCGCACTGCCCGCAAAAAACGAATCCAGCCCGGTCAGTCTCATCCCGGTCACGTAGACCCCGAAAGTCGCCGGCTCCCTCTCGGATACAATCGGGCTCCCGCAATGGAAACGAAGATATCGGGCCACTTCCTCCCCGGGCCGGTCCAGCCAGACCGGAGTATCCATATCTGCCAGAGTGAGCAGCACCGCGCAGGTTCCGCTGTTCAACCCGCCCGGCAGAATCTCCGGTTCCGGGACGGTGACCACGGTCCCGGGCCGGGACATGGCCGTAAGAACGGCCCGAAAGCACTGCTGGGTCTGCAGGACGGGATCGTCAAATCCCCTCTGCACCGTTGTCGTGCTGTAACATTGATATGTCATTGGTCTTCTCCGCGAACCATGGTGAAAAAATCGACCCTGGTCGCCGCTGTCTTGCGCTCCCTGCTTTTGCGACGCTCCAGGAGCTCCCGTTCCTGTTGCGGCAGGACCGCTTCCCGGTACCGGGCCCCGGAGTCCGGGTCCTGAAACAGTGCGTCGAACAGGGCCACCAGCTCGGCATGCCGGTGGTTCCGGCCGGCCACATAGCCGGTTCCCACATAACCGCTATCCATGCGCACAGTGCACCTGGTCACGGTCATTTCTCCCAGATTAAAGGGGACTCCGGTTCCGCCGATCCGGCCGCGAACCATGGACAGGCCGGTTTCCGGCGGACGCAGATAGGAAAATCCCGGCACCCCTTCCAGGGTACTCAGGGCCCGCTCCAGAGAATCGGGATCCCCTTTGGCCAGAACTCCCAGCCAGTTTCTGCGCACGTGCAACGCGTTTTCTTCCATGAATATCTCCGATATTTGTCCGCATTTATAGACAAGTTAGGGGGCATATATGCCGATACACAAGACGATTCCCGATCAGGGTCCGGTGCGCGGCACCGGGGTGACCCTGTGGCGTCAGATTCAGAAATTTATCGAGGAAGACATCGCCACCAGCCGTTTCGGGCCGGGCGAACGCCTCCCCAGCGAACAGGACCTGGCCTCCCGCTTCGGAGTCAACCGGCACACCGTACGCAGGGCCCTGGCCGCCCTGGAGCATAAGGGCATCATCCGGTGCATCCGGGGGAGCGGCTCCTTTGTGCAGGAAAAGGTGGTCACCTACTCCCTGGCCAGACGGGTCCGGTTCAGCGAAAACCTGCTTCGCCAGAACCGGCTCCCGGGGGGAGAACTGATCCACCATGTCTCTCTGGCTGCTTCCAGAGAAGTGGCCGAAAAACTCCGGATCCGACCGGGATCACCGGTGCTGTGTCTGGAAGTGAGCGGGGAGGCCGACAATCAGTGCATCTGCCTGACCACCCACTACATTCCGCAGCCGCGGTTTCCGGACCTGGTCGAACAGTTCCGGGAATTCCGATCCATTACAGCCTGCTACCGGGCAGGCGGCGTGGAGGACTATCTTCGCAAATCCACTCTGATCACGGCCCGCATGCCCACCCCTTTCGAGACCTCTCATCTGGCCCAGTCCAAAACCAGGCCGGTGGTGGTGGCCGAATGCGTGAACACCGACATGGAGGGAATCCCCATCGAGTACGGCATCACCCGATGGGCCTCGGAGCTGGTCCAGTTCGAGATTTCAAGGGATTGATCAGAATCACACAAATCGAGCCCGCAATTTTCCGCACAGAAAATCAATGACAGTCACGGACACGATGACCAGAATCATCATGGTACACACTTCCCGGTACAGGTAGCCGTTCAGTTTGTCGTACATCAGAAACCCGATACCTCCGGCCCCCACGAATCCGAGAATCGTGGCGCTGCGCACGTTGGACTCGAACCGGAGCAGGGAGTAACTGACCACCAGGGGCATAATCTGGGGCAGGACCGAAAAGACGATAACCTGGGCCGCGCTCGCCCCTCCGGCCTCCACAGCCTCCACCTGGCCCGGCTCGATGGCCTCGATGCCTTCGCTGAACACCTTGCCCAGCACCCCGACGGTATGGATGGCCAGAGCCAGAACTCCGGCAAAGGGGCCCAGACCGATCACGGCCACAAAGATGAGGGCCATGACAAACTCGTTGAACCCGCGACAGAAATCCAGAATCCGGCGCACGAAGACATATCCGAACCAACGCACCGCCCGCTGCACGGGGCCGTCGCCCTGGACCATCAGCCCCAGGGTGTTGCGGGCCGCAAACATGGATAACGGCACGGCAGCGATAAAAGCCAGCAGAGTCCCCCAGATGGCGATGGCCACGGTCTCAAGCAGTGATTCGACATAGGTCTGCACCTTGCTCCACCGCGTTTCAGGCGGAAAAAAGCCGCCCCGCTTCTCATCCACGATCCGTTCGTATTCCTCTTCCACCAGCGCATCGCGCTCGGCCACGGACACACTCTTCAGCCTGGCCTCGGCAATGGATTCGATCTTGCGCTGCCTGGCCATGCCCTGAAAAACGCGGCCCTCTTTCTCCATGGCCCGAACGTCCTGCCGTGCCTCTTCCCTGGCAATGACTTCGGGCAGCCGTTCGGCCTGACTGCGGGCATCCGCGTGGTCGAACTCCTTGAGATCCCGGCCGAACAGATAGGACCAGGCGTTGGCCCGCTTGGTGTACAGCTTGACCGGGTCCATCTCGGTCTGCATCCAGGACAGGACCAGCACCGCCGTAATGATCAGGGTCAGCACCCCCAGAAAGGCCTTGCGGGACAAGGCCATTTCGGGGGTGACCTGATCCAGAGTCAGATTGTCACTCATGGATCTCACACATTCCTTTTAGTTGGCGAGCTGCTTCTTGAGCTGCTTCAGGTAACGGACGATGTCATAGTTGGTATCGTCTGCCGGGGCGTAGCCGCCGTTCTGCAGTTTTTCCAGACCGGATTTGTCCGAATTAAACATCATCAACGCACCGGCAAAGGCAGCCTTGAGGCTCTCGGGAAGGTCCTTGCGCACGGCCATGGGCGCACCGGGGATCAGTTCGGAGGTCCAGAGCACGTTGAACTCGGACATGGAGGCCTGACCTTTCTCGATCATCCGGTCCAAATCGATATTGTTGGTCGCGGCCACCTGGATGGACCCGTTCTTGACGGCCAAAATGGAGGCACCGTGGGAGCCGGAGAACTTGACCTGCTTGAAGTATTCCTCAGGCTTGACCTTCAGGTCCCGGGCAAAAAGGACCATGGGCACCAGGTATCCCGAGGTGGAGTTGGGGTCGGTGAAAGCAAACAGCTTGTCTTTGATCTGATCCATGGAGGTGATGCCGGACCCCTTGCGGGTGATGATGATCCCGTTGTATCCGGCCTGGCCGGCCTTGTTCAATTCCAGGGCCACGGCCTGAGCCCCGGCCTTCTCGGAGGCCTCGGTGTAGCTTTTGGGACCGAAATAGGCGAAATCAATGTGCTTGTGGGTCATGGCCGTGATGATGCCGGCATAGTCCGAAGCGGAATACCCTTCCACTTCCACGCCCAGGGTACGCTCCAGGTGCGCAATGAGAGGCTTGAATCGGACCAGGATATCCGCGCCGCCCTCAGTGGGAATCAGGCCGATCTTGACCTTGTCGGGCCACTCGGGCTGGGCCGCTCCGGCAACCGAGGGAACCAGGGATCCTGCACACAGGGCGATCAGGGCCATGACACAGATGATACGCTTGAACATGATGGGGCTCTCCTTTCGTATGGACTGGGTTTGGTTGACCGGCCGGGGCGAAGTGCCGCGGCCGGAATTAGGGGTATAAAACTGAAGTTACTGCTCAATCGTCTCAAAACCGATGGGACCCATGTCCCTCTTCCTTCGCGCTTCTTCGCGTCCTTCGCGGTCAAAGCATCTTACCGCGAAGGGGAAATTGGGACAGCAGTGCGTAACTTCCGCTATCAACTTACATCACGCACATTTGGACAGGTCTTCGAACGCCTCGTCGACACGGGCCCCGTACACCTCGGCCACGGAGTCCCGGTTCAGATCGTCGGCCGTGCCGTCCATGACCAGCCTGCCGCCGCGCATGGCCAGGACCCGCTTGCCGTAGCGTCTGGCAAAGTCGATATGGTGCAGGTTGACAATGACCGGGATGCCCCTGGTCTCGTGAATGTTCTGCAGGATCTGCAGAACAATTTCCGAACTGCGCGGATCCAGGCTGGCGATGGGCTCGTCAGCCAGAAAGACCTGCGGCTCCTGAGCCAGGGCCCGGGCAATGGCCACCCGCTGCTGCTGTCCGCCGGACAGGGCATCGGCCCTGCGGTAGGCCAGTTCGGCAATGCCGACCTGCTTCAGGCATTCAAAGGCGAACTCTTTTTCAGACCGGGAAAAGAGCCGCATCAGGGTCCCCAGAAAGGGAACGGGTGAGGTATTGAACCGCAGACGACCGACCAGGACGTTTTCCAGAACCGTGAGCCTGCGGACCAGGTGAAACTGCTGAAAAATCATACCCACACGCCTACGGACCCTGCGCAGCCCGGCTCCTGAGACGTCCGCGATATCCTCACCGAACAGGATCAGCTCTCCCTGCGTGGGACGGATGAGCCGGTTCATGCACCGCAGCAGGGTGGATTTACCCGCGCCGGAGGATCCGATCACGGTCACGAAGTCATGGGTGGACACGGTCAGATTTACACCGGACAGGGCCCGGGTTCCATCGGGGTAGGTCTTGCCCAGGTCGCGGACCTCGATGGCGGCAGCGGGATCGCTGTTTTCAAAGGTGATGATGGACGACATGTTTTTTCTCTCCTGGAGTGACTTGAGCGGAGAGCACCACTGCCCTCCGACCGGGACCAAAGATAGGCAGATAATATGTCTTTCCGGTGACAAACCTGCGACCGGGAGATGAACAGGGGGGCAAGAGCTAGACAATTTGAAAATTTGTCTATTTTTGTGGACAGGAAGCAGAAAAGAGCATGAAGGAGAGCCGCAGATCTCCTTGCAGTCAATGCAAAATCGAGGCAGAGCCCTGCGGACCGAAAAACCACCACCCCGGAAACCAATGATCCTCTACCGCCGCCCGACCATCGAACCCGCCGGCCCCTGTCCCTATCTCCCGGACCGGGAGTGCCGCACCCAGATTTTCCTGGCCGGCGAACTCTCCAGAGCCGAGCTCACAGAACTGCTGCGGGCCGGATGGCGCAAATTCGGGCACACCTTTTTCCGCCCCCGCTGCCCGGGCTGCACGCAGTGCATCCCGCTGCGCATCCCCGTGGCCGACTTCCGGCCGAGCAGAAGTCAGCGGCGGGTGCTCAAAAAAAACGCGGCCACCCGGGCCGCCTTCGGTCCACCCCGCTACAAGGACCGCATCTACAATATCTACAAAGCCCACTGCTCCCGCTTCAGCGACCAGGACACGGACTTCGACCGGTTCATCGCCAACTTCTTCTCCCCCTCCTGCCCGGGGCTGCAGTCGGAATACTATGTGGACGACACTCTGGCGGGGGTGGGATTTCTGGACCGGGGCACGGACTGCCTGAGCTCGGTCTATTTCATCTTCGATCCGGCATACTCCCGACTGGGGCTGGGCACATTCAGCGTGCTGCGGGAAATAGAAGAGACAAAAAGGATGGGGCTGGAACATTATTATCTGGGCTACTGGGTACCGGGGTGTGCGCGCATGGAATACAAGGCGGGATTCCGGCCGCATGAGCTGTACCGGTGGGAAACACACCGGTGGCAGGGAATTGCTTGACTAGATAAAAAAAGCCCGGGACCATTTCCCGGGCTCTTGACACTGGCTGCAGGTTCTTCTTTCAGCTCATCCCTCTGTCTTCAAAGCCGAAAACACCACATCCACGGTCAGCAGCCGGTCCTTTCGCTTCTGGGCCCGGATGGTCATCCGCTTCACCCCGACCTGTTCCGGGGCGGTCTCCACATGATAGAGGTAAGGAACCAGCGTTTCCAGGTCCACGTCCGCGATGCGCATCTCTACGAGCTCCTCGCGCACCCCTTCCCCGGCCTGCCGTTCGGAGGGACGCAGAAACGCAATATTCTCCTTGAGTCCGTCCCGCACTGCCAGGGGTTCAAGAAAGGCGAACAGGGTGAACCCGGGACTGCGGCGTGCGCCCTGATCGGCGGTGCTGCCGGCCTGTCGGGCCTGGTCGTACTCGATTCTGAGCTGCTGCAGTTCGGCAAGGCGTACCTCGGCCGCCTCCACCCCGGCCCGGGCCCTTTGCAGCGCATCGCCCACCGGCACATACACCCATTGCCAGAGGGCCAGGCAGACAACCGCCCCGGCCGCCCACCAGAGCCAGTTCCGGTCCGAAAGCATGTTCATCGGGCACCTCCGTCACTGCGGACCAGTTCCATGCTGAAGCTCACCCCCTGCCCGTCGGCAGCGGCCTTGGCCCCTTTGATGGACACGTCCTGAAATCCCGGCACCGTCCCCAGCTCCTGCTTGATCCCTTCAACCGTCCCGAATCCGTCCGCGGTCCCGGTCATGCGCAGGGTCCTGTCGTCCAGGGTCAGAAAATCGAGCTGCACCTCCCGCCCGGATCCCACTGCACTGCTGATGCCGAGCAGGTCGTCCACAACCCGGTATGTCGGCCCGGAAACAGCCGGGCCGGTTCCGGAAACAGACCGAATGCGATCCCGCAGCACGCTGGCATACTGACTGAAACGCAGGGTCCCGCGCACCTCCGGAACCACCTCCCGGAACAAGGCCGTGGTTTTTGCTTCAATTTCAGTCCGGGCCTGGTGCGCGTCGCGCAGTCGAAGTCCGGAAACAATGCCCCAGGCGCAGAAAACCACCACGGCAGCCGCCCCGAGATGCATGAGTGCGCGTCGCGGAGAAAGCCGTCCGGATCGCTCGCCGGCCCCTTTTCCCAGAAAATCGAATCCCTGCGTTCCATGCGGCCCACGCAGGGCCAGACCGAGTGCGGCAACATACACGGCCGGGTCCAATCCCTGCGCCTCGATCTCCCGCAACAGGGAGAGCTGGGGCAGGGCGTCCAGATTCTGGACCGGGACATCCAGGGCCAGTTCCAGGGCCGAGCCCAGACCCTCGGTCCGGCTCCCCTCTCCGTAAAGCAGTACCTGCTCCACGTCCGGCACATCTCCGCAGGAGAGCAGAAACAGGCGCAGACGGTGGGCTGCGTCGCGGGCCAGGGCATGCGTGTCAAGGTCCTGACCTTCCTCG
>JAWLGC010000038.1:0-20471 GCA_041685265.1 Desulfomicrobiaceae bacterium | reverse complement strand
AGCTCCAGGCAGGCGTGCCCCACGGCCAGACGGTCCAGCTCAAAGGGGTAGGCCCACAGCGACCGGGGGGGGATTCCGGGCCAGTGTACTTCAAGGGAGGTTTCCGGAGTGACCCAGTCCTCAAGGTCATTCCAGGCCGTGTGCCGATACTGACGGCATGGAACCCGGACCAGACCGGACGACGTTTCAAAAGGGTTCGTGTTCACTTCCTGTCTCCTGCTCCCGGGGCGGATTTCGTTTGATGGACGTCGATTGCTGAAACAAAACACTGCGGTGCCGGGGGGGGAGAAAAGCCGGAGGGGATCTCCCGCCCCCGGCACCGGAAATGTCGGTGTCGCCTGAACACGGTCTGTTAAAATCCCCAGGCGGACAGGGTGGCCCGCTTGAAGTTTTCCTTTTGCGCCCTGATATCCAGCGGCAGGGAGTCGAGGTCGTCCACCAGGGGGAGACTGTTGCGGTCCATCTTCCGGAAGTCCGTGGTTTTGATATACATGTTGCATGTCCTGCAGGTGTCGACCCGAAAACCGGGTTCTTCTCCGGCCTCGAAGAATTCCAGCTTGCCGGTATCCTCTTCCAGACAGAACGGACACAGGAGGCGGGGAACCCGGTACGAAGAATGGCAAAAGCTGCAGGTCAGGTGCTTGAATCCTTCCTTTTCACGCAGTTCCCCGATCAGAGGCAGACTGCCGCATATCGGACAGTGGCCGTGCCTGAAAGGCGTGTTCAGGTCCAGGTGGTGTTCGAGTTCGGCAGCAGCCACCTCGATGCCCGGAGTCAGGGCGGCCTGGGCCAGGAAGACCAGGGTGCGCGGGGCCTGGGGCATTTTTTCGGCCCAGGTGAAGAAGTGGGGTTCATCGGCCTGTAAAAAGGCGGTGAAGGTATCGGGCACGGACAGTTCGCCGGCCGCTATTGCGTCGCGGATGATGCCTGCTGCTTCGCCGAGCCCCTCCTTTTCTTCGAGGAGCATATCAAGAAGGGTGTTGAACAGCTTCCCGGCCTGATCCCGGTCCAGGGGAAATTCTTCCCGCGCGAGGAGCGGAGCACCCTGAACCCGTTTTTCCACCGGGGTCAGCTTTTCTGCGGGAGGAATGACCGGGGCGGCATCGGCCCGGGCCAGGAGCTGGGTTTCATAGACTCTGGAGATGATGGATACAAGGGATTCGGGCAGGAACTCTCGGGCATAGATGGCATCGGTTCTTTTTTTCAGCAGCCGCAACTCTTTTTCAGTATCCAAAGGCATGGTCCCTCCAGGTGGCTTGGGTGAAGAATTGTCCAGGGCTCGGTCGACGTGTTTCCGGCTTTAACCGGATTCGGCTCGATTTTGCAACAGGGAACCGCTCGGGATTCCTGCGGGCGGGCGGAGCTGCGAATCAGTCTCCGGAATGGAGAACAGGGGAAAGCTCTTGTTTTTACAGCCCGGTTTCATTAGGAAAGGATGATGAATATGCAGCGTGTGATATAATGAGCTTTGATTTCGGCAAAGTGGAGAAATAATGGAAAAGGACAGTGCGAAGCAGCAGGAACCGGTCGGTGGACCGTTGACCATGCGTGTGCACCTCTGGCTGGAGCGGGAGGGAAGCATCTATTTCGGAATCGGCCGGGCTCTGCTTATCGAGAAGATTGAGGAATACGGGTCGTTACGCAGGGCCTCTCAGGAACTCAATATGTCCTACCGGGCAGCCTGGGGCAAGATCAAGGCCGCGGAAGAGGCCATCGGCGCGCCCCTGGTCCAGAAGGTCAAGGGCAAGGGGCAGCGGTATGAGCTCAGTCCTCTGGGGCGGGAATTGAACGCAAAGTTCCGGGAACTGCACGCGGATGTGGAGGAGTATGCCCGGGATCGGGCCCAGGCCCTGTTTCAGCCGGATATCCGGAGTTTTCAGGATGCCTATCCCGACAATCAGGACTGTGGAGAATAAGCGAGGCGCTCATGGGAAACGGCTTTTTTCAGGTTGTGGATTCTTCTGCGTTCATCACTCTGTTGCAGCGCTTCGGGACGGTGGGCGAGGAGATGATCGCCCTGGACCGCGGTCCGGGGCGGGTTCTGTCCCGCGATGTGGTTTCAGGGGAAAATCTGCCCCTGGTGGATCGGTCCTGCATGGACGGGTACGCGGTCCGGTCCATGGATGTGTTCGGGGCCAGCGAGTCCAGTCCCGCGTATCTGGAATGCGGGGAGCATTTACCCATCGACCGGGTTTCGGAACGTGTCCTTGGCCCGGGGGAGTGCGTGGGCATCACCACCGGAGGGACCCTGCCTCCCGGCGCGGACAGCGTGGTCATGGTCGAGCACACCCAGGACCTGGGGGCTGGGACCGTGGAGATCCGGCGTTCCGCTGTTCCCGGAGAGAACGTTATGTATGCGGGCGAGGATGTGGCCGCGGACAGTGTGGCCGTGCCCCGCGGCACTGAGCTCAGGAGCCAGGATATCGGGCTGCTGGCCGCCATTGGTGTCCAGGAGGTTCCGGTCGCGACCAGACCCCGGGTGGGCATCATCTCCACCGGTGATGAGCTTGTTGCCGTTACCTGCGTGCCCCGTCCCGGGCAGGTCAGGGACGTCAACTCACACACGCTGGCCTGCCTGATCCGGGAGGGCGGCGGAGAGCCGGTCTCATACGGGCTGGTGCGTGACGATCTGGCTTCCATCACCGAAACGCTTCAGACCGCCCTTGCCGAAAACGACACCGTGTTCATTTCCGGGGGCAGCTCCGTGGGCATGCGGGATCTGACCATCCAGGCCCTGGAATCCCTGCCGCATTCGGAGATTCTGGCCCACGGGGTGTCCATCAGCCCGGGCAAGCCGACCATTCTGGCCCGGGTCCGGGACAAGGCGGTGTTCGGTCTGCCCGGACAGGTCACCTCGGCCCAGGTGGTCGTGCTGGTTTTCGGCATCCCGTTTCTGCGCCATCTGGCCGGAGCGAAACGTCCGTTTGATGTGTCCTGCAGGCCGCTGCGACCGGCCGTGCTGGATGCCAACCTGGCCTCCAAACCGGGACGGGAGGACTATGTCCGGGTCCGGCTGGTCCCGGAGGAGGACGGGTTCAGGGCGGTTCCAAGGACCGGCAAATCCGGTCTGCTCAGGACGCTGGTCGAGGCGGACGGCCTGCTGCGTCTCGATGCAGACAGTGAAGGGGCCGTGGCCGGGAGCCTCGTGGATATCTGGATGATCTAATCACGTTTCAACCTCTCAGGTTCTGGAGAAGAGAATGAGTCGGAATATCTATCTGAAAACCGTGCCGGTGGCCCGGGCCCTGCAGACCATGAAGCGGGAGATCGACCGCGACGCTCTGCTGAAAACCGAACGCATCCCGGCCGAAGAGTGCGCCGGCCGGGTCACGGCTGCCCCTGTGTATGCCCGGTACTCCTCCCCGACGTTTCACAGCGCGGCCATGGACGGGTACGCGGTGGTGGCCGAATCGACGTTTGCGGCCCGTGAAGGCAGTCCGGTCCGGTTGGAACGGGGGGCCCGGTGCATTGCCGTGAATACCGGCAATCCTCTGCCCGAAGGCACGGACGCGGTGATCATGATCGAGCACGTTCTCAAGGAGGACGAGGACACGATTTTAATCGAGCGGCCTGTCTTTCCCATGCAGCATGTGCGGCGGATCGGCGAGGACATCGTGGCCACGGAACTGCTTCTTCCCCAGAATCACACGCTGAACGCCTATGATGTCGGGGCCCTGCTCAGCGCCGGTATCTGGGAGGTCGAGGTCTGGGAGCGGGTTCATATCCACCTTATTCCCACCGGAGACGAGGTCCTTGATTTCACGCATCGGCCCGCTCCGGTGCCGGGTCAGGTCATTGAGAGCAATTCCCAGGTGTTCAAGGCCCTGGCCGAGAATCTCGGGTGCCAGGTCACCCGGACCCCGCCGGTGCGCGACCTCAGGGACCGGCTGGCCAGGGCCGTCATGGAGGGCGTGGAGTCCAGTGCCCATATCGTGGTGGTCGGGGCCGGTTCCTCGGCCGGAAGCAAGGATTTCACCCGTTCGGTGATCGAGGAGCTGGGGACTGTCCTGGTGCACGGGATCACGGTCATGCCGGGCAAACCGTCGATCATGGGCATGGTTCGGGGAAAGATCGTGGTCGGGGCTCCGGGATATCCGGTCAGTGCCGTGGTTTGCTTCGAGGAGCTTATCGCCCCGCTGGCGGCATGGCTGGAACGCACGTCCCGCTGCGAACGACGGACCGTGGACGTGGAATTTTCCCGCAAGGTGCCATCCAGGCTGGGCACCGAGGAACTGGTCCGTCTGGCCATCGGCCGGGTCGGGGACAAATACGTGGGCACCCCTCTGGGGCGCGGAGCGGGCATGATCACCACCCTGACCAGGGCCCAGGGAATGGCCCGTATTCCCGTGGACAGCGAGGGGCTCGAGCAGGGCACGGTCGTGCCTGCGGAGCTTTTCGTACCCGAGTCCGAGCTCTCGCGGACCCTGGTGGCCGTGGGCAGCCACGACAACACCATGGACCTGCTGGGCAACGAACTCATGGGCCGCTCCGATCCCATCCGGCTGTCCTCCACGCATGTGGGCAGCATGGGGGGGCTGTCCGCCCTCAAATCCGGTTCAGCTCTGGTGGCCGGGGCGCACCTGTTCGATCCCGAAGAGGGTGATTACAACTTTCCGTACCTGAAGCGTTATCTGCCGGACCGGAAGGTGACCGTGGTCAACCTGGCCATCCGCCATCAGGGACTGATCGTGCCCAGGGGAAATCCCCTGGGAATCAAGGGCGTTCAGGATCTGGTTCGGGAGGATGTCCGGTTCATCAATCGGCAGCGCGGGGCCGGAACCCGCATTCTGCTCGACGATCACCTGCGTCGGGCGGGAATCGACCCGGGCGCCATTGCCGGGTACGAAAAGGAGGAGTTCACGCACATGGCCGTGGCCGTGAATGTGCTTACCGGGGCGGCTTCGTGCGGTCTGGGCATTTATGCCGCTGCCAGGGCCCTGGATCTGGATTTCGTGCCCCTGGCCAGGGAACGGTACGACCTCATCTTCCCCGATGCACTGCAGGACGAAAAGATTGAGATCCTGCTGGACCTGATCCGCGAGGAGGGGTTCAAGCAGAAGATCCTGGATCTCGGCGGGTATGAAACCACCCTGACCGGCATGGTCATGGAACCCGGGGTGGGACTCGGAGAGTAATCTCGTTTCGGATATCCATCCGAATTTCTTTGGAAACCCTGCACACGGCCCGGCTCATGGCCTCAACCACCCCTTTGGGGGTCCGGGCCGTGCAGGGTTCTGTTTCGGTGTAGGTGCGCTGGAACAGCAGCCTGCGGACCGCATCCTTTTTTGTCCCGTCGATCAAAGCCACGGTCACCGTGACCGCGGCGGACCAGCTTTTTTTCCCGTCCTGCTCCAGAAATTCATCCACACTCCCTTCCAGCATCAGATCCCGCTCAAGGACCGTGTCCGGTCCGGTCACGGCCGCAAAGAGATTGCTGTGTGCAAGGTCCCGACGCAGGAACGACTGCACGAGCTCGGCCGGTGTGACCCGCCACTGGTGGTAGTGATACGCGGTCAGCTCACCGGGCCCGGGCGCATATATGATCTTGCGCAGGCTGTATTCAGGGGCCGTGGTGAATGGCAGGATGGTCAGGACCCTGTCCGCGATCCGAGGCTCCCGGGCCGGAGCCGGGTAGTCCAGGGTGTAGGAGTGCACGGTCAGCTCCGGTTTGCCTGGTCGACCTGCAGAGCATCCGGCAAGCAGCAGCAGGCAGACCAGGGCCAGACAAAGATTTCTGGGCATGGTGTTGATCTCCTTATTCAGTCTTTTGGCAGTGAGCGAGGCGCCGGGGGGGAGCCGAACAACAGTCGGGACGGGGTGTCGGCCAGGGTTCCCGAAAGACGGTTCAGATTTTCAACGCTGGTTTGCAGCCCCCGGATGGTGATCCGCAGGTTGTGGTGCAGGTCCTGGACAGCCTCTTTGCCTGTGCGGACCGTGGTGTCCGTGGTGCTCAGTATGTCCTCGCTTTTTTCCGCACCCCGGCGCAGAGCGGATGCTGTGCGAATCAGGTCCGGAGAGGTCGCTGCGATCAGGGCGTCTACCCTGTCCACCACTGCTCCGGCTTTTTTCAGATCCTGTGCCGCCAGGTTTATCGCTGTATCGATTCCCTTTCCGGCCCGGTCCGCATGGCGAAGAATGGATTGCCACTCCGGAGCGGTGACGATCGCATTCATCCCCTTGAGCATAGACTCGAATTCAAGGGAGAGCTCCCTGATCCTGGCGTCGGAGATGGACGAGGTCAGAACGTCCAGGGCGGTATCGATTCTTCCCAGGGTACCCTCGATGTCCATGGTCCTGAACCTGGAGAACACGTCGTCGATGCCCCCAAGAAGACGGCTGATGTTCGACGGTTCGGACCGGATGACCGGGTGGTCCGGATTGAACGAGAACGCAAGGGGGCGGGACGAGGGTGGTTCCTCTCTTCGATCCAGTTCCACGAACATGGACCCCGTGATGCCCACTGCGGCCAGCTTGGCGGTTACGTTGTTCCCCGTTGCGTTGACCGCCTTGGGGTCCACGTCCACGCTGAGTACGACCTGTACGAGCCTGCCGTCCGGGGCCACGCCGATGGAATCCACGCGTCCTACAGGGACGCCACGGTACTTGACCGGAGCGTCCACGTCGAGGCCCTGCACCGATTCATCGAAATAGGTTACATACAAGTGGCCCTTTTCGAACATGGAGGTCATGCCCAGCCAGATGATGGCCACGACGGCCAGAGCCATACCCCCGGCCATGAATAATCCCACGGAAAACTTGGTTCGATTGGAAGCCATGATGTTTGGGTCCTACTGTTCGGGGTACGCCGGGGGGCCGTCAGAGGCCGGTTTCTCCGGGACCGTGGTTCTGGTGAAAAAACTGCGTACAAAAGGATGGGGATGGTCGGGCATGTCCTGTGGCGGGCCGTTGGCGATGATGCCCTTGGACTCTCGGTCAAGCATGATCACCCGGTGGGCGATGGTGTTGATGCTGGGCAGTTCGTGGCTGACGATGACCATGGTCGTGCCCAGGGCCCGGTTCAGTCTTAGGATGAGCTGGTCCAGTTCTGCTGCAGTGATCGGGTCCAGTCCGGCCGATGGTTCATCCAGGAACAGGATGTCCGGATTGAGGGCCATGGCCCGGGCGATGGCGGCCCGTTTTTTCATGCCCCCGCTGATCTCTTCGGGGAGATGGTTTTCGAATCCGCTCAGGCCGACAAGACCGAGTTTGATCCGAACCAGATCGGCCACGGCTGAATCCGGAAGAGATGTGTACGACGTGAGCGGCAGGGCGATATTTTCGGCCAGGGTCATGGATCCGAACAGGGCTCCTCCCTGGTACGTGACCCCGATGCGGCTGAGAATGGATTCGTACCCGGCCTTATCGGAGGGATCGAGACGGATGGAGCCGATCCGGATGGTTCCGGCCTGGGGAGTGTACAGCCCCAGGAGGTGTTTGAGCAGGGTGGACTTGCCGCAGCCGCTGCCGCCGAGAATGATGAAGATTTCCCCGGTATTGACCTCGAAGGAAACGTTTTTAAGGAGAAGGGTCTCCGCGAACCCCATGCGCAGGTCGGAAACGGTGATGATCGGGGATGTGTTCATATCATCCCCAATACCTGAGGATGACGGCAAAGATGGAATCCACGACAATGATCATAAAAATGGAGGAGACCACCGAAGAGGTGGTGGCCCGTCCCACAGCATCGGCCCCGCCCCGGACTTTAAACCCCCGGAAACAGCCGATGCCGGCGATGATCAGGGCGAAGACTGCGCTCTTGCCCAGCCCCCAGAACAGGTCGAACAGGGTCAGGGTCCACAGGGTCTGATTCATGTACCCCTGCACGGTCAGGTCCAGGGTGGTCACCCCGATGAGCATGCCTCCGGCAATGGCGAACAGGTTGGAAAACAGGTTCAGCAGCGGCACCACGGCCAGGGTTCCGATGATCCTGGGCATGGTCAGGAACAGGGTGGTGTCAAATCCCATGGTGGTCAGGGCGTCCACCTCTTCAGAAATGCGCATGCTTCCTATCTCCGCGGCAAAGGCGGAACCGGACCGGCCGGCCACGATGATGGCGGTCATGATCGGGCCCAGTTCCCGGACCATGGACAGGGCCACCAGGGAGGCCACGTAGATGTTCGCCCCAAACTGTTTGAGCTGGACCGCGGACATGAAGGCCATGATCAGCCCGAGCAGGAAGCTGAGCAGTCCTACGATGGGCAGGGCGTCCACCCCGACCCGCTGCATGACCGTTACGGTGTCCCCCCTGCGCAGCCTGCCGGGACGGGCCAGGATCAGCAGCAGTCCAAGAACGATGTCGCCGATGAAGATGAGCAGGCCGCGCAGATTGTCCAGGGTTTTGATGGTCTTGTCGCCGAGCCGGGTGATGAGACCGGGAACGGAGTGCGGGGCGCTTCTGGGAGTGGTCAGCAGGGTTTCATAGCCGGCCAGGTCGAGAAAATCCGAAATCCTGTCCGGCACCGCTGCCAGGGAAAAGGTGCTCCCGGTGGCCAGGCACTTTCTGTGCATGTCAAGAAGTGTGACCACCCCGAAGTCGTCAATTTCCCGGACACGGCTCAGGTCCATGCGTACGGAGCGGGTGCCTTGTTTCAGATGATCGGCCAGCTCCCGAGCCAGGACAAAACAGTCCTGTCCGGTCATGGTGCCGTCGACGGTCATGGTCAGGTCGGGGCCGTCATCTTGTGCTGTGAGCAGGGCTGGGCTGTCTGGCATGGGGACGATCATCCGGAGATTGCGGTCAACATGGTTACCCCGTCGCTACTGAAAAATACGGCGAAGCATGCCAGGGCCGCGGCCATGATTTTGAGCGTTGCACCGTACCACCCGGAATCGGCTCGGAAACCGGAGCGGCCCAGGAGCAGGGCTGAGGAGAAAAAAAATGAGATCATGGGGCGGTTCTATAGGCCAATTTCCGCTTTTGGGCAATTATGGGGGAGGGCAAACAAAACGCCGGGAAATTTCTTTCCCGGCGTTGTGTTATTTTTTTTTCATGGCGATGGAGATGCACAGGGCGGCGCCGCCCCAGGTCACTCCGAATCCGAAGAGCATCATCAGAAGAGCGCTTGTGGTCATGGGGTAAACCTCCGGGTTATTTGGTTCGTAAAAGGGGAGCCGTGGTCTTTTTTTTCTGGATGACAAAGGCCAGAGGGATGATGACCACAACCAGAAACCAGCCGAAGGTCAACAGGGCCTCTATCGGATAAGAGGAATAGGGCGTCCGGATGTCGCCGATAAGATTGGCTACGGCCATATAGCCGAGCACCACGGGAGTGACGAACCTGAGGCAGATCATCCACCAGTTGCCGATGGCGAATTCCGAGATCCGGTTCACATGATCCCGGATCACGGAGGTCTTGAAAAACCAGCCCAGGAACAGAATTTCCGTCAGTCCGGCGAACAGTATACCGAAGTTGTTGATGAAATGGTCTACGATGTCCAGCACGAGCAGGCCTGCATCGGTGGCAAATACGGTACTGATCAGAAAGCCGGATGTGCAGAACAGGGTGACCACGGTTTTTCGTGGCAGACCGACCTTGTCCATGATGGCCGAAACAACGGTCTCGCTGATGGAGATTTCCGAGCTGAGTCCGGCCAGAACCAGGCACAGGAAGAACAGGGTCCCGAAAAAGGCCGGGGCGGGCAGGGAGTTGATGGCCTTGGGGATGGTGATGAAGGCCAGACCCACACCGGAGCTGACCACCTTGTCCACCCCGACGCCCTGCTGGGCGGCCATGGATCCGAGCACGGCGAAGATCATCACCCCGGCCAGCATGCTGAAACCGCAGTTGATGAACACGGTCATAAAGGCGTTGTTGTTCACGTCGGACTTCTCGGGCAGGTAGCTTGAGTAGGTGATCATGATGGCGAAACAGATGCTCAGGGAGTAGAATATCTGCCCGTATGCCGCGGCCCACACCTTGTAGTCCAGGATCTTGTCGAAGCGGGGTTCGAAGAGCCAGTTCACCCCGTCCATGGCCCCGGGAAGCGTCAGGGCCCGCCCGCAGATCAGCAGGACCAGGAAGAAGAGCACGGGCATCAATATCTTGTTGGCCTTTTCAATCCCCTTTTTCACCCCGCAAAAGAGCACGAACCAGTTGACGGCCCAGGCTGCGGCTACCGCGGCCAGGATGGGCCACTGCATGGAGTTGATGTCCATGGGGGAGGAAGACAGGTGCAGAAAGGAGGAGAAAAAGAAATCCTTGGTCTCTGCGCCCCAGGTCTGCGCGGGAGCCATGAACAGATAGGAGATGGCCCATCCGATGACCGCGACGTAATAGACAGCGATGATAAACGAGATCAGGATCTGCCACCATCCGAGCCATTCCATTCGTTTGGAAATGGAGGCAAATGCCTTGGGTGCGGATCCGCGGAATTTGTGGCCGATGCCGAATTCGAGGATCATGAGCGGAATGCCGGCCGTGACCATAGCGAAAAAATAGGGGATCAGAAAAGCACCGCCGCCGTTTTCGTAGGCCATGTAGGGAAATCGCCAGATATTTCCCAGGCCGATGGCCGAGCCCACGGCCGCCAGGATAAATCCCAGCCTGGAACCCCATTGTTCCCGAGTCTTCATGAACAGTCTCCTTGTGTTGTTGGATGGATACCCGTTGCTTTCTCTGCCCCCGGGCATGGTCCGGTCTGCCCTCTTTGCGTGTTATGGCGGTTCCGGGCAAAAAAAACGACGGGACATTAGGGGAACGGGCTCTGATTGGCAAGTTTTCTGAAGAGGGAGCAAAACAACCTTGACGGGTGGTGCGTTCCCTGCTTTCCTGCCCCGGCCGGTGCCTGCTTGTCAGCCGGCTTTTCACATATCATCGAGATCATGTTCCGGACTCCACAGCAGGGAGACCGGAGGAGGAAATATGCGTTTGAAAATACTGTTTGCCCATGTGGTGATCTGTTTCACGGTTTTTGTCGCAAGCCGGAGTGGTCTGGCCGATACGGGTACGCCGGTTACAGGGAGCGATCCCGGACCGGCCCTTGAATACGCCCTGGGGATGGCGGAGCAGGGCGGGGCTTCCGGATTCGATGCCTCCCGGGTCGCCTCTCTGGTGGATTTTGCCATCAGCAAAGAGGATCAAGCCCCTTTTTCCCTGCCGGAGCAGGAGGGACTCACCGGGACTTCCTTCGCCTTTACCTCCCGGGTGTCCCTGAAAAAAGTGCTTCAGTACCTGTACAATCCGGACATTCCCTCCTACCTGCTCATGCCCTCTTCGCTGCGGGCTTCGAAGTGGACCCGTTTTGCCGCGGGCAGGGAAGGGCTGGCTGAGTTGGAACACCGTTTCGATACCCTGTCCGTTCCCGAGGTCGTGGTCGGGACCGAACGAGAGGAAATTACGCCGGATGCCAATACCGGGGGCTACTACGTCTACGATACGAACCGGGTTCTGGTCCTGTTCCGGCACCATAAAAATCGGGTCCTGCTTTCCGTTTCCAGTCAGAGGGAGCCTTCGGGGGTTGGACGCAAAGGGGGCGTGGTCGGAAAGGATTCGGACTGGAACTACCTCTTTTCAGAAGAGTGCGGGCTGACCAGAACCGGGTTGGGCTGGGTCGATTCGTACATGTATGATGCCAGGTCCGTGACTGTGTATGTCCAGCCCGACGATCCGACTGAGCCGTTGCGTGTCGCCATGTACAAATGGCTCCGGGCAGGATGGGCCGGAATGAACATGGTCAAGGAAAAGCATATTCTTGCCGGGGTCAGGCGCTACGTGGAAACGCTGCAGGAGATTCTTGAGTCGCCGCAACTGCCCTCGCATCAGGAGCTGGAGACGCTGGTCCGTCATGTCAAAGGGGTTCCTGAAGCCGAGTTGCGCACCCGTGTCGCTCCCTACTTCTCGGCCCTGTGTTCGCTTAACGATCCCATGGTCAGAAAACGGGTTTTCGCCGACGACCTCCGGTCCGGGGAGTATCTTGACCGGCTGGACCGAAATGAGCTGGAGCGGATCGTGCTCCTCGAATATCTGAAGTGCAGCCTGGGCAAAGAATCGCTTCTCGGATCCCGGTTCTGCGTGGACGGAGTCGGCGTGGTCACGGCCTGCCTGCAGGACGAAAAAAAGTGAACCTGTCTGTACCCGGAGCCGGCATAAGGAAGGTCCAGACCGGAAAAAGCCTGGAAATGGTTTTTGGACCCTTTCCGGCGAAAGGAGCGAATAGAGCGTTCAGAAGGGAGGCCCCATGGGGAGAATGATTACAGAAAAACGGAACCTGGACAGGTATGAATACGTGGCCGAGGTTATCTTCCACTATGGTGATCCGAATATGTTTCACAGGGCGGTCATGAAAAACTACGGCTCCGGCGGAATGTGTCTCGAGTCGAAATACTCTTTGCGGGAAGGGGAACGGATCCGGGTGGTGATGCCGTTCTGTTCTCCGGAACTGTTCGGTCCTGAATCGCATTGTGAGTATTCTGGAGAGGTCATCTGGGTCCGGAAGGTCGGAAAGAGTCAGGTGGTCGGTCTGCGCTATCCCGAACCTGTGCTGTATGCCTGAATCCGGGCACGGAATCGGAGGTTTCATGTATTACAATTTTCCTGAACAGCGTGTGCATCAGCGTTTCGGGCAGGATCTACCCGTTCAGTGTCGAACCGTGAGCGAACAGGAGTTCCTCTCTGCCAGGCTGGTGGACTTCAGCAGGGGAGGGGCGTTTATTGAACTCGATCGGTTGATGCCGGCCGGTGAAGAGGTGGTTTTGAAGATTGTCGGCTGTCGCCCGCAAAAAGTCGAGGAGGAAGCCAGTCGAACCATTCGGGGCAGGGTCGTCTGGGCCGTAAGGCACGGCAAGAAGGGCTCCGGAGAATTCGGTGCCGGAATTCATTTTCTGGTTCTTCAAGAGTGGTGATTTTCTTCAGGGGCGCCCCGGGTTCCTCTTTCGGGCCGCGAATGTTCGCGGCCCTTTTTTTGTCTTTACATACCTGAAACAGGCTGGCATTCATGTCCACCTTTGCCTGACGGGGGCGTTTTCCGGTATCACAACACAGCATTCGTTACAGCAGCATGAAGAAATATCAGGACCATTATTTCAAGAAGGCCAAGCAGGAAAATTATCCGGCCCGGTCCGTGTACAAGCTCAAGGAGATCCAGCGCCAGTTCGGGTTGTTCGCCCCGGGACAGCGGGTTCTTGACCTTGGGGCATGTCCGGGATCCTGGTCCCTGTTCATCGCCGAGAAGGTCGGGAAATCCGGTCGGGTCGTGGGCGCGGACCTGAATCTGCCCGAGATCGGATTCCCTCCCCAGGTGACCTTTATCCAGGGGGACGTGTTTGATCGTCCTCCTGAACTCGATTCGCTGCTGGCCGAAATCGGCCCCTTTGACGGGGTGGTCTCGGACATGGCTCCCAAGACAACAGGGATCAAGATGGCCGATCAGGCCAGGTCTCTGGACCTGGTTCGGGAGGCGTATGCAGTGGCCGTGACCTGGCTCAGGCCGGGCGGTTTTTTCGTGGCCAAGGTTTTTGAGGGCCCGGACGTACACGGATTCACCAATGAGATTCGTCCTCTTTTCGGCAAGCTGCGGGCGTTCAAGCCCAAATCGACCCGGTCCGAGAGCAAGGAGACCTTTCTGGTCGGGACCGGATTCAAAGGCGGAGTGTAGTGATCCCGACTCTCATGTCCCTGTTCGAGCGACAATAATTCCCGGGGAAAAGAAGTTCCGAACGCCCGAGCCCGGGCTGTTCTGTTTCTTTCATCGGGTAACCGTAAAATTTTTCGATCCGCCAGGGTCGGGTATGGTGCCGAACGGCCGAGGGGTTCGGCTTTTTTCAGTGGAACCGCACCATACCCCTGAAAACGTCATCAGATCAGCAGTCCGTTGGAGGAAGTACATGGCAGGACACAGTAAGTGGAAAAATATTCAGCACCGCAAGGGACGCCAGGACGCCAAGCGGGGCAAGGTCTTCACCAAGGTCACCAAGGAAATCATGATCGCGTCCAAGGCCGGCGGTGGAGATCTGTCCAGCAACGCGCGTCTGCGGGCCGCAGTGGACGCGGCCAAGGCGGTCAATCTGCCCAAAGATAAGATCGAGACGGCCATTAAAAAGGGGACCGGTGAGATCGCGGCTGCGGCCATCGAGGAGATCCGCTACGAAGGGTACGGCCCCGGCGGAGTGGCCGTGCTGGTGGATGCCGCCACGGACAACAAAAACCGCACCGTGGCCGAGGTGCGCCATATTCTGAGCAAGAACGGCGGGTCCATGGGTGCGGCCGGCTGCGTGGCCTGGATGTTTGACATGAAAGGGACCATTTCCTTTGACAAGGCCAGGTATTCCGACGAAGAACTGTTGGAAGTCGGACTGGATGCCGGAGTCGAGGATGTCATCGACGACGGACAGTCCTGGCAGGTCCAGTGCGCTCCTGAGGATTATGCCGGAGTCCGGGAAGCTTTTGAAGCTGCCGGTCTGGAAATGGCCGAGGCCGAGCTGACCATGGTCCCCCAGAATACGGTGGCCGTGGATGCGGATACCGGCCGGAAGATGCTCAGGCTGTATGAGATGCTCGAAGACAATGAAGACGTGCAGAACGTGTACGCCAATTTTGATCTCCCGGACGAGCTTCTGGCCGAATTCGAAGGGTAGCGGCACAGCGCCCGCCAAGGAGCGACAATGAGCAGGGACTGCACGGTGCTCGGGGTTGATCCCGGTTCCCGGTGTACCGGGTACGGAATCGTGAACGAGAGGTCGGGACAGGCCCGGCTGCTGGAGACAGGGACCATCCGCCCCGTGAAGGATGGTCCGCTCAGTCTGCGTCTCGGCTTCATTTTCGGTGAGATCTCCGGGCTGCTGGAACGGTTCGCCCCGGACATGGTGGCGGTGGAGGATGTCTTTTTTGCCCGTAATTCCGCTTCGGCTCTGAAACTGGGCCAGGCCAGAGGGGCCATTCTGGCCGCCTGCGGGATGCGGGACGTTGCGGTGTTCAGCTACGAACCGACCCTGGTCAAAAAGTCCCTGGTCGGGACGGGCCGGGCCGAAAAGGATCAGGTCGCGTTTATGGTTGGACAGATCCTGGGAGAGAAACCGAATTGGGCCAGGGACAGCAGCGATGCCCTGGCCGTGGCCATCTGCCACCTCAACCAGCGCCGGTACCAGCAGTTATGCCGGAGAATGCCGGGCTGAGACGGACGGAAAGGGAATGATCGGGTACGTTACCGGAACACTGCTTCGCAAAACCGACAGAACCTGCCTGGTTCTGACCCCTGCAGGGGTCGGGTACGACCTGTTCGTCACCGAGCGCCTGCTGCTCGGGCTGGGCAGAGAGGGGGACGATGTCGCCCTGTTCGTTGTCCCGGTGATTCGGGAGGATGCGTTTTCCCTGTACGGGTTCTCTTCCTTTGCAGAGCGGGAGACGTTCGCGGTGCTTATTTCCGTGCCCAAGCTCGGTCCGAAAACCGCTTTGGCCATGTTGTCCTGCTTCACTCCGGAACAACTCGGCCTCGCAGTGGCCAGGGAGGATGTCCGGGCCCTGACCGGAGTGCCGGGCATCGGGGCCAAGACCGCCAAGCGGATTCTCCTTGATCTCAAGGACCGGTTTGCCACTCTTGATCTGGGCGTTTCACCGGAAGGCACGGCCGGGCCGGTGCTTCCTTCTGTTCTTGCGGACACCGTGGGAGGATTGATGGCCCTTGGATACTCCGAGAGCGAGGCGTCCGCCGCGGCCGAAGAAGCCCTTAACGATGTGTCCGATCCGGATGCCGGGTCCGCCATCCGGGCCGCTCTGCGCATTCTGTCCGGGAGCGGGGCATGAGCGCGCCGGTGGAAGAGGGGATCAGGCCCCGGTCTCTTGAGGACTTTATCGGCCAGAACGATGTCCGGGCCAATCTGAAGATTTATCTCCAGGCCGCACTGGAGCGTAAGCAGCATCTGGATCATGTGCTGCTGTACGGCAACCCGGGGCTGGGCAAGACCACCCTGGCCCAGATCATGGCCGGCGAGCTGGGCGTGAATCTGGTTTCCACATCCGGGCCGGTCCTCGAACGCAGCGGAGATCTGGCCGCCATCCTGACCAATCTGCAGCGCAATGATCTGCTGTTCATTGATGAGATTCACCGCATGCCCACCAATGTGGAGGAGATTCTCTACCCCGGGATGGAGGATTTCAAGCTGGATCTGATCATCGGGCAGGGTCCCGGGGCCAGAACCGTGAAGATCGAACTGGAACCCTTCACCCTGGTCGGGGCAACCACTCGGATCGGACTGCTCAGTTCCCCGCTGCGGGATCGTTTCGGGGTCATCTGCCGGCTGGAGTTTTACGCCCCGCAGGAGCTGGCCACCATCGTGCTCCGGGCGGCCGGGATCATCGGCGTGACCATCACCCCCGAGGGCGCGCTGGAGATCGGACGGCGGGCCAGGGGCACGCCGCGTATTGCCAATCGTCTTTTGCGCCGGGTGCGGGACTTTGCCCTGGTGTCCGGAGACGGGACCATCGACCGGGAGTCCGCGTCCAAGGGGCTGGATATGATGGACGTGGACGCCGGCGGACTGGATCAGATGGACAGAAAGATCCTGCACTGCATTATCAGCCATTTTTCCGGTGGACCGGTAGGGGTGAAAACCATTGCCGTGGCCTGTTCCGAGGAAGTTCGGACTATTGAAGAGATTTACGAGCCGTTTTTGATCCAGAGCGGATTTCTGAAACGGACGCCGCGCGGCAGAGTGGTCACGGAAAAGGCGTACCGCCATCTGGGCGAAAGCGTGGGGTCACTCGGGCAGTTCCTGACCTGAGGCGATTTGAGTCCTGCAGACAATCAAGGAGAGATATGCGCATCATCGAACCGTCCCATGAAATTCTGCATGTCCCCGACGGGGAATTCATCATCGGGCATCTCGAGCTGGCCGCCAGGACCTGCTACAAGTCCGAGGACAAGATCACACCGACTTCGGGTCGGGATCTGCTGCGCCGGATCGTGTCTCTCGGCCATGAAAGCGTGCTCGAGCATTGTTCCCTGTCTGTCCGGCTGACCTGCGACCGGGGGATCACTCATGAGATCGTCCGGCACCGGTTGTGTTCGTTCAGCCAGGAATCAACTCGGTACGCCAACTACGGAAAAGACCGTTTCGGGCGGGAGATTACCGTGATCCGACCCTTTTTCTGGGCTGCGGATTCGGATCGGTACGCGGTCTGGCTGCGGGCCATGAAACAGGCGGAAGAGGCGTACCTGACCCTGATCGATGCCGGAGCCACGGCCCAGGAGGCGCGCTCCGTACTGCCCAACAGCCTGAAGACCGAGATCGTGGTTACGGCCAACATCCGGGAGTGGAGGCATATTTTCGATCTGCGCTGTGCCGCACCGTCCCATCCGCAGATGCGTCAGCTCATGCTTCCCCTGCTTAAGGAGCTGCATGGCCGGGTGCCGCTGGTCTTTGATGATCTGTTTCACCGGTTCAGTTCCGACATGGACCGCTTTGCGGTTTCGATATCCGATCCTGCCTGATTTTTAGATCTTTTTTCATTAAAAAGAATGATGTGGCGTGTCTGTGGACGTGCCACTTTTTTTGCCCATGGACCGTCCGGTTACGCCGGGGCGGGTCGGGTTACAAAGGAATGTCCTTTGTATGGCAGAGATGCGAAGAAGCCAGAATTTCACGGAAATTCACGATTTATCGAGTAATGCCTGTGAAAAAATAATTTGGGTTGTGGATAACATTGCATAAAAATAAAGCAGGCCCTTGCTCCCTGCGGATTTTTGCCGAAATCCATGAATCCCGGCATTGCCTTTAGTTTTAGCTTTTGATAATTAATATAACTAGTTGCCCTGTAGAAATTTTCCTTTATGAACGCAGAATGCACGCTTGAAACTGACGTTGATCATTCCGGCTACCCAGGAGTATCCACCACCACCATGCGAGATGATTGGGAAAAAATTCAACATATCCTGCAAAAAACCGTAAAAGCCGGGCTGTATCAGGTCTGGATCAAACCTCTTACGGGGGCTTTGCGTGGCGATACTCTTGTGCTCAAGGCCCCGAACGCCTTTGTGGCCTCCTGGGTTCGTGACCGGTTGCAGAAGCCTATTCTGGAAGCGGCCGCAGATGTCCTGGGGACCACCCCCGAACTCGAGGTCTCCAGCGGAGCCCGGGTTCAGGAAGGGGCGCGTAAGTCACATCTGCAGTCGCAGGTGGAAGAGCAGTCCGGCCGGCTCAGGAAAGACGACCCGAGCTCTGCACCGGCCGAGCCCTCTTCCTCCAGGCTGATTCTCCCCGGCCGGCAGAGTGTGGCCCCGAACCGGTCCAGGGGGCGCCAGATGGGCCTGCCCCTGCGTTCGGATCCGCAGACCATCCCGTCCAACACGTGGCGTCACGATTTTGAAGACTTTGTGGTCGGCCCCTCCAATGAACTCGCCTTTGTGGCTTCCCGTGGTTTCAGTCAGGAGATGTTCGCCTCTGATCAGCTCTTTCTGAGCTCGGCCCCGGGACTGGGCAAGACCCATCTTATTCAGGCTATCGGCAAGGAAGTGGCCAAGGCCAGTAATCGCTCCACCGTGAACATCGCCTACCTCACAGCCGAGGAATTCGCCAACCAGATGGTCATGGCCATCAAGAGTCGGGATATCGAATCCTTCAAGGCCCGGTACAGGGAAAAGGTGGACGTGCTGCTTCTGGAGGATATCCATTTCTTCCAGGGCAAGGAGAAGATGCAGGACGAGCTTTTGAACACCATCAAATCCCTGCAGGTTCACGGTCGCAAGGTGGTGTTTACCAGCAGCTTTCTGCCCAAGGAGCTCAAGGATGTGGATTCCAACCTGACCTCCCGGTTCTGTCAGGGATTTCTGGCCCAGATCGCCAACCCGGATTTTGAAACCAGGGTCAAGATCGTGGAGGCCAAGGCAAATTCCTTTCAGGTGGCTCTGCCCCGCAATGTGGGGGAACTTCTGGCCGAACGGATCCAGACGGATGTGCGTCAGCTGGAGAGTTGTCTGAAAAATATGATCCTCAAGGCCCGGCTTATGCGGGAAGAACTGACCGTGGACATGGCCTGGGAGATGCTCAAAAATTATGACCTGCAGGATCCCAAGATCGATATGGCCAGGATCGTGCAGTTCGTGTGCAAGGCGTACGCCTTTTCCGAGGACCAGCTCCGGTCCAAGAGCCGCAAGAAGCAGAACGTCATCGCCCGGAACACAGCCTTCTTTCTGGCCCGGAAACACACCGAACTCTCCCTGGCCGAGATCGGGCGCCGTTTCAACCGCCGCCACTCCACGGTCCTTAAGGGGATCGCCAACGTGGAGCGGGAAATGACCCGGCAGACCCCCGTGGGTATGCAGATTTCCCAGACCATCGACCGGTTGTCGGTGTAGCAGCCTCGTTCACCCGTGCTATAAAAAGCCCTGTCCGGAATCTCGGGCAGGGCTTTTTTGCGTCGGGTATGACCTGTTGTGTGCGCAGGTCCTATGCGGGGAATTGTGTGCGTTTCCGCTACCGGTGCCGTTGCCGCCCGTAACATGTCCAGTCATAAGGAATTTTCATGTCCCAAGCCCGTCTCCTGACCTTCGAGTTTCTCTCCCTGTGCACCATCGTCTTTCTGGCTCTGTGCAATGTGGCCGTGTTCTACAACGCCCTCATGTATCAGGTCTCCGCGCCGGAGTTTCGTGGCTACAATGCCAACATGCTCATGCTGGCCGTGCACTGCGGCTCTTTTCTGGGGCCTGTTGTCGGAGGGTTGCTTATCGAGGCAGGCGGGTATGACCTGTTTTTTCAGGGAGCCATGGGGGTGACGGTTGTTGCGGCCGGAGTGATGCTGGTGATCAGGCCGGGGTGATCGGGTCCCGGGAGTTTGCGGAAAAGATGGGGCGAAGGCTGAAAGATGAGGTGCCGAATCGAAAAGTGCCAGCGGCGCACGGGGGCAAGGGGGGGCAGGGAGGTTTGCCACTGATCAAGAGATTTTCCGGCGATGGTTTTCATTTCCATGTGACGGCCTGATTTTTATGTTTTGATTCGTCATGAGAGAGTGCGGTGAAGAGAGGAGAAGAGCTGAATTTTTGTATTATTGACTGAAGTTACGCAATTCCAGTAACCAGGAAGAGTTGGCCCACGGATCACACGGATTGACACGGATTTAAGAATAAAGAGGATCAAAGAATCTACCTTGTCTTCAATCCGTGTGCATCCGTGTGATCCGTGGGCCATTCTCTTTTTTCTCTGCGTTCTACGACATTGCGTGCGTAACTTCAGTTATCTTCAATTCAGCAATCGCTCTGTGAGGAGGGATTGGATATCCCGGCGAGCATCGAGGATGCAGTGGATATAGACCGAGCTGTCATTGACCTGGTAGATGATCCGGTATGGGGTAGCATGGATTTCTTTGAACGCTCGTATGCCGATTCGTTCGAGTTCCGGGGGGCAGTTACCTCGGCCAGGCAGGTGCTTCAGAGAGTTTGCAGCCGCTTCCAGACGGTCCAGGATGGCGTCAGCCTGGGGTGAGCCTTCCCGAAGCGTAAAGAAGTCGTAAATCATTTCCAGGTCACGCACGGCTCGGGCGGTC
>JAWLGC010000037.1:0-20538 GCA_041685265.1 Desulfomicrobiaceae bacterium | reverse complement strand
AAGAGCCTGAAATTCAAAGTAAAATTTGAATACCGGACGATACATTTAAGAAATTTGAGAATTTAAGAAATTTCAGAAATTGAAAGAGCAGGCGCTAACGTCTTATAATTTCTCAAATTTCTAAAATTTCTTAAATTTGAAATTTCTAATTTTGTAAAAAGGACCTGAATAGTTACAAAAAAACAAACGTTTGTTCATAATTGAACAAAAAGAAAAAAACAAGGAGGGTGTGGAGGTTGTGTTGGTTGGTGGGTCAATGAATTATCTGCCTGTGGTTTTTCTCGAAGGTCCGGGGCATCTACCCCCGGTTTTTGAGCAGGTCGGTGACGGTTCTGATTTGTACCGATGTGTCCCTGGTTCGGGACCATTCGTCCAGGGCTCGGAGTGTTTCCGGATACGGATGGCCTATAGCCACCGCTGCTCCGCGTCGTCTGGCCAGGGTTTCCGCTTTTTTGAGTTGAAAGATGATCGCCTGGGCATCCTGAACATTGTCCAGGAAGATATTGCGTCGGATGTAGGGCACTCGCGCTTTTCTGGACGCATTTTCGCCCTGACTGCGGGGGGTGGTCACGCTGTCCAGGAAAAAAAGGCGGTGTCCGGCCAGCTCACGCAGCACGGTGTCCATGCCCGGTCCGGATTCGGTGAATCTGGATCCCATGTGGTTGTTGGCCCCCGAGGCGTGGGGGACGCGCTGCAGGGCCCGGACCATCAGGGTCCGGATGGTCTGTTGCTTCATGGAGGTGAACAGCGCCCCGGGCCCCGGGTCGGCGGTCTCAGGATACCCCCGGGGTTCCATGGGCAGATGGATGAGGACCTCCAGTCCGCGGCGATGGGCAAGCTCTGCTACTTCACGCGCATGCGTATTGTAGGGAAGGATGGAAAAGGAGACAGGCATGTCCAGGTCGGCCAGGAAAGCGCCTTCCCGGACGCTTCGACCCATGTCATCGATGACGATGGCCAGGGCCGCCTCCGAGTCCGGGGACTGGCGGGAGGGGGATTGGGTGGTCCCGAGAACCAGCCTGTGAGTCGGAAAACCGTCCACAGTGATGCGCAGATCTCTGTCTGCGCCCCGGGGAGCGGTCAGGACCGCTCCGTCGACCAGCGTGGTCAGGGTTGTGGACAGGGTCGCCCCCAGTTTCCGCAGGTCTGCGGAAGGGGTAATGGTGATGGTTTGAAAGTGGTATTCCTGTCCTGCGCTTTCGCGCTGCTCCACACTGGTGTGTCGCATTCCCTCGGAAGAGATACCGCACTGCAGGGCGGCCTGGAGGATGGCCATATCCGCTTCCCGGATCTTGGATTCCAGGGAGTCCGCGGAAATTTCTTCGTAGGGATGGACCTTTTTCCGGCTTTTTGCTGCGGGCCGGGGCGTGGGCGGGGTCATGGCCCGGGGAACGGGTGCGGGGAGTTCCCGGCGGACCGTGAGGCTTTGGCCGGGTGAGACCGGGACCTTAGGGGACGTCTCGTAGGGCATTGTCTTCAGGAGGGTCATGGCCAGCACCAGCGAACCGGCCGTCAGGCCGAACAGGGCGGCCCAGAGCAGCAGTCTGATTCTGGAAAACGAGGATGCGGGAGCCTTTTTCCTGCTGGATATGGAACGGGTGGTTTTTTTTTTGGTGGTCATAATAGGAAAGGCCGGGGATACTCGGGAGTATCCCCGACCGGATGTGGGGCTGGGTGACGGTCGCGGATCGGGATCAGGATACGTCGGGAGAAATCAGTTCAGGCCCTTGATAACGGGCAGGGATTTGACCAGCTTCAGTCCAAGAGAGAGCTGGTTGTCCCTGGCAAGCATGTCCCGGACATCGGTGCTCTCTTCCTTTGTTGCAGCAGGGGCCTCAACGTCGCCGTTGGGGTTGGCCAGATGCTTGGAAAGATTGGCCTCCCTGAAGGCCGGATGATCCTCCATGTCCTGTTTCTCGGGAGCGGGGACAAAGGGAATGTTCATGTCCGGCTGAATGCCTTCGGCCTGGATGGAGCGGCCGCTCGGCGTATAGTACAGGGCCACGGTCAGCTTGACCCCGGAGCCGTCGGCCAGTGGCATGACGGTCTGAACCGATCCCTTCCCAAAGGTCTGTTCTCCGAGGAGGAGGGCCCGTTTGTTGTCCTGCAGGGCGCCGGCCACGATTTCCGAGGCCGAGGCTGATCCGGCATTGATGAGCACGACCATGGGACAGGATACGTCGCTGTTCTGCCTGCGGGCCTGCATGTCACGCCTGGATCCGGGATCCCGGGCCTGAGTGTAGACGATAAGACCGCTTTGGAGAAAGGTATCGGCCACGGACACTGCCTGGGTGAGGAGACCGCCCGGGTTGTTCCGCAGGTCGAGGATCACCCCTTCAAGGGCGGTTTTTTCGGCATACTCCCGGATTTTCTTCTGCAGATCCTCGGTGGTATTCGCTTTGAAGTCCGTGATGCGCAGATACAGATAGCCGGGCTCCAGCTCCTGGTCCTTGACGCTGATCAGGGGAATGGTTCCCCGGATGATGGTTACGTTTTTCGGTGCAGCCCCGTCCTTGTGCAGGATGGTCAGAACCACGGGTTCCCCCTTGGGGCCGCGGATCTTGCTTACGGCCTCGGTCAGGGTCATGTTCAGAGCCGAAACCCCGTCGATTTCAAGAATCGTGTCTCCGGCCAGCAGTCCGGCATTGAAGGCCGGAGTATCCTCAATGGGGGCGATCACCGTGAGCCGTTTGTCCTTCATCCCTATCTGGATGCCGATTCCACCGAACTCTCCGGAGAATTCCTCCTGCATGAATCGGAACTCCTCGGCATCGATATACGTGGAATGCGGATCGACTTTGTTCAGCATCCCCTCGATGGCACCCTGGACCAGCGTGTCCCGGTCCACCTCCTGCACATAGTTCTGTTCGATGAGGTCCATGATCTGGCTGAACCGCTTCAGGGAGGCATACGGGTCCTGGCTCTTGGCCATTCCCGAGCCCGAGGCCGTAGCCAGGACCCCCAGGAGAAAAAGGGTGCCGAAAATGCGGCTGATACGCATGAACTCCTCCATGGTGTACTCTGTGAAATTCAGTTGGGATGTTTCGGAAGGTTGAGCTCGGCCGCCGGATACGGGCGACGATATTTTCCCGGGAGACACCGATAACAAACCAGGGTCAGGGGACGCGCAACCACTCTTCAGGGTTAATGGCTTTTTGCCCGAAACGCAATTCAAAATACAGGCCGGGTCCTTTGGCAGAGGGGTAGAACCCGGCCTGCCCCAGAGGTTCGCCTTTTTCCACTTTCTGTCCGGAGCGGACCGAGGTTTCCGATAGAAATGCGTACAGGGTATAATAATTGTCGCCGTGGGTGATGATGACCACCCGGCCGAACCCGCGGAGCTGGTCATTATGGACTACTTTGCCCCAGGACACGGCCCGCACTGTGGGGTCGCCGGGCGCGGTGAAGCCCACGCCGCGTCGGGGCGGTGAGCTGTCGGGACTGTACTTGTCAGTGAGCCGACCCTGGACAGGCCAGGGAAGGCGGCCCTTGAGGTCCTTGATCCGCCTGGATTTCATAGCTTTGATCTTTGATTGAATCTCTTCGATCACGGCCATGACCCGGCGCAGCTCCTCCTCGCGTTTCAGTTTTTGGGTGCGTACGGATTGAACTTTTTTCAGGAATGCGAGTCGTCTGTCGAGCAGTTCCTCCCGGCTCTGTTCCGTTTCCGCCAGCTTGCGGGTGGCGGCTTTCCGGAGTTCTGCCAGGGAGGAGAGCTGCTTTTGGGCTTTGGCCCGTTCCGCGCGAAGTGCCTCAAGGTCTCTGCGGGCCCCGGCATACAGCTTCTCGATCCAGGTCCCCTGGCGACTGGAGCTTCCCCATGATTCCAGATGAGCGGCCGTATCGGTGCGCGCCTGAAGCATTATGGGCCAGGCGGTCCGCAGCAGGTTCGAGAGATGGGAGAGCAGCCGGTGTTGCTGCCGGTCCGACTCTTTCAGGGCCGCCTCCACGTTTTCGGTCCGCTCCTGCAGCCGGGTCTGCTCCTGTTCCAGTTTTTTCAGGGAATCGGCGAAGTCGGTGAGACGATCCTCCACCCCGGCCAGGTCTTTGAAGAGCTTGCGTTCGGTGCGGGTCAGGGAGGCGATGGATTGTTCGCTTGTCCTGACCCGGGCCCGGGTGGACTGCAGTTTTTCCTGCAGGGAGTCGGCGGCTCGGGAGGGTGATGGAGCGGCAAGGAGGACAGGGAGGAGCGCGGTCAGGAAGGCGAAGACCGCGACAAGGCGCCCGGGGCGTAAAAAAAAAGGAAAACCGTGAATTGCGGCCATGACCCCATTCTTTGATCCATTTTGAATTCAGGTCAAGTCATTCCAGAAAGCCGGCCAGGGGGCAGCTGCTGCAGTCAGGCTGCTTTTTGCGGCACCATTTTTTCCCGACGCGCACGATCAGGGCGTGGAACTCACTGTACAGAACGACATCGACAGGGAGAACGTCCATGAAATATTCCCTGAGTTCTTCGTAACCGATATCTTCGGGGACGAGCATGTGTCTGTTCAGGATGCGTTTGGTGTAGGCGTCCACGACAAAAGTCGGTTTGTGCAGGGCGTACAGGAGGATCGAATCCGCGGTTTCCGGTCCGATTCCGTTTACGGTCAGCAGCCGGGTTCGGGCGGTCTGCGTGGAAAAATCAGCGAGTTTTTCCGGGCAAAGCCCGCACTCCCGGTGCAGAAAGGTCATGAAATGCTTGATTCGTCTGGCCTTGAGGCGAAAGTATCCGGCGGGACGGATCAACGCGGCCAGGCGTTCCTCGGGCAGGGCGAAAATTTTTTCCGCAGAGAGCAGGGACTCTTCCCGCAGGTTGGTGAGGGCCCTGGTCACGTTTTCCCAGTTGGTGTTCTGGGTCAGGATAGCCCCCAGGGCGATTTCGAACGGGGTTTCGCCGGGCCACCAGAAACTCGGTCCGAGTCTTTCATGCATGGCCCCGTACATGTTCAGAAGCAGATTTCTTCGGGTCATGGCAGTGGAACTCAGGCCCAGACCAGGACCGACCATTCGTTGTCGTGGGAAATGGTCGGGGCCTTGAGGCCCAGATTCTGGTAGGCCGCAGCCACCTTGTCTGCCTGTTCCCCAAGGATTCCGGACAGAATAAGCACCGCTCCCGGGCGCAGAGCGGCCACTACGGACGGGGCCATTTCGATGAGGGGATTGGCCAGGATGTTGGCTACGATGCAGTCAAAGGTCTGGTCCGCCGGGAGGGAATCGATGCCGCCGGTGGCGACGTGGAAAGCGTTTTCGACCCCGTTCAGGGCGATATTTTCTCTGGCGTTATCGATGGCCACCGGATCAATGTCCAGGCCCCGGCCCCGCAAGCCGAGGCGGACGGCCCCGATACCGAGAATGCCGGACCCTGTGCCAAGATCCAGAAATTCCGCTTCCTTTCCGATTCGGCCATCGGTGACCAGATCCACCAGGGTTTCCAGGCAGAGGCGGGTGGTGGTGTGGTGGCCGGTTCCAAAGGCCATTTTGGGCTCGATGAGAAGAGGGGTCAGCCCCTGGTGTTCTTCGCTCAGCCAGGTGGGCAGGACCATGAACCGGTCTCTGACCCTGATGGGCTGGAAGAATTCGCGCCAGGCCTCGGACCAGTCGGCATTTTCGACTTCGTCCCGGACAACCGCGGCCTCCGGGTATCCGGCTCCGAGGTCAGCCAGAAAATCCTGGGCCTGTTCCGGTCGATCGAAGTGAAGGACCGCCGTGGCATGCTCCTCCTGGGGCCCCGGCTGCTCTTCCCATCCCCAGGGTGCATAACGGAAAAAAAGCGGTGCCATGGCGTCGGCCATGGCTTCCGGAAAAATGATGGTAATACGGGTCAGTGTGTTATGCATTTCCACGAGCCTGGTATTTTGAAACCTGTTTTTCGAGTCTGCGACTGGCTGCGGTCAGGGCGTAGCAGATGATGAAGTACAAGACCGCAATGGTCAGGAAGATTTCCGCCGGAGCAATCAGCGATCTGTTGTTGACCTGGGTGGCGGCCCGGGTCAATTCGTTGACGCCGATGATGTAGGCCAGCGAGGTGTCTTTGGTCAGACTGACGAACTGATTTACGAACGACGGGATCATGTTGCGCAGGGCCTGGGGCAGAATGACGTGGCTCATGGCCTGCATGTGACTCAGCCCGGATCCTCTGGCCGCTTCCATCTGTCCCTTGGGCAGGGCCAGCACCCCGGCCCGGACGATCTCGGCGATATAGGCCGAGGTGAACACGATAAAGGCTGCCAGGGCGGACTGGGTCTCGGGCAGGGTATGCCCGAGAACGATGGGGGCCAGAAAATAGAACCAGAAGATGAGCATGAGCAGCGGTGTTCCCCGGATGATCTCGATGTAGATCATGGAAGGAATCCTGAACCAGGCCCGGGAGGAAAGGCGCATCAGTCCAACGACAAGTCCGATCCAGAAAGCTCCGAAAATGCCGCCCAGGGCGAGCAGGATGGACATGGCAATACCGCCGAGCGGTCCCTGGGGGTAAGCGCCGATGAGAAAGTAGTCGAAGTTGTTCCAGACAATGTCCCAATGCAAAGTGATATCCTCGTTCTATGCTATGAAATCTTCGATGGCTCCGGGGATCGGCCTCGTATGGGAATTGTCGAGAGTCAACTCTCCCATGACAGTGGAAGCCCCTTCCGCCTGCAGCGTTTTTTGCGTATCCTCAAACCCGTAAACCGTATTCTCTGTCCCTTTCCGACTATGTCCTGACAATCTGCAGAAAATGCTTGTTGTACTGGGTCATGAGCAGGGACACGGTCAGGGAGATGGCGATGTAGATCAGCGTGGAGACCGTGAACGCCTCAAATCCATGGAATGTGTAGGATTCGATCTGCCTGGCCATGTAGGTCAGGTCCATGACCCCGATGGTCATTACCAGCGAAGAGTTCTTGATCAGGTTCAGGAACTGAGAGATGAGCGGGGGAATGATGATTCTGAAGGCCTGGGGAAGAATCACGTACCGCATGGCCTGCAGAAAACTCAGTCCGCACGCCCTGGAGGCTTCCAGCTGGGTCTTGGGAATGGAAAAAATGCCGGATCGGATCTCTTCGGCGATAAAGGCCGAAGTATACACGGTCAGGGAGATGACGCCGGCGGCGAACTCGAAGTCCCGCGCGTACAGCCATTTATTGACCTCATCGGGCAGAATCGCATCCGAGCCGAAGTACCAGAAGAAGATCTGGACCAGCAGCGGAGTATTCCGGAAAAATTCTGTGTAGGCCAGGCTGAACCACTCGAGCGGTTTGACCTTGGAAAGTCGGAACACGGCGATCAGGGTCCCGACGAGCATGGAGAAGATGATGGAGACGAAGGATATCTTCAGGGTGACGATCAGTCCTTCGATAATCCATTCGCCGTATTCTCCGGACAGGACAAGATTCCAATCGAAATTGTAATTCAAGGCGTTTCTCTTTTGCTGTCGAATTGGACGGAAACAGGACGATGAACAGTATAGTTCGGAACTCTGAGAAATTCCGGAAGATCAAGGTACTCCGGTCCCTTCGTTCTTCTTTCCGTGCTGTTCCGTGTGTTCCGGGGAGGACTTTTTTCGGGGCGTGAAACGGCCCATGGAACACACGGAATGACACGGAAAGGAAGAAGATAAAAAGAGTGTGCCTTGTGATTGTCGCAGAAACCCAGGCGGAATTTCCGCCTGGGTTTCTGCTCGAAGTGCTCCGGTCGTCCTACGGCCAGATTTCCATCTGCCAGTTCAGGGGCAGGTAGTAATTGGTGTCGGCACCGAACCATTTGTTGTAGATTTTTTCGTAGTCTCCGCTGACCCACATGTCGGCCAGGGCCTTGTTCACGAAATCCCGGAAATCGGATTCGTTTTCGGGCAGGCCCAGTCCGTAAGGCTCTGCGGAAATGAAATCGCCGGCAATGATGAACTCGTCGGCATTGGGAGCGCTGTTTTTGAGGCCGAGCAGAATGGTGGAGTCCGTGGTTACGGCTGCGACCTTCCCCTGCTGCAGTGCCAGGAATGCCTGGGGGTATCCTTCAAAGGACAGGACACGGCAGTCGGGCTGGGCTTCCTTGATGTTTTTTTCGGAGGTGGATCCTTTGGAGGTCCCGACCTTTTTGCCGGCCAGGTCGGCTACGGAGGTGATGCCGGAGTCCTTCTTGACCAGGATTTTCTGTCCGTCCATGAAGTAGGTGATGGAGAAGTCGATGGTATCTTCCCGGGCGAACTTGTGGGTCATTGTGGCAGCCACGATGTCCACTGAGCCCTGTGAGAGCATGGGGATGCGGGTGGCCGAGGTGACCGGTTTCAGCTCCAGCTTCACGCCGAGTTTGTCTGCGATGTACCGGCAGATGTCCACGTCCATTCCCACCAGCTGATTGGTGTCCTGGTCAACGAAGCCGAACGGAACAACGGCGTCTTTGACCCCGGCAATGAGGGTGCCCCGTTCCTTGATGTCTTCGAGTTTGTTTGCATGGGCGGTCATGGCTCCGGCAAGAAAGAGCATGACGAACACAAGAATCGCTGTTTTTGTCCAAGATCTGCTCACTGAATCCTCCTGGTCGGGTGTTAGGGGGTTGAAAGGAAAAAAACCTAGAGAATTTCTTTCAGAAAAGCTTTGGTGCGATCATGCTGGGGATTGGTGAAGAAGTGTTCCGGGGTGCCGGTTTCCATGACTTCTCCATGGTCCATGAAAATGACCCGGTCGGCCACTTCCCGGGCAAACCCCATTTCGTGGGTCACGCAGAGCATGGTCATCCCTTCCCGGGCCAGGTCCTTCATGACGTTTAAGACCTCGTTGATCATTTCCGGGTCCAGGGCCGAAGTGGGTTCGTCGAAAAGCATGACCTTGGGCTGCATGGCCAATGCCCGGGCGATGGCCACGCGCTGCTGCTGCCCCCCGGAAAGCTCGATGGGGTATTTATGAGCCTGGTTGCCGATGCCGACCCGGTCCAGGAGCTCCAGGGCCAGGGTCTCGGCTTTGTCTTTGGGAACGTTCTTGACCTTTGTCGGGGCCAGGGTGACGTTTTTGAGGACGCTCAGGTGGGGGTAGAGGTTGAACTGCTGAAAGACGATTCCGATTTCGGAGCGGAGCCGATTCAGGTTGTCGCCCGTTGTGATGTCCGAACCCTCGATGAGAATCTGGCCCTTGTCGATCTCTTCCAGCCGATTCACGCACCGGACAAAGGTGGATTTTCCGGAGCCGCTTGGCCCGCAGATGACCACCACTTCTCCTTTTTCGACATTTTCGTTGATTGATTTGAGGACATGGAAGTCCCCATACCATTTGTCCACGTTGTGGAATTCGATCATGGCCATAAGATGTTCCTGAATCTCGAGAGTAGGATGTTGGAAGAAATCGGGGCCGGAAAAAGCGAGGATGTCTCTCTTCGGCATTCCTGGCCGGATATGTCGACTTGTCTGAAAATGAAGGAAAAACAGGTATGCGATAATGCGTTTTTTGTCAAATACATCTCCGGTTCGAGTCCCGCTGGTGTGTCCCGGTATCCCTTGTCCGGGGGCTTCCGGTGTGGGAAGAACAGGCTTTTTGATTTCGGATTTGAAATACAAATATCGTGCCGCTTTCAGTCCCTCCCGGGAACAGGAGGTTTGATGCTCTGGCTCGGGACGGGAATACGACAAAAACGCTAATCCGGCAGAAAAGATCGACAATTTTGTTTTTTCAGGTCCGTATCCCGGACCGG
This sequence comes from Desulfomicrobiaceae bacterium, assembly GCA_041685265.1. GTDB lineage: Bacteria > Desulfobacterota > Desulfovibrionia > Desulfovibrionales > Desulfomicrobiaceae > JAWLGC01. Next base: position 10,896 of record JAWLGC010000037.1, on the reverse strand, counting down.
TTCAGGGCCGGTCCGGGATACGGGAACGATGCGGGGAAGGTTGTCCGTTAGCCTTGTTCCGGGGAGATCGTCTCCAGAGTTTCGGCCAGAGCAGTGCAGAAGCTCTCCAGTTCCTGCTCCGAAATGGTCAGGGGGGGGAGCAGGCGCAGAACCGTGTTCTGGGTCAGGTTCAGGATGAACCCCCGGGACAGAAGCGCGTTCCAGACCTCCTGCCCGGGAAAGGTCAACTCGATGCCGACCATGAGCCCTGCTCCGCGAATGGTTGCGATTCTGTCCGGAAACCGTTCCTTAATCCGGTTCAGGGTAGTTTCGAGAAATGCGCCCCGGGCTGCAGCCTGTTCGGGAATCCGATCCCGTTCCATGATCTCGAGGACCCTGGTGCCCACGGCGCTGACCAGGGGGGTGCCCCCGAATGTGGTGCCGTGCGTTCCGGGTCCGAGGGCCCGGGCCACTTCGTCGGACATGACGATGGCTCCGGCCGGAAGTCCGTTGGCCAACCCCTTGGCCGACGTCATGATGTCCGGAACGATGTCGGCGTGCTGGTGGGCCCACATACGACCGGTTCTGCCCATTCCGGTCTGGATCTCATCAACGATGAGCAGTATGTCGTTGTCGCTGCACAGTTTTCTGACGTGCTGCAGGTATTCGCGGGAAAGGGGGCGAACCCCTCCTTCTCCCTGGATCGGTTCCAGGAGAACGGCTGCGGTCCGGGAGGTGATCGCCTGCTCCAGGGCGGCCGGGTCGTTGAAAGGAACAATGGTGAACCCTTCGGGCAACGGGGCGAAGCCGTCCTTGATCTTGTCCTGGCCCGTGGCGGTCAAGGTGGCCAGGGTCCGGCCGTGAAAGGACCCTTCCAGAGTGATGATCTCGAACGCCTCCCGGTTTCTGATCCGCTGCATGTAGCGACGGGCGGTCTTGATGGCACCTTCGTTGGCCTCAGCCCCGGAGTTGCAGAAAAAAACCTTGTCCAGGCTGCAGGTGGCCAGGAGCTTTTCGGCGAACACGACCTGCTCCTGCTGGAAAAACAGATTGGAGACGTGTAGCAGGGAACCGGCCTGTTTGGTCAGGGTTCGGAGCAGTTCCGGGTGGCTGTGTCCCAGGTTGCAGACTGCGATCCCGGCCAGTAAATCGAGATACTCTTTTCCGTTCAGGTCGGTGATGGTGGTGCCGCTGGCCGAGGCTGCGGCAATGGGGTATCTGCCATAGGTGGGACATAAAGAGGCCTGGTCCCGCTGTTTCAATGTTTCAAAATCCATGAGATTCTCCTTGCTTTGGGAGGGCAGTTTCGGGAAATGGGCAGGGTTGGTCAATGTTTTCCGGTATGACCGAATCCGCCGGCACCGCGGTCGGTTTCGGAAAGTTGCCGGACAGGAACGATGTTCGCCCGGTAGACCGGAGCAAAGATCAGCTGGGCGATGCGTTGTCCCCGGCGAATGGTCCGGGGCTCGGGTGACGTGTTCAGGAGAGACACGACGAGTTCCCCCCGGTAGTCCGGATCTATGACCCCCACCCCCTGGCTGACGGTCACCCCTTCTTTGGCCCCCAGGCCGCTGCGGGAGTAGATGAATCCGGCGATTCCGGGAGTTCTGATGTCCATAGCCACGCCGGCGGGAAAGGGGTGACGCCGGCCCGGGGCGAGGGTGATTTCCCGTTCTTCGATGCAGGCCCGAAGGTCGATGCCAGCGGAACCGGGCGTGGCGTATCCGAACTGCTCGGGGGGGCAGAGCGGGGAGAGAAATCGGAAATGGACGTCAATGGCGGAATTTGAATATGTATCGTTCACGACTTTTCCTGTTTGAAATGTTTCTGTTCGGCAAGAGTGTTGCCTTTTTGGGTTCAGTCCGGCAAATTCCCAGGCAAGACTGAACTCAGCCGACCACCCTAGTTTTTTTAGACACGGAGTACAATATGCAACCTTTACAGGTATACAGCGTCATCCCCAGACTTCCCGAGTCCCTGAATCCGTTGTGGGATCTCGCGTACAATTTCTGGTTTTCCTGGAACCATGAGATTACGGAGATCTTTTCCCAGATGGATTTTGCCCTGTGGGAACGCAGCAGGCACAACCCGGTCTGGTTCCTGAATCATCTCCCCCAGGAACGACTGGAAGCGCTGGCCCTGGATCCGTTTTTCCTGGACCGTGTTCAGGCCGTTCTGGAAAGTCTGCAGAATTACCATCGGAAATCGGCCTCTCCTCTTCATATCGGCGAGGAGAACGGAAACGGAGTGGTTGCCTACTTCAGTGCCGAGTACGGTGTGGCCCTCAGTCTGCCGGTCTATTCGGGCGGACTGGGTATCCTGGCCGGCGATCATCTCAAGTCGGCCAGTGACCTGAATCTGCCCCTGGTCGCTGTGGGGCTCTGCTATCAGCGCGGGTATTTTCGTCAAAATCTGACCCGCGACGGATGGCAGCAGGAGCGCTACCCGACCAACGACTTTGAACAGCTCCCCCTGACCCTGATCCGGGACGACGAGGGGAGCCCTCTGACCATCTCACTGCAACTGCAGGGGCGGACGCTGTATGCCCGGGTCTGGCGGGCCCTGGTCGGCAGGATTTCTCTGTTCCTGCTGGATACCAATATTGCGGAGAATCCGACCGATTTTCGGGAGATCACGGCCCAGCTTTACGGGGGCGGCCTGGAGATGCGGCTGCGCCAGGAGTTTCTGCTCGGCATCGGCGGTGTCAAGGCGCTGCACGCCATGGGGATCGAGCCCAAGGTGGTGCATATGAACGAGGGGCACTCCGCCTTTGCCGGTCTGGAACGGATTCGTGTCTTTATGAAGCATTACGGGCTTTCCTTTGAAGCGGCCATGGAACTGGTGGCCTCGAGTTCCGTGTTTACCACCCACACCCCGGTTCCGGCCGGGAACGACCGCTTTTCCCCGTCCCTGATGGAGGCCTATTTTGTGGAGTACGCCCGGGAACTCGGGCTGGCCTTCAAGGTCTTTCTGGCCCTGGGCCGGGAGGATCCCAGGGATGAGGCGGAGCAGTTCTGCATGACCGTGCTCGCCCTGCGTCTCTCCCGGTTCAACAACGGGGTCAGCAAGCTGCACGGCAGGGTGTCCCGGGATATGTGGAAACGGGTCTGGCCCCAGTATCCTGTGGAGGATGTGCCCATCGAGGCCATTACCAACGGGATTCATGTCCCGACCTGGGTGGCTCCGGATATGGCCTATCTCTTTGACCGCTATCTGGGTGGAAACTGGCGGGAGGATCCGGACTGCGAACGGGTCGGGGAAAAATACAAATCCATCCCCGAGGTGGAGTTGTGGCGAACCCATGAACGGCTTCGGGAGCGCCTGGTCGGTTTTGTCCGAGCCCGGCTTCGGGAGCAGATCATGGCCCGCGGGGGACGGAACTGGGAATTGCAGGTGGCCGACGATGTCCTTAACCCCCAGGCCCTGACCATCGGCTTTGCCCGGCGTTTTGCCACCTACAAGCGGGCCTACCTGCTGCTGCGGGAAAAGGATCGCCTGCTTGAGATTCTGGGCAACTCCCAGCGTCCGGTGCAGTTCATCTTTGCCGGCAAGGCCCATCCCCAGGACAACGAGGGCAAGAAGCTCATCCAGAAACTGGTGGAGCTGTGTCAGAGTGAGGCCGGCCGGTACAGTGCGGTGTTCATCGAGGACTATGACATGGAGATCGCCAGCTATATGATCCAGGGATGCGATGTGTGGCTCAATACGCCGAGGCGGCCTCTGGAGGCGTGCGGCACGAGCGGCATGAAAGCCATGATCAACGGGGTGCTCAACCTGAGCACTTTTGACGGATGGTGGGCCGAGGCCTATAAAGCGGACAACAGCGTCGGGTGGTCCATCGGGCACGGCGAGGAATATCAGGATCCCGAGTACCAGGATTTTGTGGAAAGCCAGATTCTGTATAATATCCTGGAAAAGGACGTGGTCCCGACTTTTTACGATCGAAGCCATGGGGGATTGCCCCGGCGCTGGATCAAGAAGATGAAGGATGCCCTGACCTGCCTGGGCCCGGTGTTCAACTCCCACCGCATGGTCGAGGAGTATGCCAACAAGACCTATACTCCGGCCTGCAGCAACTTCGCCCGACTTGCCGAAAATCAGTTCGAGCCGGCCAAGGGACTGGCTGCCTGGCGTATGGATCTCATGACCAAGTGGGGCGAGCTCAGGATACGCAACGTGGTCGCCGATGCCAGGGCGGAGATCTTTGTCGGGGAACCGTTGCGGGTCACTGCCGAGGTTTATGCCAATGGGTTGCGTCCCGAGGACATTCAGGTCGAACTGTATACCGGCCCGCTGGACCAGGTTGGAACCTTTTCCAAACGGACCACTGCGGTCATGATCAAAACCGGATCAACTTCCGACGGGTGGTTGACCTATTCCGGTGAGGTCTCCCCGGATCTGACCGGAAAGTTCGGATTCACGGTCCGCATCCTGCCCCACCATCCCCTGCTCCTCGACCCGCACAGCCTGGGGCTGATTCATTGGGCATGAGGAACAGGCCTTAGGCAATGGGCTATGGGCTATCGGCAATGGGCTATCGGCTATCGGTTATCGGTTACCGGCTATCGCCTATCGCCTATCGCCTATTGCCTATCGCCTATTGCCGATAGCCTATCCTAAAACTTGACGGCCGGAAGGCAATCCTGCACAGACAGCCGGGTTGACTTCCGGCTGTTTTACGTCCGGAAGCAGGAAACAAGGAGAACCGGTGGCGAAAAAGGAACGGGCCGACGTACTGCTGTCCGAGCAGGGACTGGCCGAAAGCAGGGACAGGGCGACCCGGCTGATCATGGCCGGACAGGTGCACCTGCTGGACAAGGGCCAGAAGATTCCCGTGGGTAAGCCCGGACAGATGGTTTCTCGGGAGACTGAATTCGTGGTCCGGGGTTCGGCCCGGTTTGCGTCCCGTGGCGGATACAAGCTGCTCACGGCCCTTGAGCATTTTGATGTCGACGTTTCCGGGCTGGCTGCCCTGGATGCGGGGGCCTCCACCGGCGGATTCACGGACTGCCTGCTCCAGTTCGGGGTCCGGCACGTGTACGCCGTTGACGTGGGGCACGGTCAGCTGGACTGGAAACTGCGCAACGACCCCCGGGTAACCAACATGGAAGGGGTCAATCTGCGTCACGCCCCGGCCGATCTGCTGCCCGAACCGGTTGATCTCATCGTGGTCGACTGCTCCTTTATCTCTCTGTCCATGATTCTTCCCCCCTGCCTGCAGTTTCTGAAGCCGGGAGGCGTTGTGCTGGCCCTGGTCAAACCCCAGTTCGAGGTGGCCAGAGACCAGACCGACCGCGGCGTGGTCCGTTCTGAAACGTTGCAGCTCGCCGCCGTGGACAAAGTCCTCACTCACGCCACAGAGACTCTCGGACTGACCTGGCTCGGCACGGTCCCGGCCGCAGTCAAAGGCCCGAAAGGAAATCAGGAATATCTGATATATTTGGAAAAAGGGAAGCAGGCGATGGGCGAGAGGCAATAGGCCATAGGCAATTGACATGTCCTGAAGTGCGAGTTCCCATAGCCCATAGCCCATAGCCCATAGCCCATAGCCCATAGCCCATAGCCCATAGCCCATAGCCCATAGCCCATAGCCCATAGCCCATAGCCTTCTTCCCCTAAAACCCAACACCTAACACCTACAACTCTCCCATGCCCGATACATTTCTTTCAGAACAGCGAAAAGCCAAGATCCGGTCCGTGCTCGGCCACAGGCAGAAGGGCCTCGAACTGGTCCTGAACAATATCCACGATCCCCACAATGTGTCCGCTATCCTGCGCAGCTGCGACGCCTTCGGGGTGAATTCGGTGCACCTTTTCTATGACCGGGAAGCCTTTCCGCCCCTGGCCAAAAGTTCTTCGAGTTCGGCCAAGAAGTGGGTGGACCGGGTCCGGCATACCGATCCCGAGGCCATGATCGATTCCCTGCACGCTCGTGGCTATCAGTGCATCGCCACCGGATTTTCCGAAACGGCCCGCCCCCTGCCCGACTGGGACCTGACCAGACCCACGGCCATTGTCATGGGCAACGAGCACCGCGGCGTGGACGAAAACGTCGCCAGGCTGGTGGACGGGGAACTCTATATCCCCATGTTCGGCATGGTTCAGAGTCTGAATGTGTCCGTTGCTGCCGCCACCATCCTGTATGAGGCCATGCGCCAACGTCTCGGGAAAGGCATGTACGACCAGCCGACATTCGATGACGATGAGCTGGAGGCCATGTATAATGACTGGTGCGGGAGAGGGAGACGGTTTTGAGTTGTGAGCTGAAGTTACGCACCGCTGTATCCCCTTCGCGTCCTTTGCGGTAAGATTTTTTCACCGCGAAGGACGCGAAGAGGCGCGAAGGAAGCGGAGACATGGGTCCCATTGTCTTGGGAAATATTGAGGACTGCATAACTTCACGCATTCAGGTTACTCCATTAAATTATATGAGGAAACCCCATGAGCGGTAACACTTTCGGAAAACAGTTCTCTTTGACCACCTTCGGCGAATCCCATGGTGCCGGCCTTGGCGGGGTGGTGGACGGGTGCCCGGCGGGCATTCCTCTGACCGAGGCCGTGATTCAGGCAGAACTGGATCGGCGTAAGCCCGGCCAGGGGCCGACCTCCACGGCGCGTAAGGAAAAGGACCAGGTCCGCCTGCTTTCCGGTGTGTTCGAAGGGGTGACCACGGGCACTTCCATCGGGTTTTTCATCGCCAACGAGGACCAGCACTCCAAGGATTATGACAAGCTCAAGTCCGTGTACCGTCCGGGACACGGAGATATTACCTACCAGGCCAAGTACGGAGTGCGTGACCACCGTGGGGGTGGCCGGTCATCAGGACGGGAGACAGCGTCGCGGGTGGCGGGCGGCGCTGTTGCCGCTGAATTTCTGCGGAGCCGCGGTATCGAGGTGACTGCTTATACAGTGGAGATCGGCGCCATTCCCTGTCCGCGTACAGCTGTTGATAAGGCCAAAGATGCTCCCTTCAACGCGGCGGACCCGTTCATTGTTCCGGTCTGGGAGGAGCGCGTCAACCAGGTCCGGTCCGACGGAGACACCCTGGGCGGGGTGGTCGAGGTGGCTGCCACAGGCGTGCCTGCCGGTCTCGGCGAACCGGTCATGGATAAGCTCGATGCCAGGCTGGCCTACGCCCTCATGGGCATCGGCGCGGTCAAGGGCGTTGAGATCGGCGTGGGCTTCGAGGCCGCCCGCATGCTCGGCTCTCAGAACAACGACCCCATCACTCCCGAAGGGTTTGCAAGCAACAACGCCGGGGGCATCCTGGCCGGCATCTCCAACGGCGACGCAGTGGTGGCCCGGGTGGGCGTAAAACCAATACCGTCCATCGCCACGGAGCAGCAGACCGTGGACGCGGACGGCAACCCGGCAACGATCCGGGTCGGCGGCCGCCACGACATCTGCGCCATCCCCCGCATCGTCCCGGTGGTCCGGGCCATGACCTGCCTGGTTCTGGCGGACATGGTGCTGCTGCAGGAGGCCGGAAGGCGGTAGGATCGGCAGGAGTTCAGGGAGCTGAAGGTACGCACCGTCTCCCCCTTCGAGGTGAAAAAATTTACCGCGAAGGACGCGAAGAGCGCGAAGGAAGAGGGGGATGGGTCATAGTAAAGGTCTTCTGTCTTGAGCCCTGAAGGGGCGACACATAACAGCCCAGGGCGTTGCCCCGGGCTGTTATGTCATGCCCTTTCAGGGCGAAAGAGAGGACGTGCGTAACTTCAGCTGGTAATCGAAAAGAAAAAGGCCAGGCAACCGGTTGGGTTGTCTGGCCTTTTGGGTTTTGTAATACCATTCCTATTTTGTTTTGACCTTCATCCCTTTCGTCTCCTTCAACGCTTCTCCCTCCCCTGGATCCCTGCGTTCGCAGGGATGACCTTTTTAGCAACGTCCCTGGTCAAAGCTGTCATTCCAGCGAACAGCCTGCCCTCGACCACGATCGGGGGCTGGAATTCAGGGGAGGTGAGAGAAAGAATGGGTTATAAGAGTACGATGAGGCTGGCCTGTGGGGTCAATATAAAATAAAAAGTAACTATTCAGGTCCTTTTTACAAAATTAGAAATTTCAAATTTAAGAAATTTTAGAAATTTGAGAAATTACAAGACGTTAGCGCCTGCTCTTTCAATTTCTTAAATTTCTTAAATTCTCAAATTTCTTAAATGTATCGTCCGGTATTCAAATTTTACTTTGAATCTCAGGCTCTTGAATCAGTAAAATTTTAACCTGAATAGTTACAATAAAAATAGTATTACGCACCTCCAGTTATTCCCTTGCCGGTCAGGGGCAACTGATGTGTGGTACGCAATTGTTGCTTTTTTGGTTAATGGAGGGCTATTGTTGATCCAAAAAGGAGGACACCATGAATACTCGGACAGTTGACCGTATGAAACAGCTTTGTTCCCGTCTCGGATTATCCGAGCTCCCCATGGGCGTGTATTTTACCGACCGGGAGCCGGAAAGCGGGTTCACCCCACAGGTTCTGGAGTCTCCCAGCAGAGAGCGGGAGCAGAGGGGCGAGGTCGACTGGCCGGCTGTGTTTCAGGGGTTCTCCTGCGTCATGGGCCATGTGTGGCGGGCCAGGCGGAAACGGTCCCGGGCCTGGTTTTCGGCCGAACAGTACGGCTGTCCGGGCGGTTCGTTCTGGCTCGGGTTCCACAAGCCCCAGACCGAGGCCATCATCCACTACGTGTCCACAGGCATTCCTGGTCTGGGAGGAGAGCTGTACTGCGAATCCCCGGACCGTCTTCGGCAGGCTTTTGAGACCATTGATCCGGAACCGGCCGCTGGTGGGTACTGTATTGTCGAGCCTCTGGAGCTGATGGACACGACTCCGGACCTGGTCGTCTTCTTTGCCCGGCCCGAGGCCATGTCCGGCCTGCATCAGCTCGCCTTCTTCGTGACCAACGACCTGCATGCGGTGGTCTCGGAATGGGGCGCAGCCTGTTCCGGCATGTTCACCTGGCCCCTGAAGTACAAGGCCATGGGCAAAGAGGTGGCGGTCATCGGAGGCTGGGACCCCTCGGCCCGGAAGTTCTTCAAGGCCGACGAGCTGGCCTTTACCGTGCCGTGGTCCATGTTCGAGAAGATGGCGGCCAGGTACGACGAGTCCTTTCTGAGCACCAAAACTTGGAAAAAACAGATGCACAAGATCGATCTGAGCAACCGGACCTGGGGGAATCGGGCGTGAGCCCCGCCCCCTCTCCGGTGGTCCTTCGTCTGATTCTCGGGGACCAGCTCAATGTCCAGCACCACTGGTTTGGCTCCGTGGATCCGGACGTGGTGTACGTGCTCATGGAAGTCGGGCAGGAAACCGGCCATGTTCTGCATCACGTGCAGAAGGTGACCGGTTTTTTTGCGGCCATGCGCGGGTTTGCGGATCGGTTGCGGGAACTCGGGCACAGGGTGGTGTACATCCGGCTGGACGATCCGGACAACGGGCAGACATTTGCATCCAACCTGGCGCGGCTGGTGCGGGACCTGGGAGCGGCCCGGTTCGAGTTTCAGGAGCCGGACGAGTACCGCCTGGACGTGCAGTTGCGGGAGGTCGCCGAAAAACTGGGCCTCCCCTTGGCATGCACGGGGAGCGATCATTTTCTGACCGAGCGGGACACGGTCCGGAATTTCTTTTCCGGAAAGAAGCGCTTCCTTATGGAATCGTTCTACCGGGACATGCGTCGCAGCACCGGTCTGCTCATGCGGGACGGCAGGCCCGTGGGAGGGAAGTGGAATTTCGACAAACAGAACCGGCGTCCCTATGACGGATCCGTACCGGTGCCGCCGTCTCCTGCGTTCGATAATGACGTCTCGTCAATATCGGACATGCTCGGGAGCGTCGGGGTGCGCACCCTGGGCAGGATCGAACCGGCCCGTCTGAACTGGCCCGTGAACCGAAGACAGAGCCTGGAACTGCTCGAGGAGTTCGTCAACAACCGGCTGGCCGCGTTCGGGACCTTTGAGGACGCCATGAACCGGGAGCACCGGGTCCTGTTCCACTCCAGGCTCTCTTTCGCCCTGAACCTGAAGCTCCTCTCGCCGCAGGAAGTGCTGAACCGGGTGGTGGCGGCCTGGGACGACGGCCGTTCCGGGATCACTCTGCCCCAGGTGGAAGGGTTCGTGCGTCAGGTTCTGGGATGGCGGGAGTACATGCGGGGCATGTACTGGGCGTTTATGCCCGGGTTCAAAAAGGAGAATTTTTTTGGCCACACCCGCAGTCTGCCCGGGTTCTACTGGACCGGCAACACCCGGATGGCCTGCCTGGCCCATGCCGTGGGCCAATCCCTGGATTTCGGATATGCTCATCATATCCAGCGGCTCATGCTCACGGGCTGCTTCGCTCTGCTGTGGGGCACGGACCCGGACGAGGTGGATGCCTGGTATCTGGGCATCTACATGGACGGCATCGAGTGGGCCGAGCTGCCCAACACCCGGGGCATGAGCCAGTTCGCCGACGGCGGGCGGGTGGCCACCAAGCCCTACGTGTGTTCGGCCAGGTATATCAACCGGATGTCGGATTACTGCCCAGGGTGCGACTATGACCGGAGGGATGGAGCCGGGGAGCGTGCCTGCCCCTTCAACTCCCTGTACTGGCATTTCTTTCACCGCAACGAAGCGCTGCTGCGGGGCACCGGCCGCGTGGGCACTGTGTACGCCACCTGGAACCGGATGGCCTGGGAGGTGAAGAAAGGATTGTTGAAACGGGCGGAGAGGCTGTTGGACTGCCAGGAACTCTGATTCTGTTCGGGGACCAGCTTCGGGATTAAAGGGATTATGTTCCTGGGTCGCAGGGGTACAGGATTATCCGGCCCTTGATTGTACTCCCCGTGTAACTATTCAGGTCCTTTTTACAAAATTAGAAATTTCAAATTTAAGAAATTTTAGAAATTTGAGAAATTATAAGACGTTAGCGCCTGCTCTTTCAAT
>JAWLGC010000146.1:0-5043 GCA_041685265.1 Desulfomicrobiaceae bacterium | reverse complement strand
GAAGCGGCTGCCTGCGGCCTCCCGGTTCTGTCCACCCGGGCCAACGGCAGCAGTTTTTTTCTTCCCGAAAGCAGAGTCATTCACGACCCGTGGGACAGCACCCATGTGGCCGATACGATCCGCACAGCCCTTGCAGACGGGCTTCCCCCGACCCGTTCGGATCTCGCAAAAGTCGAATCCGGGCTCGAGCCCTACCTCAGGCTGGTGGACACCCTCCTGAGCACCGGATAACTTTTTTCTTTCGTAACTATTCACCTCGGGTAATAAGCTTAGGGATTATAGGGAGTAAAAGGATTAACGGGATTACGATCAAAGGTCGGATAATCCTGTAACCCTGCGACGAAGGAGCATAATCCTTTTAATCCCGACCCGGGTACCTGAAAAATTACTTTCTTTCTTACGCCCTGAAAGGGAATGACATAACAGCCCGGGGCAGCGCCCCGGGATACGAGCAATCATCTTTTGCACCCTGAAGGGGTGCGACAAATTCGATGCCGTGAATCGCAACACCAAAACAAATACTTCCCCCCTGTATGAAACAGCTTCCTCTGACCGACTTTTCCCCGAAGAACATCCTGGTCTGCCAGCTGCGGCAGCTGGGCGACGTGCTCCTGGCCACGCCGTCCATCACCCTGCTCAAAAAACGATTCCCCGGCGCCCATGTGGACGTGCTCACGGAAAAGAAATGCGCGTCCCTGCTTGAGCACAATCCGGATATCCGCAACCTCTGGCTGGTGGATAAAAAACGCCACAAAACCTTTCTGCACGACCTCCTGTTCGCAGCCGAAGTGGCCCGCACCGGCTACGACCTGGTCGTTGATTTTCAGCAGCTCCCACGGTGCCGGACCGTGGTCGCCTTGAGCCGGGCACAGGTCCGCCTGTCCTATCCTCCGCCCTGGTACACCCGGTTTTTGTACACCCACTGGATCGCGCCCACTCCGGGGTATTCAGCCAAATACCGCGCCTCCCTGCTGGCACCCCTCGGCATCACCTGGAACGGCGAACCGCCCCGGCTGCATCTCACGAACGAAGAATCTACGTGGGCCGAATCATGGTTGACAACCGCCGGAGTCTCCCCCGACGAACGCGTGGTCACCGTGGACCCGTCGCACCGCAGAGCAACACGCAGGTGGCCCGCCGCCCACTGGGGCCGGTTGCTGCGCCTCCTGCACCACCGCTACCCGGACTTAAAATTCGTGATCATGTACGGCCCGGGTGAGCTGGATGATGCCCGGGAAGTGGCTGAAGCGGGACCTGCGAGAGCATGCATTGTTCCGGATTCGGTCCTCTCCCTGCGTGAAATGGGAGCCGTCATCGCCCGGGCGGACCTGCACCTCGGCAACTGCTCCGCTCCAAGGCATATGGCCGTGGCCGTGGATACCCCCACCCTGACGGTTCTCGGGGCCACCAGCCCGGCATGGACCTTTCCCTCTCCCGAGCACATGCACGTCCGCCTGGGCCTTGACTGCCAGCCGTGCAACAAAAACAGCTGCCGGGAAGGCGACCGCCCCTGCCTGCAGGGCCTTGCTCCGGAGCGGGTCATGGAAGAGGCTGATGGTTTTCTGAGCAGCATCCTCGGTCAGTCTGTAAATGAATAGCTGAAGTTACGCACCGTTGCTCAAACTCCCCCTTCGCGCTTCTTCGCGTCCTTCACGGTGAAAGGATCTTACCGCGAAGAAAGAAGGATATGGGTCGTATAGGTCCCATGTGTCCTATTGCTTTGGCGGATATTGAGCAGTGCGTAACCCCAGTGCATAAAGGTACCCCATGCCCAACCATGCCTCCTCTTATCGTTTCTACCGGGCAACCGGACACCCCGACAATCTGGTCAAAACCCAGGTGGTCATCGACCAGACCGACCTTATGGTCCTGGCCCGCCAGGACCTGAGCAGCGAGATCAGTGACCTGGTCCATCGTCTGCGGGCTGAAATCCGGGCCTTTGCCACCCTGCATCCGGAGTTTCTGACCTCCCTGCTACCCATCCCCGCCCCAGAGCACTCCACGGCTCTCATCAAAGACATGCTCCGGGCCGCCCGGGCCGTCGGCGTGGGCCCCATGGCCGCCGTGGCCGGAACCATCGCCCAGCACGTGGCCGACAGCCTTGCCCCCCGCAGCCCGGACATCCTGGTGGAAAACGGAGGTGACGTGTACATGCGCTCCACCGTGGACCGGGTTGTGGGCATTCTCCCGGCCGAGGACGGGACCATGCTGGTCGGCACCCCCATCGCCGCATCCGACTTTCCCTGCGCCCTGTGCGGCTCCTCAGCCACCATCGGCCACTCCTTAAGCTTCGGACACGCCGACCTGGTCGTGGTCAGGTCCCCATCCGGCGCCATTGCCGACGCTGCAGCCACCCACCTGGCCAACCTCCTCCGGGAAAAGAGCGACCTGCCCCGGGTGCTGGCACGGGCGGAAGAACTGGCTGAGTGCGGGGTGGAGGGTGTGTTAGCCCAGTGTGACGGGCAGATCGGGGCATGGGGAAAAATGGAGTTGACGGCACTGTAAACGCCTGCTCTGAACCGGGGCGGGCCCATGCCTTGCGCCCGAAAAACGTCCTCAATCCAACCGCCGTAACCACTCCCCGAACACCGGATCGACCAACCGCCACACCTACCCCTCCCCCTGTTCCACCAGATCAAGGGAAACCATAAACCTTCTCAAGGAGCCACAGGCAGTGACGACAAAATCGAAAGACACCAGGCGGCAGGTTCTCATCACCGGAGACGAGCTCGCAGAGTTGAAAAAATTCACGATCTACTTTGCCGAGTGCACCGGCCTCGAGAGGCGGCTTGCAAACTATAAGGGAAAACGGCCCCTGGGGCTCAGTCAGTGGGACTTACGGTGCCTCACCTCCATCATCACCCTCCTTTTGCACAGCCCGATTCACTACCCGAACCCAAAAGTGCCCGAGTGCAAACTGATGCAACAGCTGCTCGCACGCCTTGAAGACGAATACCGCAGCTTTGACTGATCGCCCCCGTCAACACGCCTCCACCAACACCGCAATACTATGAAAATCGAATCTATCCGCCTTAAAAACTTCAAGATCTTCAAGGACATGGAAATACGGGATCTTCCCAGATTCTGTGTTGTTGTCGGGGCCAACGGGTCCGGCAAGTCCTCTTTGTTTTCCGTATTCGGCTTTCTGCGGGATGCTCTGGCCGGGAACGTGCATATGGCGCTGGTCAAGCTGGGCGGCTCCCGAGGATTCCGGGAGGTGCGAACCCGTGGAGCCGAGGGAAATATTGAAATCGAACTCAAGTTCCGTGCAACGGACGACTCCCCTTTGATCACCTACTTTCTATCTATCGGTGAAAAAGGCGGCTCTCCCTTTGTTGCCCGGGAAGTGCTCAAATACCGGAAGGGGAGCAAAGGCAAACCCTGGCATTTTCTGGACTTCACCAACGGGGCGGGCACTGCCGTCAGCAATGAGCTTGAGGACGTGGACGACGAATCCCAACTCGTGCGGGAACCCCACACCCTCAAGGCCAAAGACATTCTGGCCGTCAAGGGTCTGGCCCAGTTCGAGCGATTCCCGGCTGTGGTGGCCCTGGGCAACCTGATCGAAAACTGGCACGTCTCGGATTTTCACATCAACCGGGCCCGACCGGAACAGGAATCCGGCTATGCCGAGCATCTCTCTTCTGAAGGAGAAAACCTCTCTTTGGTGAGCCAGTTCCTTTACGAGAGGCATCCCGGTATCTTCAAGACCATCTGCAACAAGCTTTCGGAGCGGGTTCCAGGCATCGAGAACGTCCAGGTAAAGACCACCGAAGAGGGACGCGTCCTGCTCAAATTTCAGGATGGCGCATTCGAAGACCCGTTCCTGGCCAGATACGTGTCCGACGGCACCATTAAAATGCTCGCCTACCTGACCCTGCTCTACGATCCTGCCCCCCGCCCTTTGCTGTGCGTGGAGGAACCGGAAAACCAGCTCTACCCGGATCTGCTCTGGGAACTGGCCGAAGAATTTCGAAGCTACGCCCTGCGGGGAGGACAGGTGTTCGTATCCACCCACTCTCCGGATTTCCTCAATGCCTGCGAACTGGAAGAGGTTTTCTGGATGAGCAAACAGGAGGGGCGCTCCACGGTCAAGCGGGCCAGAGACGACGAACAGCTGGCCGCGTTCATGGCCGAAGGAGACCGGATGGGCTATCTCTGGAAACAGGGTTTCTTCGACGGAGTTTCTCCCCGATGAAGACGCTGGCAAGGAAATGGTGCCTGGCAAAAGTAGAGCTCTCCATTCTCCTAACTGAAGTTACGCATCTGACGTAACGCACCCGCTCTGAGGGTACTTCTCGTTCTTCCGCCCTGAAAGGGCATGACATAACAGCCCGGGGCAATGCCCCGGGTTTGAGGTACCCATTTCCTGCACCCTGAAGGGGTGCGACAATTTCCCATGCCAAGGTTGTCGCACCCCTTCAGGGTGCAGGAAAAATATACACGATTCCCAGGGCGTTGCCCTGGGCTGATATGTGGCGCCCCTTCAGGGCTTAGGGCAGAATATTTTTAATACGACTGCGTAACTTCAGCTCCTAAAAAACAACAAGTCCCCTCCACTCCCCCCCCTTGACCATGACCTGAATAAAAACTAAATTTTGGTCATTATAAGGAGGTCATCATGAAACTCAGCGAAGCGGTCAAGCCTATCAGTTACGTCAAAACCCATGCTTCAGAGGTTATTCGCAAGGTTACCGAAGAAGGCGGTTCGCCGGTGGTGATCACTCAGAACGGAGAAGCAAAGGCCGTGCTCATGGATCTTCGTGAGTATGAGCGACTCCAGGAAAGCCTGGCCATGCTCAAGATCCTTGCCTTGTCTTCCCGGGACATCGAAGAGGGAAACGTCGTACCCTCCGAAAAAGCGTTCCGATCCGTTCGAAGACGGACCAATGACGCATAAGGTTTCTCTGACCGCCCGAGCCGTGCGTGACCTGGAAATGATTTACGACTTCTTTACGCTTCGGGAAGGCTCACCCCAGGCTGACGCCATCCTGGACCGTCTGGAAGAGGCTGCAAACTCTCTGAAGCACCTGCCTGGCCGAG
>JAWLGC010000145.1:0-5118 GCA_041685265.1 Desulfomicrobiaceae bacterium | reverse complement strand
CAATTCCTCATTATAGTATGCCCAGGCCACCCTGGTCATCAGTTCTTCGTCTCGTTCCATCTTCAATCCATCTTTATCGTTGTGCAGACATTTCGAGAATATTTTTCAGCCGTTGTGGGTAATCGGTTATGATCCCGGTTACCCCCATGCGCATCTGCCGCTTCATCTCCTCAGGATCATTGACCGTATATACGTTGACATCGATTCCGGCATCGCGCATCCGCGCCACCCCCGATGCATTCAACAAAGAAAAGTGCGGATGCAGAGCTGTCGCCCCCAGGTCGTGAAGCATTCCAGGCCCTCCCTCCCAGGTCCGCCCGACAAGCAGGCCGGTTCGGATACCGGGACGGGCCCGACTCATCAGCGGAAGATAGTTCGGCTGAAAGGAGGAGACGAGCACCAGATCATCCATATCAAATTCTGCAAAAACTCCCGCCACCCGGGCAACCACCTCATGAGCGGACACCCTGTCCCCCATGTCCTTGAGCTCCACATTGACCGGAAAGCCGTACTCCCGGGAAAAGGAAAGGGCCTCTTCGAGTGTCAGCACTCCGATACGATCAAAAGCATTCAGATCCTCCCGACATACTTCCCCCGAAGCCACGGTTCCAAAAGGGTCCCGGATACCAAACCACTTCCCGAAGCGAAGATGCTGCAGCTGGGACAACGTCAATTCGGTGCAGATCTTTGGGTGCATATCCGCAAACTCCGAAAGGGCTCCGATATTGGAGGTTCTGAGCAAGCCGAGATCATGCATGACGACCGGATGACCATCCTTTGAAAACTGCACATCGAGCTCCCACCCGTCACCTCCAAGTTCCAACCCCCTGCGGGCCGCCTCAAGAGTGTTTTCGGGTGCGACCGACCTGGCCCCACGATGCGCCCAGTTCACAACGCTCCCCGAAGCGAAGTGCCATTGCCTCTGTTCCTGTTCCATACGCCTCACCAGTCCATATTTTGTCTTGCACAAATTACAAATTACTAACCGAAAACAGCACCACCTCTGCCCCAGGCATCCACTTCTTACAAGGATTTTCTCAAAAAGATGCAGATTTGTAACAAAAACAAACCAAATTTTCATTGAAATAATTTCATCAAGACGTACACACAAGTAATCAAATGTCATATTTAAATTACATTTATCCAGACATGATTCATACCCCAAACGGGCATGATCTACTCCATCTACCGGGACGGATTCGAATACTTCAAGACCGGCTTTGCCGCGGCCCAGTCCGTATTCCTGTTCATCATCGTCGTGGCCCTGACCGTGATCCAGTTCCGGGTCTCCAGAAACAAGGTTCATTACTCGAGGTAGGATCATGACCAGACGCCAAAAAGCCATTCTCACCCACACGACCCTGACCCTGAGCGTGCTGATCATCGCGGCCCCCATTATCTTCGCGGTCATCTTCTCCACCCAGACCCCGGGACAGATCTTCAGCTACCCCCCGAAATTCTCCTTCGGCACGGCCATGTGGGAAAACTACTCCATGGTCTGGAACGATTATAACCTGGGTCGGTTCATGCTCAACTCCTTTTACATCGCCATCGCCGTGACCGTGGGCAAAACCGTTGTGGCCTTCTGCGCCGCCCTGGCCCTGATCTATTTCGCCTTCCCCCTCAAAAGCTGGGTGTTTGTATTTATCCTCCTGACCCTGATGATGCCCACAGAGACCATGATCGTGGCCCTGTTCGAGCAGGTGGCAGATTTCGGCTGGGCCAACAGCTACGCAGCGCTGATCGTCCCCTTCCTGGCCTCGGCCACGGGCACGTTCCTATTCCGGCAGCACTTTCTGCAGATCCCGACCTCGCTTCTGGACGCGGCCCGCATCGAAGGAGCCGGGCCCTTCAGGTTCGCCTGGCACATCGTCCTGCCCATGTCTGCCAATGTCATCGCGGCCCTGGCCGTCATCGAATTCGTATACATGTGGAACCAGTACCTCTGGCCCCTTATCGTCATCCAGGAGAGTTCCCACCAGGTGGTCCAGGTGGGACTGCGTATGATGACCGCAGGGCAGGACGCCACCAACTGGGGCATCGTCATGGCCGGGGCCATTGTGTCCCTGGTCCCGGCGCTGATCGTGTTCATGCTGCTGCAGGAACAGTTCAGCCGGGGTTTTGCGCTGAGCCAGGAGAAGTAACTGAAGTTACGCAGTTCTCCCTGACGGGTGTTCTTTAGCGCAACGCCTGCATTCTCCAGCAGTCATTCCCGTAAAAACGGGAATCTTAGACTTGCGGGCAATGTCGGGCGTTGCCACCGGCGCGAAGATTCCCGCGGTCGCGGGAATGACTGCCTCTTATAAGGCCGATACCTGCGGAGTGCGCAACGTCAGTTCGTAAACACAAAAAAGGGTGCCCTTCTCGACTCGAGAAGGGCACCCTTTTTTCTTCTTCCGATCGCCGTTACGGCGACCACCCCGGAAACTACTCTCCGGTGCGCTTGGTCACTTCCAGCAGGTGGTAGCCGAACTGGGTCTTGATGGGGCCCTGAACGTCGCCCACTTCGCCGGAGAAGACCGCCTTGTCGAACTCGGGAACCATCTGGCCCGGGCCGAACTCGCCCAGATCGCCGCCGCGACGGCCGGAAGGGCACTGGGAGTGCTCTTTGGCCAGGTCGGCAAAATCCTCGCCGGCTGCGATCTTCTGCTTCAATTCCTCACACACGCTTTCCGAACCGACCAGAATATGACGGGCCTGTGCTCTTTTCATGATAATTCTCCTTACATGAGATGTGATAATCATCCTTTACAAATCACTGCAAACAAGTCTCCTCCTAGCCGGATATCTTTTCAAACTCAATATCCTTTTCCTTGAGTATTAAAAAAAACAAAACTCCTTGTTGCCATCTTGCACCATAATGAGCTACGCAATGTCGATCTTTATCTCTACCAAGGAAGGTTGAATAAATGCGACCTTCCGAAATCATTAACCATTGGAGGTCTTTGAAAGATGAAGAAATTCTTATTAACTGCTTTTTGCTTCTTGTTCCTGGTCTTCTCCGTGACATGCGTTGCAGCCATGGAAAAAATCAACCTGAACACAGCCACCGTAGAACAACAGACGGAGCTTCCTGGAATCGGCCCTGCACTGGCCCAAAGAATCATCGACTACCGCACCGAGCACCCCTTCAAGTCTGTCGAAGAAGTAAAAAACGTCAAAGGGATAGGAGAATCGAAATACAATAAAATCAAAGAACTGGTCGTCACTGAATAACCTTGAGAAAGACGCGCCCAAAACTCCTCAGGCGCGTCTTTCCTCCCTCCTCATGGCAAACGCAGATCATTCCTGTGAACTGCTCCTTTCTCCTGAGTACCGCTTTGGCAAGAGCCCCCCTTCCGGAACCACAAACCTGCAACTCCCGCTCTCCATACCCGGACCTCGAGATAATTTCAGACAGAGCGGGAAAGAACGTGACTCCAAGCATACAGTTCCACTTTTTCAACATATCCCTTTCAAAGCAAATCTTTACATCCTTCGCAAAATTCCGTAGCTTATTGATTTTAATACTCGCTCAAGCACGAACAAAAATTCCGGCTTCACATCCTCCGCTTTTTTCGACATCCAATGGATATCCAATGTCCTCTCTTTCTCCATCATCCACACTCAGAACAACCCTGCCCGATATCTGCAAATACCTGCTGACATTAGGGGCATTGGCCTGGCTCATCAGGCGTGGTGCTGACACCCTCGGCTATAACTGGCAATGGTACCAGGTCCCCAAGTACCTGTACACAATACAGGACGGACAGTTCTTCCCAGGCCCGCTTCTGGACGGATTGCTGGTGACCATCCAGATTTCCGCCGTCAGTCTGCTTTGTGCCTTTCTTCTGGGGTTGTGCACCGCTCTGCTTCGACTTTCCGGGTCGGTAGTCGGCACCCTCATCGCCCGTGGATACCTGGAAATCATCCGTAACACACCGCTGCTTATCCAGATATTCTTTATCTATTTTGTCCTGTCGCCCATTTTAGACATGAGCAGATTCGCCTCGGCGGTTTTGGCCCTGAGCCTGTTCGAGGGAGCCTACGCCTCGGAAATCTTTCGGGCCGGGGTACGATCCGTTGTCAAAGGACAGTGGGAAGCTGCCTACTGCCTGGGGCTCGGAACATGGCAGACCTACCGCAGGATCATTCTCCCCCAGGCCCTGCGTCAGATCATACCGCCCCTGACCAGCCAGGGAATTTCCCTGATCAAGGACTCGGCCCTGGTCAGTACCATTGCCATTTATGATCTGACCATGCAGGGACAAGCCATTGTGGCCGAATCATTTCTGACCTTTGAAATCTGGTTTGTGGTTGCTGCAATCTACCTCTGTCTCACCGGAGCGCTCTCCGGGATCGTCTATTTCATGGAACGTCGTTCCATGGTTTCGTAATGTATCTTTGCCATCAACCTCGTCCCCCTAAAATATCATGCCCACAGCTCGAAGCGAACCAATGATCACCGTTCAAAACATCAGCAAGACCTTTCCCGGAGGAATCCAGGCCCTGGACTCCGTTTCCATGACCGTCCAGCCTCAGGAGGTCGTGGTCGTCATCGGTCCATCCGGCTCCGGCAAATCTACGTTCCTGCGCTGTCTGAACGGACTGGAAGAGATCGATTCCGGTTCCATAGTCATCGACGGCACACCTCTGGATCAGGACCAGGGGCACCGGCTGAAAATTCGTACCGAAGTGGGCATGGTCTTCCAGTCCTTCAACCTCTTTCCGCACATGACCGTGCTGGACAATATCTGCCTCGCCCAGGAGCTGGTCCGGAAAAAAAAACGGCCGGCGGCCGAAGCGGACGCCATGGCCCTGTTGCAAAGGGTCGGTATGGCCGACAAGAGGGACGTCTATCCGTCCCAACTCAGCGGCGGACAGCAACAGAGGGTGGCTATCGCCAGGTCTCTGGCCATGAAACCCGGGGTCATGCTTTTCGACGAGGCCACTTCCGCCCTGGATCCGGAAATGATCGGCGAAGTTCTGGACGTGATGATGTCTCTGGCCAGAGAGGGAATGACCATGGTCGTGGTCACTCACGAGATGGGATTTGCCAGGGAGGTTGGAGACTGTGTCATATTCATGGACCAGGGACGGATCATCGAACAATCCGCTACAGAAGATTTTTTTACCAAC
>JAWLGC010000144.1:0-5133 GCA_041685265.1 Desulfomicrobiaceae bacterium | reverse complement strand
CATATGCCGACGATGACCGGCCTCGGTCTGCCGCGAAGCACCACGTGACCCCGCTGCATCCGGTTCGGGCGATCTGAATGGTTTTTGGGTGTCAGCACCACCCGGCACCGTGTTTCGGCCAGCAGAGGCTCCCTGGTCTCCGGGTCCTCGCCGAGTACGGCCACGTCGCCCTCGTACAGGGCCGACAACTCCGGGGACTGCAATGTTTTCGGGGCTGTTCTGTCCAGAGATTCCAGGAGGCAGGGCACCTTGGGCCGATCCCCGGTGTCGGCCAAGAAAAATCCTTCTGTCCTCTCCGGAAGACGTTCCAGGTCTTTTTCAAGCAGATAGCCTTCGATCTTCCCCCCCGACGTTCCCACCATCAGACACAACTGCTGTTCTCCTGCAACCCATGTTCCGGGCTCGATTTCCGGGGCGAGCATACTCACGGTTCCTTCAAGCGGAGCAGTGAGGTGCAGCCGGCTGCGCTGTTCCTCATATCCCTGTTTTTCCGAGAGGGCCCCCGAGAGTTTGTTCATGGTCACGGCCAGTTCCTCCATATGCTCCCTGGAGGTCATTTCCCGTTCCATGAGGGATTTGAGACTTTCGATTTCAAGATCCGCAATGCGTTCCTTGGACTCCAGATGCATGGAGGAAAGGGTGAACAGGAGGGCCCCGTCCCGGACCTCGTCTCCGCTTCGGACATGGATGGAGTCGATGCGGGCCGGGAAGGGGGGGTAGATTGGGGCCGTCTCTCTGGCGGAATATACGGCCGGGAGCACGACGGAGGTGGGCAGGGGGATACACAGGAACGCAATCAATCCCAGCAGGATGACCATGGTGGTCATGATGTGGCCGTTGCAGCCCACAAGGTCCCGGTGCGTCCACCACACTTTGAGTTCGCGATAAACGGGCATGATGATAAAAACCATGATTTCCACGCTGAAGAGAAATACTCCCAGTGCCTTGAAGAAAAGGTGATAGACTATCAGAGCGATCCCGATGAGCAGGAAGAACCTGTAGACCCAGGTGCCGTAGCAGTAGGCCAGAAGTTTGGTTTCGGTTTTTCCCGAGAACGGTTCCGGCCGTCCGGTGTCCAGTCCGAGGACCGCTTTTCTGAGCCTCCATCGTCCCAGGGCAAAGGCCCGGGGGGCCAGGTTGGGAATGTCCAGATAGTCCGAGAGCAGATAGTAGCCGTCGAAACGCATAAACGGGCTGATATTGATCAGCAGGGAAGAGAGCAGAGAGGAGGTTGCCAGGACAAAGCAGATGCTTTTGGCAATTCCGGGTTGCAGCAGGGTCCAGGCCAGGGTGGCCATGGCCGCAATAACCAGCTCCGTTCCGATTCCGGCCATGACGATTCGCATCCGTTCAGCTCTTGCCTTGAGCTTCCAGGCTTCGCCGTTGTCCGAGTACAGCATGGGCCACATGACGATAAAGGCGATGCCCATGGTCGGAACCCGCAACCCGTACTGCTTCGAGGTGTAGGCATGGCCGAGTTCGTGAAGCAGTTTGACGAAAAAAATCGCGATAAAGTAGAGGATCGCCCCCTGCAGGGTGAAAAAATAGGGAAAGGTGTTAAAGAACAGGGACCACTGCGGGGTGATCAGCACCAAGGCCAGGACCGCGATGCAGCCGTAGAGAAACAGGGCCGTGTTCGACCCCAGGGGGCGGGCCAGAGGCAGGGTTCGTTCCAGAAACCTGTCCGGTTTCCACAGGGGGATACGGAAAAACAGATAATTGCGCAGGGCAAAAGTGAGAATCGACGGCCGTTTCTGGGTCGCGGACTGTTCGAGTCGGGCCTGGACCGTGGGAGATGTCGGAGCCAGGAGGGCGTTTTGAAGCAGGAATCGTTGCAGGTACTCCACTTCTTCCGAAGAGATGTCGATCCCTGTTTCCAGCCTGGCGGCTGAAATCAGGGTCTCTGCATCGCCGCATTCCCATCTGGCCAGCATCTCCATTTCGCTGCGACCGATTCTGAAAAAAAGATTGCGTACCGGGTCGTGCAGGGTCCAGGTCGGAGCGCCGTTTTCCAGAGGCGGGGCCTCGTGCAGAATCAGGTCCTGACGCAGGGGGAGGAGTGGCGGGGGAGCATCCTTTTGCAGTTCAAGCATTTCAGACCCCCAGGAAATGCCGGACTCTGGTCAGGGGCTTGCGCATGATCGCGTAAAAAAGGGTCGTTTTTTTCCCGTACAGCTTGACCGTTCCCCGTAGTCCGATACGTGGAACCGCGGTTGGATCGAGAAGATCGGCCCGAAGGGGAAACCCCATACCACCATCCGGAGTCGGGATTGCCTTGTATCCGATATCCGTCACACTGGCCCGGATGGGGTCCGCCGGGGCCACATTGAGAAAAAACAAAGCCTTTTCGGACGAGTCCAGGCTGATGGCGTCCTGTACCGGGAGCATGATCTTCAGCTGGACATGTTCCGGTTCGGCAATGGTCAGGATTTTTTCTCCCGTGGCTACAGGACGACCCAGCCACTCGTTTTCATCGGTGAAGATTGCGATACCGTCTGCCGGAGAGGTCAGGGTGGTCCTGGCCAGCAGCGCTTCCACGTACTCGGCCTCGGCCGCCTTCTGTTTCATCCTGGCCTTGAGCAGATGCAGCTGCTCCCTGGATTCCCGGTCTGCAAATGATCTCTGCTGTGCCCGCTCGAATTCGGCTCGGACCACGTCCAGGGCCTTGCGGGCGACCGTGTGTCGATTGGCCAGGGAGGTCCGATCCAGCGAGAGCAGCCTTGCATTTTTTGTCACTGCCTGGTCGGGGCGGATGTGAAAGCTTTTGACGATGCCGTCCATGGGGGCGGTGACCATCACGGTTCTGGTGGCGACCACTTCGGCCGGGGCCAGCACGGAAAGACGGATCGGGAGGCACATCAGTCCGATAAAAAGGGCCGGGAATATCCATTTCAAAAATCGTCGATACAGGGGGGCCGAGGACGTTGCACGGGTGCGTCGTGGCGAGAGGGCCACCCAGGCATGGGCCGCAGTCTCGCCGAGTCTGGCGAACAGGCTCAGCTCCTGATCGGTCCATTCCAGGGTTTCCCGGGTGACCGTCATGCCGGCCACGGCGGTCTTGCCGTGTTCAACAGTGGGGATCAGGAGCATGGTGTTCCAACTCAGCTCCTGCGCGGCTGCTCCGGCTGCCCCCCCCAGTTCTGCAGGGGTGTGCTTGGAGCCCGGGGACGTTCTGTTTTTTAGCTCGAGCCCTTTGATGGCTACGGTAGTCGTTTGAGTGAAAGGAGTTGTGGCTGGAACCCGGTCCACGCCGGAAACTGCGTCGATTACGATTTTTCCGGTGGGAGAGGTATGCCAGACCACGGCCTGGTCGTACTGGACCAGGTTGAGCGTTTCGTTGGCCAGCCTGTACGCCAGCTCCTGCGAGGTTTTTGCGTCCCGGTACCGTTTTTCCAGATGGAGCAGGGCGCTTAAAAACGTGATTTGTTGCTGTGACATGAAGGATTATCGGAAGGTTGTTGCAAAGCGGGCTGTTCCACTCATGCCGGGAAGCAGACCGGGGTGGTCCCCTTCGACTTCGGCCCGGACCTCAATGGTCCGGCTGTTGGAGTCGATGCGAGCCCCAAGAGTGGTGATCCGGGCCGGACAGGTGATCCCGAGTTCATCCACCTCCACAGAAAAGCGCATCCCCTGTTTCAGTTTCCTGACCCATGGGGAGGGAACGAACATCTGCAGGCTGAGATTTCGGTCGTCCACCAATGTGAGAAGCGGTGTGCCTTCCTGCACGTACTGGTGCGGGCTGACCAGTCGTTCCACCACCCGTCCGGAAAACGGGGTCGTGACCGTGCATTTGGAAAGCTGGATGCTGTACAGGCGCACTTCGGCCCTGGCCTGCTCCACCTTGGCCTTGGAGGTGATCAGTTCCAGTTCGCTGATGGATTTGAACTGCATGAGTTTTGTATTGGCCTCGAAAACTTTCCGGGCGGTGTCGAGGTCGACCCGGGCTTTTTGAAGCCTGGCCGCGAACAACGCATTATCAAAAGAGAGGATGGTTTTCCCTTTTTTGAATCGCTCGCCGGGTTTTTTGGTGATACTCGTGATTTTTGCCGCGACTTCCGAGGAAATCGTTGTTTCCAGCTCGGAGATAACCAGCGCCCGGACCTGGGAGTCCTCTGGGGGGGCGGACTCGGACAGTGGACGTTCGAGTTCCGTTGCAGCATGCAGCGCCGTGGAATGTGTCATTCCCAGGATGCACAGCACTGCAAAAAGGAACCGGACCACGGATGTGGTCCGGAAGGTGTGTCGGGTCATTGGCATCAATTCATTCCCCTGGTTGTATGTGGCTATGCTTCCGGTTCGGATGCAGCCTCGGCCTCGGGCCGGGGATATTCAAGAATCGCTTCCACGTCCCGTACAGCCTCGTACAGGGATCTCGAAACTTCGTTAAGGGGGGTATTCTCAATTTTTTGAGGGAGAATGTCCAGCCCCACGGTGTTGATGACCCGGCTTAAGGAGCCCTGCAGATCCGCATAGTCCAGAATCTTGCGCATTTTTGTCACCAGAGCGTTGGTCCGGCTTTTAATGACCGTGAATTCGCTTCCGGCTCCGGCTTTATTTTCGGCCATGGTCAGATTGTTGAGGCGCTCGTTGATGGAGTCAAGCATCTTTGACATCTCGTAGCGCTCTTCAGCCTGCTGGAACCCCTGGTAGGCCAGATGGACCTGGGTCAGGATGGCCATGCTCAGGGCCTGGCGCCGCATGGTGTCCACGTCCTGCTGGGCCTTGACCGCCCTGTAGACCGCGGGCTGGGAGATGAGCTTGAACAGGTTCAGGGAGACCCGTGATCCCGCACTCCACCAGTCGTTGTTGTAGAGAAACGAGTTGGTGTCATTGTTGTATCCGGCCTCCAGGTTCAGGCTCGGGAAGGCCTGCAGGATCGCCTTTCTGGTTTCCAGAGCCGTGATTCGGGCCCGGTAATTTTCCTCACGCAGTTCCGGTCGGTAGGTCAGGGCCAGCCGCTCCACCTCGGATACGGAAGCGTTCAGTTTGGGCATGTCGTCGAATTTTTCGGGAACCTCAAGATGAAATTCATCGATGGACCTGATGTTCATCAGGGTGGCCAGTTCGGTCTTGGCATTGCGCATGCGCTGGGTCAGATCCTGGAGCATGCGCATATTTTCCAGAAGGGCACGC
>JAWLGC010000036.1:0-21093 GCA_041685265.1 Desulfomicrobiaceae bacterium | reverse complement strand
GCCGGCGCGCCTTCAACACACGCATCGACACGGTCCTGCAACTGGCCCTCAGCCACATTCTATGGACCGTGCTCGTCCCCCTGGCGGGGCTGTGGTAGGATTTAGCTGCAAAAAATTGGGTCTTCGCCAGCCTGATCCTGCAACAATTTTATGGAGACCCAGCTAAGCCACTCGCCGTGAGGCCCTACGGTTTTCGTAACCCTTTATGACCATAAATAATAAACAGGGTTCGCGAAAGGTTGGGACAACTGAAACCACTTTTTCAAAATGGGGACCAGGTGGGGACCCAAAAAACAAAAAAGGGATTTACAGATTATTTCAATCTGTAAATCCCTTACTTTGCTGGTCGGGAAGACAGGATTCGAACCTGCGACCCTCTGGTCCCAAACCAGATGCGCTACCAAACTGCGCTACTTCCCGTTAAGACGAAGAGCTATTAGGTGAGAGATGAGGCGTTGTCAATGAAAATCCCTGTCCGGCACCAATTTTCAGTGGACAGAGAACCGGCACCAACGGTACAAAGCCATTCATGAAAAAATACGATCACCGCTCCATCGCCTACTCCGTTCCGTGGAACCTGGGGCTGCTGACCATGGGCAGCATCATTATCGCCATTGCCATCAAAGGGCTCGCCATCCCTCACGGCCTTATCTCCGGCGGGCTTTCCGGAGTGGGCCTGTTGCTTTATTATATGTTCGGCACCGTCTCCCCCGCCACCTGGCTGCTGATCCTGAATATCCCGGTCATGATCCTGGGATGGATCTTCATCAGCAGGCGGTTCATCCTGTACAGCCTGTACGGTATGGTGGTGCTCACCGCGTCCATCGAGCTCATCGACATCACCTTTCCGGTCCATGACAACTTTCTGGCCGCCCTGAGCTGCGGCTGCCTGTTCGGGGCCGGAACCGGGATCTGCTTCCGATCCCTGGGCTCGGTGGGAGGAACGGATATCATTGCCGTGATGCTGCACCAGAAATTCAATTTCCGCATCGGTCAGGTCGGGTTCGCCTTCAACGGACTGCTCTTCGGGGTCAGCTTCTTCTTCCTTTCCCCGGACCCGGTGCTCTATTCCCTGACCGCAGTGTTCGTGGCCTCGGCGGTGACCGACTACTTCATCAGCATGTTCAACCAGCGCAAGATGGTGCTCATCGTGTCCAACCGGCCGGAGGAACTGACCAGGGAGATCATGGCCAGACTGCACCGCGGCTCCACCTATCTTTTCGGTCGCGGCGCCTATACCGGCACCCGGAAAAAGGTGATCATGACCGTGATCAACAACATCCAGCAGAAACAGCTCGAAGAACTCATCTTCACCATCGACCCGGACGCCTTCGTCATTCAGGAGAACACCTTCAACGTCCTTGGAAAAGGATTCTCCAGACGCAAGATCTACTGAAAAGGTACGACGATCAGATCAGACGCATGCCGGCACTCCTGACCAGGGCATTGCCGGGCTCCAGCAGGAATTACCCTTGTGTAACCAATCAGGACAAAAAACCCCTTGGCATCAATGAGAAAAAGCATCCCCTGAAAAAGGATTGACCCGCCACATAAATTGAACTAGCAGCAGACACGTACCAATTGAGTATGCGCTCAATGCCATACGTTCATTCCCATCCGAACCTCTTTATACACGCACGTCGGAACCCTCGATTATTCTTCTCCCCGGCATTGGTTTCCCGATTCGCCGGACAAACAAACTCCACTGCCTTTCGCAGCCCGGTTTCGACCTGTCGGCAACAGAAAGGCGTACGGTATGGGCACACCCACTACGCAGGAGAACGCACATGCAATTCCCGCAGCTTAAAATCGGCGACCTTGTCGCCAGAATTCCCATCGTCCAGGGCGGCATGGGCGTCGGTATTTCCCTCTCCGGCCTGGCTTCGGCCGTGGCAAAGGAAGGGGGCGTCGGCGTCATCGCCGCAGCCATGATCGGCATGGGCGAGCCGGATATCGGCTCCAACTATCGTGAGGCCAACATCCGGGCCCTGCGCAACGAACTGCGCAAGGCCCGGGGCAAGACTGAAGGCATCCTCGGCGTGAACATCATGGTCGCCCTGAACAACTTCAGCGACATGGTCCGGACCTCCATCAAAGAAGGCGCCGACGTCATCTTTGCCGGAGCCGGACTTCCCCTGGACCTGCCCGGATACCTGGACGGAGCAAAAACCAAACTGGTGCCGATCATCTCTTCGGCCCGGGCCGCCAAGATCATCTGCAAAAAATGGTCTTCCAAGTTCGACTACCTGCCCGATGCCTTCGTGGTCGAAGGTCCCAAGGCCGGCGGTCACCTCGGCTACAAGCCGGAACAGATCGACGACCCGGAGTTCGCTCTGGAGAAGACGGTGCCCGAAGTGGTGGCCGCAGTGCGCGAATTCGAAAAAGTGAGCGGTAAACAGATCCCGGTCATCGCCGCCGGAGGCATATACGACGGCAGGGATATCGCCAAATACATTGAACTCGGTGCATCCGGGGTCCAGATGGGGACCCGGTTCGTGGCCACCCACGAATGCGATGCGGATATCGGGTTCAAGGAAGCCTATGTAAACGCCAGGGCCGAAGACATCAAAATCATCAAAAGCCCTGTAGGGCTGCCCGGCCGGGCCGTGGACAGCCCCTTTTTGCAGGACGTATCCGATGGAAAGCGCAAGCCCTTCAAATGTCCATTCCACTGCATCTCCACCTGCGACTACACCAAAAGTCCGTACTGTATCGGCATGGCTCTGGTGAACGCCAAGAAAGGCAAGCTCAAGCATGGATTCGCCTTTGCAGGAGCCAATGCCCACCGGATCAACGCCATCACCTCGGTCAAGGAACTCATCGACTCTCTGAAAAAGGGTTTTGAAGAGTCCTACGCCTAGACGTACCCCATCCCGATCCCCAGTCTGCGGGACGCCCTGAATCCTCCGGGGGCGTCCCGTTTTTTTTGGCCAAAAAACGGGTTGAAGGAATCGTGGAAAGGGGGTAGCCGAATCTCCCCCATGACACCACGAAAGAGTCTCAACACCATGCCCCGCATCAAAATCATCGTCGCCTATGTCGGTACCCGGTACAACGGGTGGCAGATCCAGACCAACGGGACCTCCATCCAGGAAGAACTGGAACGGTGCATCGCCCGGGTCAACTCCGACCGGGTCAGAGTGCACGGTTCCGGTCGAACCGATGCCGGCGTGCACGCCACGGCCCAGACGGCCCATTTCGACGTGTCAGAATCCAAAGCGTCGATCCCCTGGACCAGGGCCCTGAACTCCATGCTGCCCAAGGACATCCGGGTCCTGCACCACAGGGTGACGGACACGGAGTTCCATGCCCGGTTCTCAGCCACAGGCAAACGGTACACATACACGTTCTGGACCGATCCCCGGTTCGTTCTCCCTCAGCGCCTCCCCTTTGTCTGGGCCATCCGCAGCCCGGATCCGGCAGCCATGGACAGCGCCGCATCCTTTCTCATCGGAACCCACGATTTTGCCAGCTTCCAGAATGCGGGCACCCCTGTGGCCGACACGGTACGCACGATCAGATCCATCACCCGCGGGCCGGGGGCCCACCCCGGTGAGTGGGTCTACACCTTCGAGGCGAACGGATTTCTTAAGCAGATGGTCCGCAATCTGGCCGGGCTGCTGCACGCTGCGGGGCAGGGCAAAATATCTCCGGCCGCGGTCCCGGACATCCTTGCGGCCGCAGACCGCAGGGCCGCACCGTTTACGGCACCTCCCCAGGGGTTGAGCATGGACAGGGTGTTTTACCCTGAACAGTATGATGATCATGGCCTGGTATTCGGCTTCGTGCCCTGATTGACACATGAGACTGTGCACATCTATTCTGAACAGATCGATTCGGGACGACCCTGAAAATCGATTTCATTCATGCCCGCAATTCCTGCTCAACGCTGCACTCGAAAGACGCGTTCCGACCAGGAAGTCCGAGCGTCGCAACGAATGTCAACCGACAACCAGAATCCAGAGGAACCACTGCCATGTCCGCATCCAAGGACCACACCTTATGGGGCCGCCTCAAAGGATTTCTCAAGGCCAACTTCATCGCAGGCATCCTGTTTCTGACCCCGCTGCTGGCCACATTCTTTTTTCTGAAACTGTCCATCAAGTGGATGGACAACATCCTGCTGGTCATTCCCCCCAGATTTCGGCCCGGAGAACTGCTCGGTTTCTCCATCCCCGGCCTGGGCGTGCTCATCCTGTTTCTCCTGATTCTTGGAACCGGATTTCTGGTCCGCAACTACGTGGGACGCAAGGTGGTCGGTCTCTGGGATCGGCTTATCTCCACCATCCCCCTGGTGAACCGGTTCTACAGCTCCGTCAAACAGCTGGCCGAAACCGTGGCCCACGGCTCCACCAAGGATTTCAAGCGGGTTGTCCTGGTCCAGTTCCCCAAAAACGGGGTCTACTCCCTCGGCTACGTAACCGGGGTCTCCGCCGGCGAGGTTCAGGAAAAGACCCGCAAGAAATGCCTCAATATCTACGTCCCGACCACTCCCAACCCCACATCGGGCTACTACCTGATCGTGCCCGAGGAGGAGGTCATTCCCCTGGATATGTCCGTGGAGGACTCCTTCAAGCTGCTCATTTCCGGTGGCATCATCAGTCCCGAAGAAAAGATGGCGGTCCCTCCCGTCCCTCCGGAAGCCCGCCCGAACTGAGAGATCCCGAATATGCACGCACCAAAAAAGGGCGGAAGCTGCTGCTTCCGCCCTTTTTTTGAACGCGATTCCGTTCCGGCAAGCGGTGCCGGAACACTCTCTGCTTTCGGCGCGAACCCTATGCCTTGCAGGCCGTGCGCAGATCGTCCACTGCGTCGGTCTTCTCCCAGGAGAATTCAACATCTTCCCGACCGAAATGACCGTAGCAGGCCGAATCCTTGTACACCGGCTTGAGCAGATCCAGGTGCCGGACGATGTGGTAGGGGCGCAGGTCGAACACTTCCAGAACCGCCTTGGTGAGTACGTCGTCGGGAATGTCCCCTTTGCCGCCGGAAGTGACCAGAACGGAGACCGGCTCGGCCACGCCGATGGCGTAGGCGATCTGAACCTCGCAGGTGGGAGCCAGGCCCGCGGCCACGATGTTCTTGGCGATGTACCGGGCCATGTAGGCACCGGAACGATCCACTTTGGACGGGTCCTTGCCCGAGAAAGCGCCACCGCCGTGGTTACCCATGCCGCCGTAGGTATCCTGAATGATCTTCCGACCGGTCAGACCGCAATCCCCCACGGGGCCGCCGATAACGAACCGGCCGGTGGTGTTGATCAGAATACGGGTGGCGTCGTCGAGCATCTCTTCGGGCAGCGTCTTCATGATGACCTCTTCCCGGATGGCCGCGGACAGATCTTCATGGGAGATTTCCGGGGTATGCTGGGAGGAAACCACGACGTTGTCGATCCGGGCCGGGACGCCTTGCAGATACTCAACAGAGACCTGGGTCTTGCCGTCGGGACGCAGAAAATCGAGGACGCCCTGCTTGCGGACCTCGGTCAATCGCCGGGACAGCTTGTGCGCGTAATAGATAGCCGCAGGCATCAGGGACGGGGTCTCGTCGGTGGCAAAGCCGAACATCATGCCCTGGTCACCGGCGCCCTGCTCTTCGGGACTGGTCCGGTCAACACCCATGGCAATATCCGGAGACTGCTTGTCGATGGACGAAATGACCGCGCAGGTATCAGCATCAAACCCCATGTCCGAGCTGGTGTATCCGATCCCGCGCACAGTCTCTCGTACGACGTCGGGAAAATCCACATAGGTCGAGGTGGTGATTTCTCCGGCAATAAAGGCCACGCCTGTGGTAACCAGGGTTTCACAGGCTACCCGAGCCCCCGGATCGTCGGCGATGATCTTGTCCAGGATAGCATCGGAAATCTGGTCCGCAACCTTGTCGGGATGTCCCTCGGTTACGGATTCGGACGTAAACAGATAGCGATCTGCAGTAAGAATCATGAGTCCTCCGGAATATGGAATTTTGAAATATTAATACCGATAATGCTCAGGCTTGAACGGACCTTCTACAGGCACGCCGATGTAACCGGCCTGCTCTTCGCTCAGCTCGTCGAGCTGCACACCGAGACGGGCCAGGTGGAGGCGGGCCACTTCCTCGTCCAGGGTCTTGGGCAGGATCATAACCTGAGGCTCGTAGTTGTTTTTGGCCAGATCGAGCTGAGCCAGAACCTGGTTGGTGAAACTGTTGGACATGACAAAGCTGGGGTGGCCCGTGGCGCAACCGAGGTTGACCAGACGGCCTTCGGCCAGGACGATCAGGGACTTGCCGGAAGGCAGGGTCCACTTGTCCACCTGGGGCTTGACCTGATCCCGGACGCATGCAGGGTTGTCTTCCAGGTAGCTCATCTCGATCTCGCTGTCGAAGTGACCGATATTGCAGATGATGGCCTCGTTCTTCATCATCTCCATGTGCTTGCCGGTAATGACATGGTAGTTGCCGGTGGCAGTCACGAACACATCGCCCTGAGCTGCGGCGTCATCCATGCGCACCACTTCAAATCCTTCCATGGCCGCCTGCAGGGCGCAGATGGGGTCGATCTCGGTGATCAGTACCCGGGCTCCGAAACCCCGCATGGACTGGGCGCACCCCTTGCCCACGTCACCGTATCCGACCACGACCACCACCTTGCCGGCGATCATGATGTCCGTGGCCCGTTTGATGCCGTCGGCCAGAGACTCGCGGCAGCCGTACAGGTTGTCGAACTTGGACTTGGTCACGGAGTCGTTGACATTGAAGGCCGGGAACAGGAGTTCGCCGGTCTTGGCCATGTGATACAGCCGGTGCACGCCGGTGGTGGTTTCTTCGGAAACACCACGCATCTTTGCTGCGATACGGGTCCATTTCCCCGAATCAGCGGCCACGCTCGCCTTGAGGCGATCCAGAACACACTGGAATTCGCGGTTGTCGGCTGCCTCTTCCAGGATGGAGGGGTCCTTTTCCGCCTTCACGCCATGATGGATGAGCAGGGTGGCGTCCCCGCCATCATCCACGATCAGGTCCGGTCCGGACCCATCGGGCCAGGTCAGGGCCTGCTCGGTGCACCACCAGTACTCTTCCAGGGTCTCCCCTTTCCAGGCGAACACCCTGGCCATCCCGGACCGGGCAATGGCTGCGGCGGCGTGATCCTGAGTGGAAAAAATATTGCAGGAAGCCCAGCGCACGTCGGCACCCAACTCATACAGGGTCTTGATGAGCATGGCTGTCTGGATGGTCATATGCAGGCTGCCCATGACCTTGAATCCCTTGAGAGGTTTTTCCTGACCGTATTTCTCGATCAGTGCCATGAGCCCGGGCATTTCATTTTCGGAAAGCGCCATTTCCTTGTCGCCCCAGTCCGCCAGAGACATGTCTGCGACCTTGTACTCAAGCTTTGAATCAATCGGCTGTACCATTGATGGATACTCCATTTTTTTATAGTTTAAAGTTTTAGGTTTTAAGTGTTAAGTACTGAAGGTACACAGCTCTCCTTGACTGGTGCCCTTTAACGCAACGCCTGTATTTTTCAGCAGTCACTCCCGTTTTCACGGGAATGACTGCCTCTTATAAGGCCGATGCCTGCGAACTGCGTAACTTCAGTTAAGTATTCAGAAGTGCTCCGATTTTCTCTTGCTTAACACTTAAAACTTAACACTTAAAACTTTTTCTCAGCTTCCATAAGCAATACGGACAGTCCCTTGTTCACGGGAAAAATTCTGGTTTCAACGGGCGTAAGACCAGCCCTGGTGAACCACTCCTTAAGTTCTTCCGGATCGAAGCCGAGCCAGCGATCGCCGTAGGTTGACCGCATGGTCTCATTTTTGTGACGACAGAAATCCACCAGTACGGCCCGGCCCCCGGGGACCAGTATGCGGGCCACCTCCGCCCAGACCGCTCTCGGATGGGCAAGATGGTGCAGGACCATGGACATGACCGCCACATCCGCCTCACCGTCCTTGAGGGGAAGATGTCCCAGGTCTCCGATGCGCAGGCTGACCGCATCGTCGTCCTGAAAACGTTTTTCCGCCACCTCGAGCATCTTGGAGGAGCTGTCCACTCCAATCACGGCCCCGGCCTTTTCCTTGAGGGCGGCCAGCAGGACCCCCGGACCGCATCCGAGATCGACAGCCACCCCGACCGCCGGTATCCGGGCCGTAATTTCCGCCACCACGTCGACCTTACCAAGGACATCCCGGCTCAGTTCCGCCCACTCCTGGGCTATGGAGTCGAAGAACCTGCGGGTGGAGGAGATCCGCTCCTGCATCACACTCCGCGCCCTGACAAGATCGTCCTGCAGAAAATCTTCGGCCGCCATCAGTCGGGACAGACAATCAATGAACGCACGGACATCGCTTCGAGTGCTGGAACGGTAAAAAACCCACAGACCGTCCCGGCGAAATTCGAGCAGTCCCGAGTCGGCCAGAATCTTGAGGTGCCGGGAGATACGGGATTGTCCCATCTCCATGACTGAAACGATCTCCCCCACATTGAGCTCAAAATGATGCAGAATATGAAACAGCCGAACCCGGGTTTCATCGGCAAGGGCCTTGCTGTACTGGACAATTTTCATGGAGCTCCAAACCGTTGGGGGTTGCGTACACCTGCCTATATTCATTATATCAATATATCCTGATATAAACATTGACCTGATAGGCCATTCCCCCTGCCCCGTCAAGCAACAAATCCCCTTGCCAGCCATCCCCGGAGACCGTACTTTCTATCATATGAAACGGATTCAGGACACCCTTTCCAATTACTTGAGCCGCAACAGCGGACCGGTTGAGCTGCGTCTGGTCAGACTCTGGAAGACATGGCCTGCTGTGATCGGCCCGGACATGGCCGAACTGCTGAGCCCTCTGGGACATCGCAAACACACCCTGGTCCTGGGAGCCGAAGACTCCATGATCATCCAGGAGTTCTCCTTTTTTGCTCCGGAAATTCTTGAGAAGGTCAACTCGGCCCTGGGGCAGGCCTACTTCGACAAGGTTCATATCGAACTCTTGAGCGGCAAGGCGCAACTGGACCGCATCAGGCAGCGCAAACTGACCCGAACGATCACCAAGCGCCGACCAGAAAATCTGGGTCGACTTCTGGACCGCCTCCCGGCCGACACTCCGGCAGGAAGAGCATACCGAAAATACCTTCGCCATTTTGACGAAAACGAGTAATATCATTTTTATTTTACTGACAGAAGTTACGCACAGGTACTCAAACATCCCCTTCGCGATTCTTCGCGGTAAGATTTTTTCACCGCGAAGAACGCAAAGAAACGCGAAGGGGGAAAGGGAGTGTGTTCTCGGACTGCGCGGCCAAGAAAAAATGACATTGTATCCACGCCCCTACGTTATGATCTTGGCTCGGCGGTTATTCCGAATGGCTGGTCGTGCGTAACTTCAGTTATTCCCTGAAGTTACACACCTCGTAGACCCCGGCCATGGCAGAGTCTGTCATTCCCGCGAACGCGGGAATCTCAGCGCCGATGGCAACGCCCGGCATTGCCGCCAATTCCGAGATTCCCGTTTTCACGGGAATGACAGCCGTGAATGGGGGGTTGCACGAACGAACATCTGCCCAAAGACAGACACCAGCCCAGCCAAGCCGGCTTGCGTAACTTCAGTTACGAAAATGAATACTCTCCCGAACGGGGAAGAATCTGTTTTTCGAAAAATCCTCTCTTCTGAAGAGAAATACAGAAAAGCAAAAAACATTTGACAGCCTCAACTCTTTTCCCTAGTAAGTTTTTCCGCGTTGGGCGATCGTTCAACGGCAGGACAGCGGACTCTGACTCCGTCAATCTAGGTTCAAATCCTAGTCGCCCAGCCACAACGCGTCCCCATCGTCTAGTTCGGTCCAGGACACCGGCCTTTCACGCCGATAACAGGGGTTCAAATCCCCTTGGGGACGCCAGACGCACTCAAAAGGCCCACTGCTCACGCAGTGGGCCTTTTCGTTTTTTCGAGACCATCGATATCGCGACTCTGAATCGGACAATTAAGAATTCGCCTCACTTCTCAATACCGAAAAGTTCCCTCTTGACCAGTCTTTCTCAAGATTATAAATAAAAATTAAGAAATAATTCATTAGAATTTTTTTTATGAAAAGCATATTCGGATTTACATTTCAATTACAAAACACCTCTCGAAAATTCATATATACGTTATGATTATACGCAGGCTTCACCCTTCCCGCCCCTCTCATTTTCAAGCGGCCGACAATCCGGGCGCTGAATTGCGACGTGGCAGGGAGTGCGAAAAGACCCTGCCTTCACCTTCCGCCCTTTCCCTCCCGGAGAGTGGCCCCGTACATCCATATATGCCCTCCCTTTCTCTTCCCATCTCGAAGATGCTCGCTCACTCCAGGATCTTCAGTCACAGTGAGCACATTACATATAAGCATTCCTTCAAACTCGCATCCCTTTCCCATATTCTTTTTGTCAAAGACCCCCCTTCGGCCTGAAAGACTTTTCCTTTCCAGGTACTCATCTTAAATAATCAAGCGAGGTATCGAGCAGGCACAGTATCCATTCTCATTTTTCAATTCATTTGAACGGACGCACTCGGCATGTCGTACTGCTCTCTCCTGCTGGAGAACTGCGGTCATGTTTTTTTGCAGCCTATCGGCATCACTTATGACCGCGTTGGATCGTCGTGCCGACTTTTTGCCTCCGTCATTTGAGAAGAGATATAGGCACCACCCGACACCCGGTCATCAGCATCTCAGTGCTGACACGATGTATGGAGTTCATAATGGCTTTATCGGAAAAAAATCTTTACGCTATTCGGTGTGCATACCCAAAGCCGAAAAAATCTCAGATCCGGATCGACCGTATCATGAGCCACCTCATCAGGTTCATGGCCATATTCGCCACCTGGCTGGTTCTTTCCGGCATGTACGATGCTTTCCACATGACCCTCGGCGTATTCTGCAGCGCCTTTGTCACCTGGCTTTCGGCTGACCTCTTTCAAGGGAACATAAGCCTCAAAGTCTTTCCCAGCATCCTGCGCCTGATCATCTACATTCCCTGGCTGGTCTGGGAAGTGGCCAAGGCCAACTATGCCATGCTGCGCATCGTATTCCATCCCAAGCTGATGGATCTCATCAACCCTCGAATCGTCACGTTCAAAACCAACCTGCGTTCCCCAATGGGGCTCACCCTTCTGGCCAACTCCATCACCCTGACTCCAGGAACGATCACCGTATCCATCGACGAACGGGGATACGTGGCCGTACACGCCATTGACGACGAAATGGCCTCCGGTGTTCCCGGACTGATGGAAGAAAAAATCACTCGCATCTTCGAGGCGGACTAATGGAATCCCTCATTCTTTACACCGGCGTTTTTCTGACCTGCATCATGCTCCTGTCACTGTACAGAGCCGTTGTCGGCCCCACCGGTCTTGACCGCATCATGGGTATGAACGCCATCGGCAGCAAAACCGTGGTGCTCATCGTTGTCATCGGGCTGGTTTTTGGACGGCTGGACATGTTCGTGGACATTGCCCTGTCGTACGCCATGCTCAACTTCATCGCCGTGCTTGCGGCCTCCCGCTACCTGCACAAAAAGGGATATCATACCGTCCCAACACCCAAGGGGGGAAGCTCACATGATCATTAATGCAATCGTCATCATTCTCTGCCTGCTCGGGTTGCTGCTCTTCACCGGCGGAACAGCGGGCCTTCTCAGGCTGCCCGATGTCTATACCCGGCTGCATATGGCCGGAAAACTGGACACCCTGGGAACTCTGTGCCTGCTTCTCGGACTGGGTCTGTATTTCTGGACCTCGGAGTCGCACAATATCCTGGTTCTTCTGAAGCTGCTCCTGCTTTGGGGGTTTGTGTCCTTCACCAGCCCCACCGCCACCCATGCCATGGTCGATGCAGGCATGCGGGCCGGACTCAATCCATGGATGAAACCCGACAGAAAAAGGAGAGCGTCATGATCTGGGAAATCAATCTTCCCGCCCTGATTCTGCTCATTATCTGCGCTGTGGCGGCCATCAATATCAAGGACCTCATCGGTGCCTCGGTCGTGTTCGGGGCGTACAGCTTCATGATGTGCGTCCTGTGGCTGACCATGGGCGCCGTGGACGTGGCCTTCACCGAAGCCGCCATCGGGGCCGGTATCAGCACGGTTCTGATGTTCGCGGCCATCTTTCGAACCACCAGGAGGACAAAAGATTGAAAAAGGCAGCACTCTGGGCCGTCAGTCTGGTCGGCATCCTGATGATCATCTCCACTGTGGATTTTCCATCCTGGGGTGATTTCACTTCGCCGGCCAGTACGAGCATGGGCCAAAGATTTATTGAGAAAAGTTACGAGGAAACCCATACACCCAACATCGTCACCGCGGTTCTGGCCGACTATCGCGGATTCGACACCATGTTCGAGACCGTGGTGGTGTTTATAGCCGGCCTGGCCTGTTTCTTCATCGTCCGCATCCGAAAGGATGAATGCATCCCGGACACCTACTACTACCGACACAAGACCACGGGCATCGTGGTACACAAAAAACAGCTCTGCGCCCTGCCCCTCAGAGGAAGTGCGTTCGAACAGGTGGATGCGGACTGGGCCCCTCAGGATGTGGTCATCACCACCATCTGCCGGCTGCTGATCCCCTTTATCCAGATCTTCGGCCTGTATGTACTGGCTCACGGCCACTACAGCCCCGGGGGCGGATTCCAGGCCGGGGTGCTCATTGCCGCCACCTTTATTCTGCTGGCCATCTCCCATGACCTGCGCACCCTGGTCACCCGGCTCAAGGAGAGCACCACCCATCTGATTTCGGTCACGGGCGTACTCCTCTATTTCGGGATCGGGGTCTCCATGCTGCTCACGGGGCACCACTTCCTGGACTACAACGGACTGGCCGGTCTTCTGGGGATGTCCCTTTCCAGCGGTCACTCTCTGGGCATCCTTCTGGTGGAAGTCGGTGTGGCCCTCACGGTTGCCGCCTCTCTGATTACCATATTCAAGCTGCTCTCCTCCAAGGGCACCGTCACGGAGGGCCTGTAGCCATGCTGGATATTTTCGCGCAGTTCACTGCCAAGTATAACTACTGGGCATACATTGTCATTATGATGGTCGGTTTATTCGCCATGATCGCCAAACGGAATCTGATCAAAAAAATGATCGGACTCAGTATTTTCCAGACATCGATCATGCTTTTCTATGTAGCCATCGGGGCCAAGAAGGGAGCCACCATCCCTATTTTGCTCAGCGGAACCGACCCGCATCACATTGATGCCACCATGTATGTCAACCCGTTGCCCCACGTTCTCATGCTGACCGCTATCGTGGTCGGAGTTGCGACCCTGGGCGTGGCCCTGGCACTCATCCTGCGTATCTACGAAAAACACGGTACGCTGGAAGAAGATGAGATAATCTCCCAAATAAGAAGCTCATAATCATGCATGCTCCAGTACTGACCATCATCCCGTTGCTTTTGGGTTCCTTTCTCGCGGTCATGGCCGGCTGGACGAGAAAGTCGCTGGTATACCCGATCGGTGTACTTGCGCTGATATTATCCTCAACCTTTTCCGTTCAGTTGGTCATGCAGGTTCTTTCCGAAGGCACCATGACCTACGACCTGGGCGGCTGGTCTCCGCCGTGGGGCATCGTCTTTATCGTCGACTCCTTCAGCGCCTTCATGATCGCTTTACTGATCATCGGGGCCCTGGCCACGTTCGTGACCTGCCGGGACGAAATCATGGCTCATTTCGAGGAGAAATCCGCAGCCTTCGTCTCCCTGATCCTGCTGACCCTGGCCGGGCACGTGGGCATCGTCTCCACCGGGGACCTGTTCAATCTGTATGTGCTCATTGAAGTAGCCGCCCTGACCGGGTACGCTCTGCTCGGCCTCGGAAACAGCCGGGCCGTTCTGTCCAGTCTGAACTACCTGTGCATCGGTTCCGTGGGCGCATCGCTGTACCTGCTCGGAGTCGGCTACCTGTACATGTTGACCGGCTCCCTGAATATGACCGACCTGACCTCTGTCCTGCAGACCTTTCCGCCCAATGCCTCACTGCGGGCGGCCATCGTCGTGCTCTTTCTCGGGCTGTGGGTGAAAATGGCCCTGTTTCCCTTTCACGGCTGGCTGCCCGGGGCGTATTCCAACTCCTCGGCGACCACGGCCACCCTGCTGGCCCCCATGACCACCAAGGTCATGGCCTATGTGGTCATCCGGCTGCTGACCACGATATTCCCCGGCGGCCTGGCCATACCCGAAGCCCTGCCGGAAATAGCCGTGGTGCTGGCCACGCTGGCCATTTTTGCCGGTTCGGCCATGGCGTTCCGCCAGACCAACATACGGCGCATGCTGGCCTATATCGTAGTCGCCGAGGTCGGATACATGGTCGGCGGAGCCTTTATCGGCAACCGTATGGCCATGACCGGAGCCATGCTGCACATCCTGGCCGACGCCGCCATGACCCTGACCCTGTTCCTGGCAGTATGCAACATCGCCCGGAAAAGGGGCTCTCTGGAGCTGTCCAACCTGCAGGGACTGTTCAAGTCCATGCCCTTTACCATGGCCGCCTTTGTTCTCGGGGCCATGTCCATGATCGGCGTGCCCCCCCTGTTCGGGTTCTTCAGCAAATGGCATCTGCTCACCGGCGCACTCCAGGCCGAGCAGTATCCGTTCATGGTCGCCCTGATCATCTCCAGCCTGGTGAATGTCGTCCTGTTCTTCCGCTTTTTCGAAGTCGCCTTCTTTGAAAAACCGGAAAACAATCCGGGACTCCAGGAAGTCCGCTGGATCCGGGTAGCCCCCGTGGCCCTGGTGGCCCTCATGCTCATCGCAGCAGGTCTTTCCACCGGTCTGATCGTGGACAAAATCATCGCCGGGGTCATTCCCGCAAGTCTCATTTAGCCGAGGACCGATATGCAATCGATTCAATTCATACAACCACTCCTCCTCGCCATGCTTCCTCCCCTGCTGGCAGTGCCCGGGATCATCTCCGCCCGGACACCCAATCTGCGGGAAACATGGACCTTTGCCGCGGCCCTGCTGCTGCTGGCTGCAGTGGTCGGCATGACCCCGGGAGTCATGGCCGGAGCCTCCTACACCTGGGTTCTGGCCGAAGTCATTCCCGGAGCCCCCATCGCCTTCCGGGCCGATGCTCTGGGCATGCTCTTCGCTCTGGTCTCCTCCTCCCTGTGGGTGGTGACCTCGGCCTATACCATCGGGTATATGCGCTCCCTCAAGGAACACGCTCAAACCAGGTTCTTCGCGTTTTTCGCGGTTTCCATCTTCTGCACAGTAGGAGTGGCCTTTTCCGCAAACCTGCTGACCATGTACCTGTTCTATGAGCTGCTCTCCTTCTCCACCTATCCGCTGGTCGCGCACCATCAGGATGCAGAGAGCCGCAGGGCGGGACGCAAGTACCTGACCTTCATCGTGGGCACCTCCATCGGCCTGGTCCTGCCGGCCATGATCATCATCCACAACATCACCGGCAATCTGGACTTTACCCAGGCCGGGGTCGGCCTGGCCGGAGTGGACTCCACGACCATCACCATCCTGTTGACCATGATGCTCTTCGGGTTCGCCAAAGCGGCCCTGATCCCGGTCCACGCCTGGCTGCCTGCGGCCATGGTCGCACCCACGCCGGTCAGCTCCCTGCTGCATGCCGTG
Organism: Desulfomicrobiaceae bacterium; assembly: GCA_041685265.1. Taxonomy (GTDB): domain Bacteria; phylum Desulfobacterota; class Desulfovibrionia; order Desulfovibrionales; family Desulfomicrobiaceae; genus JAWLGC01. The sequence goes on along the minus strand of JAWLGC010000036.1, from coordinate 5,480 downwards.
GCCGTGGTCAAGGTCGGGGCCTTCTCCATCATGCGGGTCATCACCGGCACGTTCGGAGTGGAAAATCTACAGAGTCTGCACCTGAGCGACTGGGTGACCACCATCGCCGCTTTCACCATGATCGCAGCCTCCCTGGTGGCCCTGTCTCAGGACGGGCTGAAACGACGACTGGCCTTTTCCACCATCGGGCAGCTGGCCTACATCGCCCTGGGTGCAGGCCTGATGAACGCGGCCGGGTTGACCGGCGGCATGCTGCACATCGCCATGCACGCCTTCGGCAAGATCACCCTGTTTTTCTGCGCCGGGGCCATCTTCGTGGCCACGGGCGAAAAATACATCAGTAAAATGAACGGCATCGGGCGACGCATGCCGCTGACCATGACCGCCTTCTTCCTTGGGTCCCTGTCCATTATCGGCATCCCCGTGGCCGGCGGATTTTACAGCAAATGGTTCCTGCTCAACGGCTGCCTGGATGCCGGAAGCTGGTGGCTGGCCGGGGCACTGCTCTTAAGCTCTCTGCTTAACGCGGCCTACTTCCTGCCCATCGTGTACCGGGCCTGGTTCTGTCCGCCCGACGAGGCGACCTTTACCGGTCCGATCAAGGAAGCTCCCCTGGCCTGCGTGGTTCCTCCGCTGATCACTGCGGCAGTGTCCGTGGCCCTGCTCTTTCATCCCGATCCCTTCCTGACCCTGGCCAAGATGGCCGCCGGAAGCTAGGAGGCACAGTATGTCCCATACAAACAAAAACAAGCAGATGCTCTGGGTGCTGCTGGCGGCCGTCTGTGCGGCCAGCCTCGGTCTTGAGTTTGTGGCCGCACCCGAGGTGCATTTCTCCTTCGGCCACTTCTTCGGATTCAACGCCGTGCTCGCCGCCCTGGCCTGCGCGGTCCTGATCCTCATCGCCAGAGGCCTCGGAATCATTCTGAAGAAACCCACGGATCACTACGATGACTAACATACACCCGACCTTTGCCTACCTCGCCGCAGCGGCCCTGATGCCGCTGTTCGTCGGCTCCTGGCGCAACCGGATGCTCATCGCTGTGGCAGGCCTGGCCCTGCTCACCGTGTACATGCTTCCCGAGGGCGCCTCTGTGGGGGCCTCCTTCCTCGGCTACGATCTGACCCTTCTTCGGGTGGACAAGCTGAGCAAGGTGTTCGGTTACGTGTTTACCCTGAACTCGGTCATTGCCTTCGTGTACGGCTACCATCTCAAAGACGCCAGACAGCAGCTGGCCACCCTGTTCTATATCGGGGCGTCCATGGGAGCCGTATTCGCAGGAGACCTGATCACCCTGTATATCTTCTGGGAAGTCATGGCCGTGGCCTCCACCTTCCTGATCCTGGCCAGACAGACGCCACAGGCCTATGCGGCAGGGTTCCGGTACATTCTGATCCACCTGTTCGGCGGACTGGTCCTGCTGCTCGGAATCATCCTGTTCATCAAAGGCACCGGGACCACCGCATTCACGGCCATCAGCCCGGACGCCCCAGGCAGCTGGCTCATGCTCATCGGGGTGCTCATCAATGCCTCGGCTTTCCCCCTGGGCAGCTGGCTTCCGGATTCCTATCCCGAAGCCACGGTTACCGGCGGGGTCATCCTGTCCGCCTATACCACCAAGACCGCGGTCTACGTCCTGCTGCGCGGATTTCCCGGCTGGGAAATCCTCATCGCGGTCGGCTGTTTCATGGCTGTATACGGTGTGGTGTACGCCCTCATGGAAAACGACATCCGCCGCATCCTGGCCTACTCCATCACCAACCAGGTCGGCTTCATGCTCATCGGAGCGGGGATCGGCACGGCCGTGTCCGTGAACGGAGCTGCGGCCCACGCCTTCTGCCACATCATCTACAAGTCCCTGTTGTGGATGTCCGCCGGAGCCGTGCTGGCCATGACCGGCAAGAGCAAATGCACCGACCTTGAAGGCGTACGCCGGTTCATGCCGTGGACATTCGCCCTCGGACTCATCGGGGCGTTGTCCATCCTCGGCTTTCCGGGCACCAACGGGTTCGCCAGCAAGACCCTGATCCTTCAGGCAGTGGCCCATGAGCATATGTCCTGGGTACTGATCATCCTGGAGGCCGCCGTAATCGGCGAAGTGGCCGCGATGGGAATATTCCTCCTGGCCGGAATCAAATTCCCCACGCCTCTCGGAAAAGTCGGAAAATCGGTCATCACCGACCCGCCCAGGCACATGCTCCTGGCCATGGGCGCCATGGCCGTGCTGTGCATCGGCCTGGGGTCGATGCCGGAAATCCTGTACTCGATCCTGCCCTTCGACACAGAAGGATTCACGCCCTACAAGCTGGGTAAGGTCGTGGGACAATTCCAGCTGCTGGCCTTCTCGGCCCTGGTCTTCTTCATTATGCTGCCGCTGCTGAAGCGGACCGATACCATAAGTCTGGAAGTGGACTGGGTCTACCGCCGCGGCGGCCGGCTCTTCTACCGGATCATGGACCGGTGCCTGAACCCCCTGAACACCGCTGTGGATACCGGAGTCGCCCGGTCCGTGGGCCGTTTTGCCGGATTCTGCCGTGACCTGCCGGTACGCATCATGTCCATGATCGTCTCTATAGCCTCTCCGGCCGGTGAACAAAGCATCGTCCGCAGGCAGTATGTGACCGACGCCCTGAAGACCGGAACGTTTCCCGTAGGCGGGACAATCCTGGCAGTGACCGTGGGCCTGGGCGTCATGCTCGCCCTTGTCCTGTAACAACCGTTTGGAGATATACGCACAATGCAAAGCAAACGTTTCAGTATTTTTGACAATGTCTCGGAAGAACTGGTCGAGAAGATCAAGCAGGCCACGACCACCCGAACCTACTCCAAAGGCGAAGTGATCTACGACCGGGACGAACCTGCCGAAAATCTGTTCTTCATGATCAGCGGTCAGGCCAACGTGATGATCAAGACCGAGGACGAGCTATCCGTGACCATGGGCAAATACAAACCCGGTTACTATTTCGGCTGGTCCGCACTGCAGCCGGCCCAGCGCTATCAGCACCGGGCCCTGTGCATAATGGACTGCGAGGTGGGGTACATTTCCGGCGAAACCCTGCGCTCCATCATGGAAAGGGAACCGGCCCTGAGTTTTCCGCTTATGCGCAACATTCTGGCCATGCACAAGGACCGCCTTGACCTGCGGACCGATCAGTTGATCAAGGCCATCACCTCACACCCGGACCTGGACAGAATCTGAGCCCGGCAGCATCCATCATGGTGCGGCTTCTCGGTAATGCCCCGCCCGGTCCCTCGGCCCGGTGCGTAACGACCTGCCGAAAGGGGGTCACCAAGGAGAACTATGCGGGTACTTCTTGTCGAGGACGAACACCTCATCCTGGAGTCACTTGAACAGATACTCCGAAAAGAAGGGTACGAAACCGTTACCGCGACCACCGGAGAAGAAGGTTTTTTTCTGGCCAACACCCAGACCTTCGATCTGGTCCTTCTGGACATCGAACTGCCCGGTCGCAACGGCCTGGAAATTCTACAGGCCCTGCGTCTCCGAGGACTGAACACCCCGGTCATCCTCTGCTCTGTCCGGGACAGGGTGGAGGACAAGGTCAACGGACTGGACGCCGGCGCAGATGACTTCATGGTCAAACCCGTGGACGGACAGGAACTGCTGGCCCGTATTCGGGCTATTCTGCGCCGAGGCCGGACCGACCAGGTTCTGCGCCGCAAATGCGGCGACCTGATCATGGATCTGGCCAGCCGGACTGTAAGCCGGGGCGGCAGGCGGATCTCTCTGACCGGCCGGGAATTCGAACTCCTGGAATACCTGCTGCGCAACGCAGGCCAGACCGTGACCCGGGAAATGCTCGCTCGCGATGTCTGGCAGGAATCGGAGCGGGTCACGTCCCTGGACAATGTCATCGACGTGCACATCGCCCATATCCGCAAGAAGATCGATCAAGGGCACACGACCAAACTGCTGCACACCCTGCGAGGCGTGGGGTTTCAGCTCAAGGTGCCGGCACCGGAATCATAAGGATTAAGGAAGTATAGGGGTAAAGGATTAACAGGATTATTTGTCCGGCACACCCGGATAATCCCACGCCTTTGGCTCATAATCCCCGTAATCCCGATACTCCCCATAATTCATCGAAACCTAAAAAAACAGGGACCCCGCCACCGGCAGGGTCCCTTTTCCATTACCAAGGACCACACGAATATGAACACTCGCTCCCTGCGCGCCAACATCCTCCTTATGCTCACCGCCCTGATCTGGGGAAGTGCCTTCGTGGCCCAGCGGGTAGGCATGGATCACATGGGGCCGCTGCTCTTCAACGGGGCCCGCTTCATCCTCGGCTCCCTGGCCCTGCTTCCGCTGATCATGCGCATGCGGGCCGGGTTGCCGGCGGGCACGGAACTGATCCCGAGGTCGACGGTCATCAGGCACGGCATGATTCTCGGGTGCGCCCTGTTTTTCGGCTCCTGGCTGCAGCAGTTCGGGCTGTGCTACACCACCGCGGGCAACGCCGGGTTCATCACCGGGTTGTATGTGGTCTTCGTCCCCCTTATCGGACTGTTCCTGAAACATCGCTACGGTATGGGCACCTGGATCGGATCGGCCATGGCCGTATCCGGCATGTATCTGTTAAGCGTCACCAAAGGGTTTGCCATCTCCAAAGGCGACTTCCTGGTCCTTATCAGCGCCGTGTTCTGGGCCTCCCACGTCCTGCTTATCGGCCGCTTCTCCGAAGGCATCCGGGCAGTGGATGCGGTACGCATCTCTTCGGTCCAGTTCGGCACATGCGCCGCGATCAGCCTTGTGGCCGCAGTTGTGTTTGAACCGATCTCCCTGTCCGGTCTCACCGGCGGCATCCTGCCCATACTCTACGGCGGCCTCATGTCCGTAGGCATCGCCTACACCCTCCAGGTGGTGGCCCAGCGCGACGCCTCCCCTGCCCCGGCAGCCATCATCCTGAGCCTGGAAGCGGTCTTCGCCGCCCTGGCCGGATGGCTGTTTCTGGAAGAGATCATGACCGTGCGGGCGATTGCGGGATGCGGGCTGATGCTGGGGGGGATGATACTGGCGCAGGTGAAACCGTAGGCTGGTTGCCGATTTGAAATCAACGAGATACCTGTTATGAACTTGGAAAAGGTTAGCGTAGGGACCGTGACGATTACGACGGCATAGCAAAAAACTCTGAGGAGTCGGGAATATGGGCATCGCCGAGCTACTGAAGAGGGAAGAAGGAAAGACCTTGGAGTTCAAGCAGGACCTTTCTTCTCCGTGAAACACATGAAGACGCTGGTGGCTTTTGCCAACACCGCCGGAGGAAAAATCATTATCGGCGTGGCGGACAAGACACGGAAAGTGGTCGCCAGGGTTTTCAGGGAGCTCGACCTGGTTGAGCAATGGGGTACCGGGGTGCGGCGTATATTTGAGCAGGCGAGGGAGATGGGGTTGCCAGAGCCGAAGATTGAGGAAGTGGGCATGCGGGTGCGGTTTACTGTTTATCTGGCGGAAGAGCAT
>JAWLGC010000035.1:0-21356 GCA_041685265.1 Desulfomicrobiaceae bacterium | reverse complement strand
TACCATTTTTATTTGGTTCTGACCGTATCCTTTCTTCCTGCGCGTCCTTCGCCTAAAATTCTTTTCACAAAGGACGCGCAGGAAGAGGGGCATATCTTGAGCTGTTCAGTTTTTGGAAACAATCTCCTGTACGGCCCTGTATGCGGTGGCGATGGCCAGTCCTGCCCCGCACTTCATGCGCATCCAGTCCTGTCCGGCCAGAATGGCCCCTGCTGCGTACAGATTATCATACATGGGTATGCCGTTTTCGTCCACAGGACGGAAGGATTCGTCCACGGACAATCCGGCCGAGTTCACGGCATGGCCTCTGGGGTCCAGGAAATGTTCCCGGTGCCACAAGGTCCGATTTTCGGGTTGGGTGACCGGAAGGTCGAACACTGTTTCCCGGATTCTCTGCCGGTCGGCCGTGAGCCCTTTGCCGAAAAAACGGCCCGAGGCCAGAATGGCGTTTTTGGCCCGGACCGTGGTCGCTCCGTGGCCGGTGCCCACGGTAAACTCGAAAATTCCGTTTTTCAGGCGAACGGCTTGGCGAACCATCTTCTGGGTGAAGGTGGTTACTGCGAGGTCGGGAAAGCCGCGGTCGAACGCCCCGCGCAGACGGGATCCGGCAATGCACGGCGGCATGGTCGGAATCTCGAATATTTTTTTGCCGGTCATCTCCTCAAGACGTTTGACCACCCGCATGGGGGCCAGCAGCCCGAGCACTCCGGGAAACCCGATATACTCGGCATCCGTGTCATGTCCGGCAACGGAAGCAGCCAGAGCTTCCTGGTTGCGCGGGTCGGACACGGCCCAGGCCATATGCTCGGGATAGAGTTCTCCTCTGGAGGCGGGAAAGGGCAGTCGTACTGACTTCAGGCCGGGCCAGACCGGCGCGCAGTTTTCCCGAATCTGAGCCGCACTGAATCCCTTCAGGCCGTGAAAGTCCACCAGCAGCGTGGGAGCTTTTTCGCGCAGGGCCAGGACGCCGTTCCAGGCGGAAGCAGGCACCCGCCAGGTGGGTTTCACAGTACCAGCCGAAGTGACTATGCGCACGTTGGAGTCCGGATCGCCGGTGTAAGGAATATCATGACTGCCCAGAAAGGAGATGAACGCATCCAGACCGGTTCGGATTTCATCCTCGGACAGCCTGGCATACGGATGATCCGGGCAGTCCCGGCTTACGGCCCGGATGGCCTCGAAGGGGTTGTCCCAGACAGTGCCTTCGGACACGGGATGGACGGCCATGAGGTCGATAAACCCCGTGCTGAAGTCGATGCCGCCGGTGCTTCCGGCCTGAGCCGTCTTCAGCCCGTTTTGTGCCCCGAACAGGGCCGCGGCCATGCCTGCGAATCCCGAGCCGATGACCATCAGGTCGCAGGAGTGGATTTCCCGGCTCATTTGTCTTCTCCCTTGTCCGTATTCAGTGTGACCGGATGCAGTTCCAGATCCAGGGTGCCGCAGTACAGCGCTTCCTGAAGTTCGGCCTGCATGGCCGGAGCCCCCCAGAGTACCGGGACCATTCCGCGCCAGCGCCTTTCGGTGAACGCCTTGAGTTCGGCGATGCCGCGCTCTCCCTTCACGTGCCCGGTGTCGTACAGATGCCCCGTGACCCGCAGACCGCAGAAGCCGCCCTGACATGGTCCTTTGCCCACCCGGCTGCGCAGGCCGATTCCCTTGAGCACGGATCTGCCGGGCATGTTCTGCATGTTGTTCAAGATGTCGTTGATGGCGGACCTGGAAACCATTTCGCATTCGCAGAGCACCAGATCGTCTTCGTTCCGTTTTTCCACCCAGGATCTTGGTGCTTTGCCCGGTTCTGTCCACATGCCCATGTCCGACGCGGGAATGGGCTCGGTCCGGGTCAGGCAGGGGGCGGTCACGCCGATTTTGGAGCAGACCATATCAGCGGTCTTTTCGGCCATGAGTCGATAAGTGGTCAGCTTGCCGCCAGTGATGGTCACAAAGTTGTCTATTTGGTCCGAAGTATGATCAATGAGGGAAAATCCGCGGCTGACGTTGCGATCATCCCCGCCTCCTCCCCGGGAGACCAGGGGGCGGACTCCGGCATAGGCCCGGATGTATCTCGACGTCTCCAGGGCCGGGATCATGGCCCGGGCGTCATCGATGATCCGGTCCGCTTCGGCCACGGTGGGGCGGTAATGGTCCGGATCGTCCACTCGTACCGAGGTGGTGCCGAGGACGGACACTGTACCGCCCGGAACAAGGATGTCGGCATCGGATGCCTTGCGCAGTCGGTTGATGACCCGGCCGGCCAGGCGATCCTGGGTGATGAGCAGGGTGCCCATTGAGTAGAGGACCTCAATGTGGGCTCCGGCCAGGGCCGCCACGTGCCCTGCCCAGGCTCCGGCCGCATTGACCACCAGCTCGGGTTCCACGATGAACTCTCCGCCCGTGTTTTCGTCAAGGACCCGCACGCTGCGGATAGAGCGGTTCACGATGTCGAATGAGGTCACCCGGGCATTGCGCCTGGCCGATGATCCCAGCGTCAGGGCGTGGGCCAGATTGTCCAGGGAAAGCATGAACGGGTCCACTGCTCCGTCCTCCACCTCGTAGGCGGCGATGAGTCTGTCTGAAAGGACCGGCTCGAGCTCTCTGGCCGTTTGGATGTCGATTTTCCGTGCCGGAACCGTGCTCGCAGCGCACATGTCCGCAAAATCTGCCACGTAGTTTTCTTCGTCGCCGGCAACGGCCACGAACAATCCCCCGCACGACTCAATGCACTGCGGCGCCAGACGTTTCAGGATCTCGCTCTCTTCCCGGCATTCCCGGGCAGCCTCCTGGTCCGAGGCAACGTATCTGGCCCCGCTGTGCAGTAGACCGTGATTGCCGCCTGAAGCGCCGGCATTGATGTCCCGTTTTTCCACCAGCATGCAGGTCACACCGCGCAGGGCCAGATCCCGGGCCAGTCCGGTTCCGGTGGCGCCGCCGCCGATAATCAGGACTTGTGTTTGGATGTTCATAAGGGTTGTCGGGGTCTGAAAGTTGTTTGGATAATCAAAAATGGAGAAAAACGTTGTCATAAAGCATGTTGCGTGATAGCGGCTTATGCTGAATGAACACCTCCACATTTTGGTGAACATTTTGGTAGCATCATGAAGTCGTTTTCGCCACTTTTTTTTTCGCAAAAAAACAGTTTGCTCTGTTTCCTTTCGAAAAGGAAAATATTGGAGTTATCATGTCCGAGTTTTTGTCCCGCAAGGGGGTGCCGGAAGGGGAGTGCGGTGTTTCCCGGCATTCAGGGGTTCGCAGACGCCATGAAGAGATGATCGGACTGGTTCGGGAATCCGGGTTCGCTACGATTCAGGTTCTGGCGGAGTATTTCGGCGTCACCCCGCAGACAGTACGCCGGGACATCAACCACCTGGCTGATCAGGGGGTGCTGCAGCGGTTTCACGGTGGCGCGGGCCCTGTGAGCACTACGGAAAATGTGGACTACTCCAACCGCAGGATCCTGTGTCGGGCGGAAAAGGGGGCCATAGGGGCGATGGTGGCGGACCATATCCCCAACCGGTCTTCCCTGTTCATCAATATCGGGACCACCACGGAAGAGGTCGCCAGGAGTCTGGTCGGTCATTCCGGGCTCCGGGTAATCACCAACAACCTGAACGTGGCCACCATCCTGAGCAAAAACGAAAGCATTGAAATTCTGGTGGCCGGCGGAATGATCCGGCACCGGGACCGGGGGATTGTCGGGGAGTCTACCGTGGATTTTATCCGCCAGTTTAAGGTTGATTTCGGCATCATCGGCATCAGCGGTATCGATAATGACGGTACTCTCCTTGATTTTGATTACCGGGAGGTTCGGGCCGCGCGGGCGATAATGGAAAATTCCCGCAACACCTTTCTGGCTGCCGACCATACCAAGTTCGGGCGAAATGCAATGGTCCGCCTGGGGGAGATTCATGAGGTGGATTCTCTGTTCACGGACAAGACTCCACCTTCTTCTGTTGTGGACGCAATGGACCGGGGGGAAGTGCAGCTGGTTGTCCCCGGAATATGAATGGGTGAAGTTCTGTTTCCGGAAAGAATTTTTTTTTCAGTTGAGAAAAAAATGCGAAACTGATAGTAGCTTTCAAAATTAATGAATGGTGTGGCAGAGATAATTACATTTGTTGTCGATTCCGCGTACGGAGAACATGCATGGCGCTTTCGCTGGTCGATATCGAAAAGACCGTGGCAGGGGAAGAGTACCTTAGAAACATCAATCTCAGGTTCCAATCCGGGGAGCGGTATGTGATCCTCGGACGCACCCTGGCCGGTAAAACCTCCATGCTTCGGATTATGGCCGGCCTGGACCGGCCTTCCTCGGGGCAGGTTCTGGTCGGAGACCGAAACGTCACCGGTGTTTCCGTGCGAAAACGGGATGTGGCCATGGTATACCAGCAGTTCATCAACTACCCCTCCCTGAATATTTTCGGGAACATCGCTTCGCCGTTGCGCAACACTCGCATGTCCAGAGAGGAAATCGATAAACGGGTACGGGAAATAGCGGGCATGCTGCATATCGAATCTCTGCTGGACAGGCTGCCCGAGGAACTCAGCGGGGGGCAGCAACAGCGAACGGCCATTGCCCGGGCCCTGGCCAAGGATACCGACCTGCTTCTTATGGACGAACCCCTGGTCAACCTGGATTACAAGCTGCGCGAGGAGCTCCGGGACGAGCTGCTGCGGATTTTTGCCGAGCGGGAGTCCATCGTGGTGTATACGACCACGGAACCGTCCGAGGCCATGATGCTTGGCGGAAACATTATTGTCATGCATGAGGGCGAGGTACTGCAGTGCGGCCCTACGGCCGAAGTTTATCACAAGCCGGCAAGCATGAAAGTGGCCGAGGTGTTCAGCGATCCGCCCATTAATTTCATACGGGCCGAGGTCAGCGAACGTGTCGCACATCTCCGGATCGGAATCGATGTTCCCCTGACAGGACATCTGGCCGATCTCGCTCCGGGAATTTATCATTTTGGAATCCGGCCGCACCACTTCCACCTTCACCCCGCTTCAAGCTTCGACGTCGGCATTGAATCCGTGGTTGAGCTGGCTGAAATCAATGGTTCCGAAACGTTTTTGCATTTTCACTACCGCAACAGATCCCTGGTTCTCCAGGAGGACGGCATCCATTCCCGCCGGGGTGGAGATCCCGTGACCGCGTATGTGCGGCCACGGGATTTTTACGTATTTGATGAGCAGGGAGGCCTGGTGAAGTCGCCGGCCGGTACGCTTCAGTAACCTCGTCTTCATGCAAGGAGCGCAAAGATTTCATGGCCAAGATCGAACTTGATAACCTCGCCCACAGCTATAAGGAAAATCCCCGGGGGCCGGAAGACTACGCCCTGAAACAGGTGCAGACCGTATGGGACGACGGCGGGGCCTACGCCCTGCTCGGATCCTCAGGATGCGGCAAAACCACCATGTTGAACATTATTTCCGGGCTGCTCACTCCATCCCAGGGCAGGGTGCTGTATGACGGGAAGGATGTCACCACCCTGCCTCCGGAAAAGCGCAATATCGCACAGGTATTCCAGTTCCCTGTCCTGTACGACACCATGTCCGTGTATGACAATCTGGCCTTTCCCCTGCGCAATCGCAGGATCGACAAGGCGCATGTGGACAAGCGGGTGCGGGAGGTGGCCGAGGCCCTGGATCTGACCGACGTGCTCGGCAAAAGGGCGGCCGGACTGTCGGCCGATGCCAAGCAGAAGATTTCTCTCGGACGGGGCCTGGTACGGGAGGATGTGGCCGCCATCCTGTTCGATGAACCTCTTACGGTCATTGATCCCCATCTGAAGTGGCAACTCAGGCGCAAACTCAAGGAAATTCACAAAAAGTATCAGCATACCCTGATCTACGTCACCCATGATCAGACCGAGGCCATGACCTTCGCCGACAAGATCGTGATTATGTATGACGGTCGTCTGGTACAGATCGGGACGCCCGAGGAACTGTTCGAGAAGCCGGCCCATACCTTTGTGGGGTACTTCATCGGCAGTCCGGGTATGAACATCATGCCCTGCACGCTGAACGGCAGTCGGGCCGAGCTTTCCTGTGGGGGCGTCGATGTGGACCCGGTGGTTGCGGAAAAGGCCCTGGGCGCCGGAGGCCGGCTGGCACTGGGAATTCGCCCCCTGTATCTGGAAGTGCTTGATGAACAGGCCCCGGAGGGTTTGCCGGGACATGTGACCGCTGTCGACGATGAGGGAAGCAGCCGGATTGTGACCGTGATGATCGCGGGACAAAAGCTCAAGGCCCGGGTTGCGGAAGGCAGAGCCGTTCCCGCAGACAGATGTCGGGTCCGTTTTCCCATGGAGCGGGTCAGAATTTTTGCAGATGACTATCTGGTGGGATAGGAGGATCGGAAAATGAACAAGTGGCAGAACAACAGGGCCTGGTTTCTCATTGTCCCGGTCTTTCTCGTGGTGGCTTTCAGCGCCATAATTCCTCTTATGACAGTGGTAAACTACTCCGTACAGGATATTTTCGGACCGGGGCAGGCATACTTTGTGGGCACGGAATGGTACAGGGAGATGCTTCACAATTCCAGGCTGCACGAGGCCCTGCTGCGGCAGATCGTGTTCTCGTTCACCGTCCTGGCCATCGAGATCTCCCTCGGTATAGGTGTGGCCCTGACCATGCCCAAGAAAGGGTGGGGGGCCTCCTTCTGTCTGGTGGCAGTGGCCCTGCCTCTTCTGATACCCTGGAATGTGGTCGGCACCATCTGGACGGTTTTTGCCCGGCCCGATATCGGACTGGCAGGGGTGTTTATCAACTCCCTGGGGATTGACTACAATTTCACGGCCAATCCCGTACACAGCTGGCTGACAGTGGTGGCCATGGAGGTCTGGCACTGGACTCCTCTGGTCATCCTGCTCTGTTATGCCGGGTTGCAGGCCATTCCCGAGGCGTACTACCAGGCAGCCAGGATCGATGGCGCCTCCAAGTGGGCCGTGTTTCGGTACATCCAGCTGCCGAAGCTGCGCGGGGTGCTGCTTATTGCCGTACTGTTGAGGTTCATGGACAGCTTTATGATCTACACCGAACCATTTGTTCTTACTGGGGGCGGGCCTGGGAACACGACTACATTTTTGAGCCAGTTTCTGACCAAGAAGGCCGTTGGACAGTTTGATATCGGCCCGGCCGCAGCCTTTTCCCTCATGTACTTCCTGATCATTCTTCTGTTCTGTTTCGTGCTCTATACGGCCATGATGAATGCCGACAAAGGAGACTCCAAATGAGAATCACCGGTAAGCATGTTGCCCTGATCGCCTATCTCGTTTTTCTGGCCCTGCCTATCTACTGGCTTCTCAATATGTCCTTTAAGACCACCGAAGAGATTCTCGGTGCGTTCAATCTCATTCCGGACAAGTTCACCTGGGCCAACTACACGATGATTTTCACCGATCCGTCATGGTACATGGGGTATATTAATTCGATTAAGTATGTGGTCATGAACACGGTCATATCTCTGTTTGTGGCCCTTCCCGCGGCATACGGTTTCTCCCGGTTCTCCTTTGTCGGGGACAAACATATGTTTTTCTGGCTGCTCACCAATCGTATGTCGCCGCCGGCTGTTTTTCTTCTTCCCTTTTTTCAGTTTTATCAGACCGTTGGCCTTTTCGATACCCATATTGCCGTGGCTCTGGCCCACTGTCTCTTCAATGTGCCCCTGGCCGTGTGGATTCTGGAAGGGTTTATGTCCGGTGTGCCCCGGGAGATCGATGAGACCGCGTTCATCGACGGGTACAGCTTTCACAGATTTTTCCTGACCATTTTCGTCCCCCTGATCAAGGCCGGTATCGGCGTGACCGCCTTTTTCTGCTTCATGTTCAGCTGGGTCGAGTTACTCCTGGCCCGGACCCTGACCACAGTCAACGCCAAACCCATCGCTGCCACCATGACCCGGACCATCAGCGCTGCAGGTATGGATTGGGGCGGCCTGGCTGCAGCTGCGGTCTTGACCATGGTTCCCGGGATCATTGTCATCTGGTTTGTCAGAAATTACATGGCCAAGGGTTTTGCCATGGGACGTGTTTAGGAAAGGTTTAAGTTGGAAGGGGTAAGGGTTAAGGAAGAAAGAGGTGCGAGACGCCGCCCCTCTTGCCTTAACCCTTAAACCTTAACCCTTAACCCTTTTTAAAACGGAGAATACATTATGAATATGCAGTGGATGGCGTGGACCCCCGTGACCGCCGGGTTCTTTATCTTCATCGGGGTGATGCTCGGGTGCATGGGGGTGTGGCAGGCTGTCAGCCCTACTGTCCCCCGCAAAGGACTGCTCCCCATGGTGACCACCCGGGGGGATCGGCTGTTCATCGGGCTTTTGACGAGCGCCTATATTCACCTGGCCTGGATCGGGTTGACCGATCTGGATCTGTGGTTCGCGACGGCCATTTCTGCCTGCACTCTGGCCATTGTGTTGCGCTGGGGCTGAACAACAGGCAGTCGGGTATACTGTGTTTGAGGATGGAGTGAATCACTTTCACCAAACGGAGGTTTGAATGAAACCGAGTTCGTCGAAGTTTTGGCGTCTGCTGGGAACAGGTGTGCTGTGTACGGCTTTTCTGTGCCTTGCCGGGCAGGGTTTTGCCGATGACGGCCAGTATAAGGCTGCGGCAAAAAAATGGGTGGAGCAGGAGTTCCAGCCCTCCAGCCTGAGTACTGAGGACCAGCTCAAGGAAATGGACTGGTTTACCAAGGCGGCGGCTCCGTATCGCGGCATGGATATCAAGGTCGTTTCGGAGACCATCACCACCCACGAGTACGAGTCCAAGACCCTGACCAAGGCCTTTGAGGAAATCACCGGTATCAAGGTCACCCATGACCTGATTGGTGAAGGTGACGTTATTGAGAAGATTCAAACTCAGATGCAGTCCGGCAAGAATATTTATGACGGCTACATCAATGACTCCGATCTGATCGGGACGCACATGCGGTACGGATTTGTCCTGCCCCTGAGCGACTTTATGGCCGGAGAGGGAAAGGACGTGACCCTGCCCACTCTGGATATCGATGATTTTATCGGCAAGTCTTTCACCACCGGTCCCGACGGCAAGATGTATCAGCTGCCGGACCAGCAGTTCGCCAATCTGTACTGGTTCCGCTACGATTGGTTCCAGCGCCCCGAACTCAAGGCGAAATTCAAGGAGATCTACGGCTATGAACTGGGCGTGCCCGTTAACTGGTCCGCCTATGAAGACATCGCCGAGTTCTTTACCGAGCACGTCAAGGAACTCGACGGGCAGCGCGTTTACGGCCACATGGATTACGGCAAGAAGAGCCCCGACCTCGGCTGGCGCTTCACCGATGCCTGGCTGTCCATGGCCGGTGCCGGCGACAAGGGTATCCCCAACGGCCTGCCCGTCGATGAATGGGGCATCCGGGTCGAGAACAGCCGCCCCGTGGGTGCATCCGTTGCACGAGGTGGTGCCACCAACGGCCCCGCAGCGGTTTACTCTCTGACCAAGTATATGGAATGGTTGCAGAAGTACGCTCCGCCTGAAGCGCTGGGCATGACCTTTTATGAATCCGGACCGGTTCCCGCTCAGGGCAACGTTGCTCAGCAGATGTTCTGGTACACCGCCTTCACCTCCAGCATGACTGCTGAGGGGCTGCCCGTGGTCGACAAGGATGGTAATCCAAAATGGCGCATGGCCCCCTCTCCCCACGGACCGTACTGGGAAAAGGGCATGAAGCTCGGTTATCAGGACTGCGGTTCCTGGACCTTCCTTAAGTCCACGCCGGAAGACCGGCTCAAGGCTGCCTGGTTGTATGCACAGTTCTGCGTGGCCAAGACCACGTCCCTGAAAAAGACCCTGGTCGGCCTGACGCCCATCCGCGAGTCCGATCTGCAGACCAGGACCATGGATGAAATGGCTCCCAAGCTGGGTGGTCTGGTCGAGTTCTATCGCAGCCCGGCCCGCGTGGCCTGGACCCCCACCGGTACTAACGTTCCCGACTATCCCAAGCTGGCCCAGCTGTGGTGGCAGAATATCGGGGAAACCCTGTCCGGCGAGGTCACTCCGCAGCAGGCCATGGACAACCTGGCCGAGTCCATGGAGAAAGTCATGGCCCGCCTCGAGCGTGCCGGTGTCCAGGGTGAGTACGGACCTAAGCTGAATCCCAAGAAGGACCCCGAGTACTGGCTGAGTCAGCCTGGTGCTCCCAAGGCCAAACTGGCCAACGAGAAGCCTCAGGGCCAGACAGTGGCCTATGATCAGCTTCTCCAGGCCTGGAAGGAAGGCCGGGCCCAATAGGTTTCAGGGCCAGATTCAAGACAAAAAAGGGCGCCTTTTCAGGCGCCCTTTTTTGTCTGTTTGTAACTATTCAGGTCAAAATTTTACTGATTCAAGATCCTGAAATTCAAAGTAAAATTTGAATACCGGACGATACATTTAAGAAATTTGAGAATTTAAGAAATTTCAGAAATTGAAAGAGCAGGCGCTAACGTCTTATAATTTCTCAAATTTCTAAAATTTCTTAAATTTGAAATTTCTAATTTTGTAAAAAGGACCTGAATAGTTACGTCAGTTTTTTAGATGTATTCATGGTGTCCTTTCCGGCATGTATTCCCTTGCCCGATCCTTTCCTTCCAGCACCAGCTGGGCCCCCGTGGCCAGGGCGGCCAGTTCGTCGGTTTCGGGGTAGACAAGAAGCGGTGCGAGGAAGGAAACCCTTTTGGAGATGGCCGTAACCAGTGGTCGGCATCTGGCCATGCCGCCGGTCAGAATCACGCAGTGAATCGGTCCGCCGTTGTCGCCCTGCAGGGGAATGGCCATGGACGCGATTCCTTTGGCCACGTTATAGGCCAGGGCATCGAAAACCAGGGCGGTTTTCGGCTCCTCCTCCATCCTCCTTGAGACCTCGCGAAGATCATTGGTGCCGAGCAGGGCCCACAGCCCCCCCCGGCGGGTGATGGTTGTCCGGAGTTCATCGACGGTGTGTCCAGCCTGGATCATGTCCAATAAAGGGAGCAGGGGAAGTGCCCCGGTTCGCTCGGGAGTGAACGGGCCTTCCCCGTCCAGGCCGTTGACGACATCCACGACCCGTCCCCTGCGGTGAGCCCCGATGGAAATGCCGCCCCCCATGTGGGCCACGATCATACGGGTGTCGCCAAGCGGGATGTCAAGATCCCGGGCCGCATGTCGGACGACCGCTTTTTGGCTCAGGGCATGGAACAGGCTGCGCCGACAGATTTCCGGATGCCCGGTGATCCGACTGACGGGGGTAAGATCGTCGCATGTGGGAGGGTCGACGATAAAGGTCGGTAAATCTCCGGCCAATTCATCGGCGAGTATCGCCCCCAGGTTGCAGGGGTGCTCCCCGTGCCGGGCCGTCCTCAGGTCCTGTAGCATGGTATTTGAGACAGTATAGGTGCCGCCCGGGATTGGAGGAAGCAGGCCTCCCCTTCCCACCACGCAATCCAGATCCGACAATGAAGTGCGGTTGCGTTCAAGCATGTCCAGTATAGCCCTGCGGCGCAGGGGAAGTTGGGCCACGACACTGTCGTACTGCTCCAGTTCTTCTTTGGAGTGTGATGTTTCTGCGGACCAGAGAGCTGTGCCACTGGCGAAAAGGCCCGCCTTGGTGGATGTCGACCCGGGGTTGATGGCAAGGATGGTGTGTTGCATAATAAAAAATGGTGGAGGGAACGGGAGTGTGGTTTGCGAGCCTGTGTCTCAATGACAAGACTCATGCCGGGATCAGAGTGCGGAGTCAATCGTTCCTGGAACTCGTCGCCCTCCTTGATCATTATGTCCGTCTCGGCTAATCGACCCTGAATCAAGCCTGTTTTCGGATCCGAAACGTGTTGCACTTCAATGAGGGAGTTTTGATGAACTGCTTTTTTCCCGAAGGAGTCTGCTCCAAGCAGATCCTGTTCGATATCAAGGACGGAATCGTGCAGAATGTCAACTTTGTAGGAGGTTGCGAGGGCAATCTGCAGGGGGTAAGCCGACTCGTGGAGGGAATGTCCGTCAGTCGGGTAATCAAAGCCCTGGAAGGGATTACCTGCGGGAAACGCGGGACCTCGTGCCCTGATCAGCTGGCCACGGCTCTTCAGCGTGTGGGAGAGCTGTAAGCAAATGTTACAAAGTACATATCGAAAGAGCAGCCATAGCAAGGAGAAATGAAATGATCGTTCTGGAAACCTCACACGGGGAGATCCATCTCGAATTGTTTGAAACGGAAGCACCTGTCACGTGTTCCAATTTTTTACGTTATATTGATGAAGGGTTTTACGATGGGACCATTTTTCACCGGGTCATCCCCGGATTTGTCCTTCAGGGAGGCGGCTTCGAGGAAAATATGCATCAGAAGGATACAAATGATCCGATCAGCAATGAAGCCGATAACGGGTTGAAAAATGAACGTGGCGCCCTGTCCATGGCCAGAACCCAGGATGTAAACAGTGCCACTTCCCAGTTTTTTATCAATCTCAAGGACAATGTCTTTCTTGATCATGGAACGCGGGATTTCGGGTATGCCGTGTTTGCCAGGGTTACCAGTGGGCTCGATGTGGTTGATTCCATCGCCGGCGTGGAGACGGGAAGCTGGGGGTTCTTTGAGGATGTCCCCAAGGAGCCGGTGATCATTCACAAGGCACGGCGCAGCGAATAGTGCTTACAGGAAAGCCATGCCCGTGGCTATCTCATCCAGGGCATGGAGGGGAAACACGTTTCACCTCCATGCCCTGTTGTTTTTGTGTGGGTTCGGATGCAGTATGGTGCAGGATCACGTGACACAATCAACAACGGGAGCTGTGAATGCTGACCTCTTTTCCTTTCAATAACGGGCACGTTCAGACTATCCTGCCCGCCTTGTTGCGCCGGGGACCGGCAGTCGGATATGCTCGGGAAAGAATTTGGACATCGGACAATGATTTTCTCGACCTGGACTGGAGCAGACAGGGAAATTCCAGGGTCGCCGTGGTCCTGCACGGTCTGGAGGGGAGCTCGACCCGGGCCTATGTCCGGGGGATGGTCCATGCGCTCAATGAGCATAGATGGGATTGCGTGGCGATGAACTTCAGGGGGTGCAGCGGAGAGCCGAACCAGAAGCTGTCCATGTATCATAGCGGGCTTACCGAGGATCTAAATACGGTGCTGCGGCACGTACAGGGCAGGGAAAGGTACGCAGCCATCGCCCTTGTCGGATTCAGCATGGGGGCGAATCAGATTCTCAAATACCTTGGAGAAGCGCCGGATCGTGTTCCGGGACAGGTAGTCGGGGCGTGTGCCATCTCCGTACCGTGTGATCTCGAGGGTGCCGCCCATGCTCTGGCCAGGCCGGCCAATTCTATGTATATGCACTATTTCCTTAGGAGTCTGCGGCAGAAAATCCGTCAGAAGGCGGCAATGTTTCCAGGCGCGCTCGACACGGACGGCCTGGATGAGGTCCGTACGTTTGCCGAGTTCGATGACAGGTATACGGCCCCCATGCACGGTTTTGCCAGTGCCCTTGATTACTGGCGAAAGAGCTCCTCCTTGCAGGTGCTGGGGAATATCGACAGGCCGTCGTTTGTGCTCAACGCGGCGGATGATCCGTTTCTGTCGCCGGGGTGTTTTCCGTTCAGGGATGTGGAGCAGAATCCATTTCTCCATCTGGAGGTCCCTGCCACGGGGGGGCACTGCGGTTTTCTGTCTCTTTCCCGGAACGGCCTGTACTTTCTCGAACAACGGGTTCTCGCCTTTTTGGATCGTGTCGATTCATCATCCGTACCCAGGGAGATATATGAATAAGACGTTTCAAAAGATTGTTCCCCGACCTCAATCCACGGATTCTTTCGGGGTAGTCGATTCTCTGGACGATCTGATCGTGTTCTGCGGAGCCGAAGGAAACGTGGTTTCCGGTAACAGCAAGGCCCGCTCCTGGCTTGAACATGAAAATGCGTATGGGCGCCCGGTATGGGAACTGTTCAATCTGGAAGGAGAGAACTCCATGGGTGCGTTCCTGAAGAATTTCGACATGGACAAGACATATGAGATTCGATCTGAAAAGGAGGACGGGATATATTCCATGCGCATTGTGCCTCTGCCGCGAAGTATTGCGGTAGATGGCGGATACGTGGTGATTGCCACGGATGTCAGGCCGCTTCTGGACATGCATGAGGAAATCGAGGAACAGTTTGAAGAGACAGTCAATTCATGGGAAGACTCCATAAAGATTTTCCATACGCTGTTCGAGTCGGTGCACGACTGTGCATTGCTGCTTGACGGTGACTTTAGAATTCTGGCGGCCAATGCCAGATCACAGCGCCTTCTTTCTCGTTCTAAAGGTCTTCTCGGGCGCGACTGTCGAACCCTGATCATGCCTCGGGATCGGGGTGAGTTCGATGAAGCCATGCGCACCATCTCGGTGGGCAAGGCGTGGTCCATGCCCGCCGAACTGAAGGGGGAGGACGAGGCGGGAATTCCGGTCACGGTGACGTTGCGTCGTGTGGACCTGAATACGTCGAGCATGTATCATGTTATTTTTCGGGATCTCTCCAGGCGGGTCAGCCTTGAAGAGGATCTGCAGCAACGGGAATCCGAGATGGAGGACATGAATATTGCCCTCAGGCAGATCATCAAGTCGGTGGAGGAGGAAAAGCAGGAATTCAAGGATGAACTGGCCCAGCAGGTTCGGGAGCAGGTGCTCCCGTTTCTGGAGCGGATTGCGGACGAAGAATCTTCCGATGTTCGTATGAGCTACAAGACCGCTATTCAGGATCAGATAGCCGAGTTTGTCGACGGGACCTCGGAAAAATTCGACTCAGTGCTGTACAAGCTGACTCCGCGGGAGATTGAGATCTGCCGGCTGATCCAACTTGGCCGACGGGGCAAAGAGATTGCCGAGATGTTGTCCATTTCCTTCGAGACCCTTCAAACGCACCGCAAGAATATTCGTCGCAAGCTGGGCATAAAGGGCAGCTCCGTTTCCCTGTATTCCTTTCTTTTGCAGCAAAGCGATCTTGACGAAGGGCAGGGTTCCCGGATCGGGTAATCGGCTATACCCGATTTATACCCATCCTCCCCCCTTGTGGTGATTGCATCCCCGATGCATTGTTACTGACTTGTTAGTGAGTACCCGATCAGGTCAGCTTCAAATGTACCAATCTGAAGTTCCATAGATATGGTATTATTTTCGTGCTGGATGCTTATTTCTACTTGTTTTTTTGGGGCTTGCGTCGTAAAATTTTTAATCGCTGATTCCGTCACAGCGGTCGGTCTTTAGATTGAAGTATTTGTCGAATTAACGTCCGTATCCGGGGAATTTCCGGGGCGGCAAGGAGTAGGTATGTCGAAAATTTCTATTCGGAATTTATACAAAATTTTTGGTCCCACCCCGGACCAGGCCATGAAGCTGCTTCAGGAGGGAGCCTCCAAAGATGACATCATGGCCAAAACCAAGCACGGCGTAGGTGTGGATAACGCCACGTTTGATGTCCACGAAGGGGAAATCGTCGTGGTCATGGGATTGTCCGGAAGTGGAAAGTCCACCCTGATCCGGTGCCTGAACCGGCTTATCGAGCCGACCTCGGGGAGCGTGTCCATTGACGGTGAGAATGTGACAGTCATGAATCCGGACCAGCTCCGCGATGTCCGCCAGTCCAAGCTGGGGATGGTTTTTCAGAATTTTGCTCTGTTTCCCCACTGGACCGTACTCAAGAACGCATCCTACGGATTGGGAATCAAGGGGACGGACCCGGCGGAGCAGGAAAAGCGGGCTATGGAAGCACTGGAACTCGTCGGCCTGAAGGGATGGGAAAACTCTCTTCCGGGGCAGCTTTCCGGGGGCATGCAGCAGCGGGTCGGTCTGGCCAGAGCCCTGGCCCTGGATCCGGATATCCTTCTTATGGACGAGGCCTTCAGTGCCCTTGACCCTCTTATTCGGCGGGACATGCAGGATGAACTGCTCAACCTGCAGGAAAAGATGCACAAGACCATTGTGTTTATCTCCCATGATCTGGACGAGGCCTTGAAGCTCGGTGACCGGATCGTGCTTATGAAAGACGGGAAAATTGTCCAAATCGGTACTCCCGAAGAAATTCTTACCGAGCCGGCCGACGACTATGTAGAGCGGTTCGTGGAGGAGGTCGACGTTTCCAAGGTGCTTACCGCGGACTCGATCATGAAGAAGACTGAAGCGGTGGCCCATCTCGGGGCGGACGGACCAAGAGCTGCCTTGCGCAAGATGCGCACCAACAATATTTCCAGCCTGTTCGTGTTGAACAAGGGCCGAACCCTGGCCGGAATCATAACCGCGGACGATGCCGCCGAGATGGTCAAGCGCGGGGAAAAGGATCTGTCCCAGATTATCTGCACGGACATCAAGACCGTTCTGCCGGATACTCCGGCACAGGATCTTTTCGGGATCATCCACAACCTTGGATATCCCCTGGCCGTGGTCGACGAAACCAATCATCTCAAGGGGGTCATCGTGCGCGGGACCCTGATCGCCGCTCTCGCGGACCGGGGAGGAAATGAATAATGGTATATAGAATCCCCATCGGCGGAGCAATTGAAACCGCCATCGATTTTCTTGTCGAGCATCTGTCATTTATCACTCAGGCTATGTCCGACATTGTTGAAACCGGGCTTGACTACATTGTGGACGGCATGCTTCTGGTGCCCGAGCCTCTCTTTATTCTCGCCGTCGCGCTGTTGACCTGGAAACTGTCCGGAAAGCGGGGCATTGGAGTTTTCGCACTGCTTGGGCTGTCTTTGATCTGGAACATGGGACTTTGGGAAGCCACCATCAGCACCATCGCCCTGGTTCTGCTGGCCACTCTGTTCGCGATCATGCTCGGGGTGCCTATCGGTATCCTGGCGGCAATCAACAAGACGCTATACAGGATCGTCATGCCTGTTCTGGACGTGATGCAGACCATGCCCGCCTTTGTCTATCTTATTCCCGCTATCCCGTTTTTCGGACTCGGAAAGATGGCGGCCATTTTTTCCACGGTGGTCTTTTCTATGCCACCGGCCATCAGATTGACATGTCTGGGTATTCGTCAGGTTCCCACGGAGCTGGTCGAATGCGCCGAGGCATTCGGATCCGGGCGCTGGCAGCGGCTTGTGCAACTGGAGCTTCCTCTGGCTCGCTCGACCATTATGGCCGGCGTGAACCAGACTGTCATGCTCGCTCTGTCCATGGTGGTCATCGCAGCCATGATCGGGGCCAAAGGCCTTGGCGGCGAAGTCTGGAAAGCCATTCAGCGTCTGCAGATGGGCCGCGGATTTGAAGCCGGGATCGGCATTGTTATTGTGGCTATTCTTCTTGATCGAGTCCTTCAGAGGGTCGGCAAGAAAGATTAGATAACCAAAACCTGGAGGTTTTATGCGGAAGGTATTGACGTTGATCATGTGCTCCGTGCTGTTGCTCGGATTGGCCGGAACGGCCGTTGCAAAGGAGAAGGTCCGCATCGCGTATGTCGAGTGGGATTGTGCCGTGGCCAGCACCAATATGGTCAAGGCTGTTTTGGAACAGGAAATGGGGTATGAGGTCGAGATTCTTCCTGTTGCCGCAGCAGCCATGTGGCAGGCAACCGCCAGTGGTGATGTTGAGGGAATGGTGACGGCATGGCTCCCGGTAACCCACGGTGATTACTTGGAAAAAGTCGGCGACAAGGTTGAGGATCTCGGTCCCATTGTTGGCGGTGCCAAGGTCGGCTGGGTTGTACCCTCCTATGTGAACATTGATTCCATCGAGCAGCTGAAAGCCAATGCTGACAAGTTCGACGGCGAGATTGTCGGCATCGATCCCGGGGCAGGCCTGATGCGCATGTCCGAAGAGACAATGGAAGCCTATGAGCTCGGAAGAGATTTCGAGCTCATGGAAGGAAGCGGCGCCACCATGACCGCTGCCCTGTCCAATGCCATCAAGAAGAAGGAATGGATCGTGGCTACCGGCTGGTCTCCTCACTGGATGTTCGGCCGCTGGGATCTCAAATACCTGGAAGACCCCAAGGGGACTCTGGGTGGAGAAGAGACCATCAATACCATCGTACGCCAGGGACTTGAAAAGGACATGCCGGAAGTGTATGCTTTTTTGAATAATTTCCACTGGAAGGACCCGGGGCAGATGCAGATGGTTATGGCCTGGAATCAGGATCGGAACACCACTCCGGCGGAGAATGCCAAGCGGTTTATCAAGGAACATCCCGAAATGGTCGAGCTTTGGCTCAAAAAATAGATATTACCTGACCGTTATTGGATGTACGCAAGACCCCGGAGGTTCTCCGGGGTCTTTTTTTATGAGCACATGTATAAAAGGAGGTCGGGATGAAGCAGGTTTTCCTGGTTTGCATTTTGCTCCTGGCGGTGATGGCTGGGGTGACTCGGGCGGAATCAAATGCCGGAGGGGATCTCGTTCGTAGCAAGTGCTCGACATGTCATGCACTGGACAGAATTTGTGCCCAGCAGACATTTTCGAAAAATCTGTGGGTGGAAACCGTGCAACGAATGCAGGAACATGGTGCCGGGCTTTCAGATGGTCAGGAGCGGGCAGTCATCGAGTATCTTGCCACCGGAGAGACTCCGGGATTGTGCTCGAACGCAGGTGGTCTTGATATCTTTGATGTACATTTTTCCCGTCGTGTTTTCCTTTTCGGACATCCCGTTTTCATGTGCCTGGCCTTTGTGCCGGTCCTGTTCGCACTGCTGACCGGAGCCCGACGCTTGAGAAGGTTCCTGGGGCAAAAGAAAGGTTCATCCGTTTTTGCCTGGAAAAAACATGTCCTGGCCGGAACAGGGGGCCTCGGAATGTGGTTTCTCGGGAGCCTTGGAGGAGCTGCGATGACCATGATTTTTTGGGGCGGAACCGGTATTACCGGACTGCATTATCAGGTGGCCCGTATTATGGTTCCAATGCTTTTTCTGGGGGGTGGTCTCGGGCTGTACATGGACCGGTTTAAAAAGAAGCGAACGGTTCTTCCCGTTGTTCACGGTATAAATAATATAATCCTGACTATTCTTGGAGGAATCCAGCTGGTTACGGGGATCGTTTTTTTGGGCCGTATCATGTGGTAGTCACGGCAAGATCGCGAAGTGCATATGCAGTTTCGGACGCAAAAAAGCTCCTGCAGAAAGTTCTGCAGGAGCTTTTTTGCGTCTATGAGGTCGAAACGGGTTTTAGCGTGTGGCGGCAGGACCGGACCATTTGCGCTGAGGTCTCGCCTTGGTCACTAGAGGCAGGTTGCCCTTTTTTTGGCTCTTGAAACTGTTGAGCACTCTGTCGGCCTCGAAAGGCGGCAGAGTGATAAACGTACAGGTGTCCCGAATCTGGATATCACGAATCTTCTGCCCGGAAATTCCGGATGACTTGACGATGAAATCGTGCATTTTTTTGGGGGTGAACCCATCCCTGCGACCGCGGCCCATGAACAGTTTCATTTCCCGTCCGTGCGCCGGCTGAGCCTGTCTCGGTTCCCGGATATCCACATAGCCGGACTCATTGTACTCACCCTTGCAGGTGCTTTGCAGAAGGGCTGCCAGCGCTGTTTGCGGATCACAATCTTCAAGAATTTCCTGCGCCAGCTGGAGATGAACATTGTCAGGTCCGGCATTGATCAGGGCTTCCAGCCCGGATTTGAGCCGGGCCTTTTTGGAGCTGATGAGATCTTTTACCGACGGAAGTCGATCTTTGGTGATCTCCGAGCGGGTCGACCTGGCAATTGTTTGAATGCGGCGGATTTCCCGAGGGGTGACCAGAGAAATCGCTTTCCCCTGC
Organism: Desulfomicrobiaceae bacterium; assembly: GCA_041685265.1. GTDB lineage: Bacteria > Desulfobacterota > Desulfovibrionia > Desulfovibrionales > Desulfomicrobiaceae > JAWLGC01. The sequence goes on along the minus strand of JAWLGC010000035.1, from coordinate 1,652 downwards.
TTGCCGGCCCGCCCGGTTCGCCCGATTCGGTGCACGTACGATTCTGTGTCAAAGGGAAGAGCAAAGTTGATAACATGGGTGAGATCCTGAACATCGATTCCTCTGGCCGCGACGTCTGTGGCTACCAGCGCCGAGATATGACCTTTGCGGAACTTATGCAGAATCTTTTCCCGAATTACCTGGGACATATCGCCGTGCAGTCCGTCGGCTGCATGTCCACGTTCGCCCAGCTTCAATGCCACCGCATCGACATCCGCCCTGGTCTTGCAGAAAATCAGACCGTAAAATCCATCCTCCATATCCAGAATGCGGCACAACGCCTCGAATTTATCAGTGCCTGAAACCTCATAAAATGTCTGCTTGGTTCCAGCAGTTGTCAGCTGGGACGATTCCGCCTTGAGTATTTCATATTCACCCATATGCTCACGGGCGATAGCCAGAATTTCGCGCGGCATCGTGGCGGAAAACAGCATGGTTCGCTTTTTTTCGGGGCAGTGGGCCATGATTTCCTTAACATCTTCAAGAAAACCCATGTTCAGCATTTCATCCGCTTCATCCAGAATGAAATGTGTGATTGCATCGAGACGAAGAGATCGTCTTTTAAGATGGTCGAGCACTCGCCCCGGGGTCCCGACGACAATGTCAACGCCCTGTTTCAGAGCGTGCAGCTGCCGTTCCATGGGTTGCCCCCCATAAACAGGGAGAACGCGAAGGGCCTTGTTGCCGCTCAGGGAATGGATTTCCTGGGAAACCTGATTGGCAAGTTCACGTGTCGGGGCTAGAATGATGGCTTGGACGGTTCTTTGTCCCGGCTCAATACGTTCGATGAGGGGTAGACCAAAAGCCGCAGTTTTTCCGGTTCCGGTTTGAGCCTGGGCAACGATATCCTTCGTGCCGTTGAGCAGAGCCGGAATGGCCTGAGTCTGAATAGGAGTGGGAGCGGTGAACCCTTTACGGGTGAGGGCATTCAAAGTCGCCTCGGAAAGGCCGAGGTCGGAAAACAGTGTCATAAACTATCCATTGTGAAGGGGTTGATACGGTCCGGAGAAATCCGGGAGGCCCGGCGCACGACGGCAGGGTCTGGCGCACCCGTCACGAAGGCAATTGATGGCTCTGTGTCCGAAACTGATCGGAAGAAGACGGGAGATTGGGCCTTTGAATCTGGAATTGATTTCGAGGTAGGGGAAAACGAAGCCAGAAACTCGCTGTTAATCAATTTTTTAATTTATGTGTGTTTTTTAAAAAAAGCAAGTTTTTTATTTTTATACCGAAGGAGGCTGGTGAAGGGGGGTCCCCATGATAGCTCCGAAGGTGGAATTTTGAAGAACACGAAGGCCGTTGCCGTTCAGTTCATTGAGAACGGAAAATCAACTTTTCGCACGAGATCAAGGACAGGGGCATTATATGTCTGTATCTCTGTCTGTTGATGGTTGGATGATGGTTTTGTAACTGATGTGAATGATTGCAAATGGTACTATTGAGATTCTAATAAGAAATACGTTAATGTAATTAAATGACAAATAAAGTAAAGATATGTAATTGTCATAATGAATAAATGTATTTGTAATTAAATATATAATATTTATGGTTCCTCGCTATTTCATGTGGGTAGGGGCTTGAGGATCGCTTCCTAACCGAGTAGCTAAATGGCC
>JAWLGC010000143.1:0-5289 GCA_041685265.1 Desulfomicrobiaceae bacterium | reverse complement strand
TGTGTATTTTTTGTATTGAAAGATATGTATAAAAATTCCCCTTGCTAAAAATATTTTCAACTATTAAGTACATTTTTTTTGTCAGCAAGGTTAAAAGCAAAATATCTGGTGATCAGTGACACCAATACAAGGATTGTGGCCATGTTTATAAAAGCCAGTTTTGATTTGTGTACCGGATGCAGGTTGTGCCAACTGGCCTGCTCTAAGAGGAATTTCGGTGGTTTTAACCCCCACCTGTCCTTGATAAAGATTATCTCCTATCCGGATCATCTGAGCCAGCACCCTGTGCCGTGCAACCAGTGCCGGAATCCTTTCTGCATGACGGTTTGTCCGGCCAGGGCTATTTCCCGGGATGAAGCAACCGGGGCGGTCGTGATCGACCGAAAGCGGTGTATCGGTTGCGGCCTGTGCGCCAAGTACTGCCCCCTGGGTGTCATCATCCAGGAACCGGAAGACAAAAAATATATTAAATGTGATCTGTGCGGTGGAAATCCCAGCTGTGTTTCGGCCTGCCCGACAGGGGCGCTCGAGCTGGCAAGAACGGGAGGCGAAAATGAATAACGGGTATCAAAACGCATTGTTGTATATAGATCTGTCCCGATCGGAAAGTCGGGTCCTGAGCATTCCCGACTGGCTGCGGGAAGACTACGTGGGAGGGAAGGGGTTCGGAGCCAGGCTCCTGTATGATCTGCTTCCCGCCGGAACCGCGCCCCTGGCCCCGGAAAACCCGCTCATGTTCCTTTCCGGTCCCCTGACCGGGACCAATGCTCCATCGATGCGCGGCTGTGTTGTGACCAAATCTCCCCTAACCGGGATTTTCCTGGATTCCTATTTCGGTGGCGAATTTTCTCAGGAAATCAAATACGCCGGATACGACGGGATCATCATTGTCGGCAGGGCCGAGGTTCCTGTTATTGTTTTTCTGAACAACGGGGAGGTCGAGATCAGGCCTGCCGGTACGATATGGGGTATGGACGCCCTGGAGTCCAACCGGGAGATCAAGAAGCATCTTGAAGACGACAGCATCAAGGTCGCCGGGATCGGACAGGCTGGGGAAAACCAGGTTCCGTTCGCGCTTATCAGCTGCGAGTATAACCGGCAGGCCGGGAGGGGCGGAGCCGGAGCGGTCATGGGCTCCAAGAATCTGAAGGCCGTTGCCGTGCGCGGTCGTAAACTGGTTCGCGTTTCAGATCCGGTCGGGTTCGGAAGCGCGGTACAAAAGGCTTTCCGGGAGCTTGACGAATCCGAGGAGATCAAGGTGCTGCGCGAGACCGGTACTGCCAGCGCTGTGGAATTCGCCAACGAGGTCGGTCTGTTTCCGAGCAGAAATTTTCAGGGCGGCTGGTCTGCTAAGGCGGGAAAACTCGGAGACAAGGGGCAGTCCAAGCATCTTTGGCTCAGAAATTGTGCGTGCCAGGGGTGTCCCATTTATTGCAGTAAGATCGGGGCGATCCGGCATGGAAAATACGCCGGGACGGTGTCGGATATCGTGGAATACGAGTCTGCCGGATTGCTCGGCACCAATCTGGGTATAGATGATATCAGAGCCGTAACCTACCTGACCAACCTGTGCGACAAGCTGGGGCTGGATTCCATGTCCGCGGGCGGGGCGATCGGGTTTGCCATGGAGGCCTGCGAACGGGGGATACTTTCGAGCCCATCCGGGATAGATCTGAAATTCGGCAATGCCGAGGCGGCCGAATACCTTATCCGGGGCATTGCTCTCGGAGAAAACGACCTGGGTGTCCTGCTCGCCGGCGGGGTTCGCAGTGCGGCACAGAAGATCGGGAAAGGGAGCGAAGCGTTCGCTCAGCATACCAAGGGACTGGAGACCCCGGCCTGGGGACCTCGAGGGGTGTTTGGAACCGGACTGGCCTTTATGACCGCCGATCGCGGCGGATGCCATCAGCGCGGCCTGCCGGCCCCGATCGAGGTGATGCACGACGAATATATGGGCAAAAAAGTCGATCCCCTCTCTACGGACGGCAAGGCTGAAATGGTCATCGGCATGCAGAACTATTCTGCCGGAACGGACGCCCTGGTAAAGTGCGATTTTGGAACCGCGGGTATAGCCGACGAAACATACATCGAAATGCTGAACGCGGCCACCGGCCGCGAACACGGCCCGGATTTCCTGCTCCGTCTCGGGGATCGTATCTGGAACATGATCCGGCTGTTCAACCTCAGAGAAGGTCTGGATCCGGCTGAAGACCGGCTGCCAAAGAGGTTCATGCAGGACCCGGTCCCTGATGGACCCCAGAAAGGACAGGTTTTCAGTCCCGAGGACACCTCCACAATGCTTAAAGAGTATTATCGGCTCAGAGGGTGGGACGATACGGGATGCCCCAAGGAAACCTCTCTGAAGGAAATGGGGATAGATGATCGAGTGCGTTTTGTTGTAGAGCAGGAACTGGCTGGGGAATAGAGCGGGCACAACTTTGCCCTCCAGAGAAAGGCAGAGCGGCGCTGCCGCTGTTTGTTCCCGGTGTAGAGCCAGCAGAACGGGCCGGTACGAATGTTTCGTACCGGCCCGTTTCGTTTTTTTATGGACCGAGGTCATTTCCCCAGCCTGATGACCAGGGGGATGTCTTTTAGTGGTCGTGCTCGGGATAGAAAGGCAGAAGGGCCTCCACGGCCTCCTTGAGGGTCTTCGTATAGCCCTGATCCGCGTGCTGTTTGGCCTTCATGGCCGCGACGATGACTGCGTGGTGCTTTTTCAGGCGGTCCGCATAGTCCTTCTGGCTCGGCTTGACCCGCTGGGTCAGAAAGTAGTCGGAGAGAGTGGAAATGATGTTCTGGGCATGCTTTTCCTTATTCATGACCCAGCGGACCAGCTGATTTTGAGACTGCGGGTCGGTCTTGCCGGACAGCTCAATAATCAGCCGTATGGATTTTTCTATGGTGGCCACATCCTCGAGCATGGAAACGACCCGGGCATGATCGTCATAGATCCCGCACGGAATCTGACAATGGGTCGCAGCCGACCGGGGGACTAGCAGCCCTGCCCCTAATAAAAAAATAATCATCAATCCCGGCATAATCCTGCAGCTTCTCATCGTTCTTTCCTCCCTTGGGTGGTTGTTCATGCCGCCCTGTTTTCCACGACATGGGTAACGGTTAGATAACATCCCACGCGAGGTTCTGCAACGCTTGATGCCGGATATTGTGCATCCGCCGATTCACACCTGTGTTTCCAGAACGATCCTGTCCTTTTCGATCACGATCTTTTTCTGTCTGTACAGCATCCCTAGTGCTTTTTTGTAGTTTGATTTGCTGACCCCGAATTCCTGGACAATGTCTTCGGGTGCACTTTTGTCCGTCAGGGAAGAAGTGCCGCCCCGGGCCTTCAGGTATGCAATGATGGCGGCGCTCAGATCCTGTTTTCCCTTGTGTCCCGGGGCTTGCAGGGTGAGATTGATCTTCTGGTCCGGGCGGATTTCCTTGATGTATCCCTGTACCTTCTGCCCGTAGCGCAGGGGGTGGAAGGCTTCATTCTTGTGAATCAGGCCGAGGTGGGTGTTGTCGATGACCGCCTTATAGCCCAGATCCGAGGTGCCGCAGATAAGGAGATCGACTTCCTGGCCGGGGGTGAAGGACGGGCCGTGTTCGCTGAGGTAGGAGTTCAGCTTTGCCGAGGCCGTAATTCTGTCCGTCTGAGGATCGAGAAACAGGTAGACCACATAGGATTTTCCATCCCGAAGTCGGGAGTATTGTTCATTGAGGGGAACCAGCAGGTCTTTGGGCAGTCCCCAGTCAAGGAAGGCGCCGATGGCGGTGGTCTGCACCACCTTTAGAAATGCGCACTGGCCGACCTGTGCTTCGGGTATTGTCGTGGTGGCGATAAGCACGGACTGGGAGTCGTGATAGGGGAATACGTCGATTTCGTCTCCGACTCTGACCTTTTCCGGGCTCATGCTTTGGGGCATAAATATCTCGCCCAGATTTTCGCCGTCCAGCCAGATCCCGGGTTCGGAGACGCTGGTTACGGTCAGGCGATTGGTTTTGCCTATTTCAATCATTTTTTACTCGCTGCTCGGGTATTCAAACCGGATAGAAATTTTCTGAGAAACTGATCGCCGCACGCTTTGAAGTTGCGATGGTCTCTTTTGCGGAACAGGGCCGAGACCTCGTTTTTGGATACGGTCGTCCCCACCTCCTGCATGATGTCGATGATGTCCGTATCCTTGAGTTCCAGGGCGATACGCAGTTTTCTGAGGATCAGGTTGTTGTTCAGAGGCAGGTCCCCCTTGCGGGGCGGACCGTCATCCCGGGGGCCGCGGCGTTTGGTGATCAATCCATCCAGAAATGCGTTCAGCACGTTGTCCGGGCACTCCATGGCGCCGGGTTCCTCTTCCCGTTTGAGCATATCGTCCAGGTCGGTCTCGGTCACGGACAGGCCGGACAACCCGAACACGGCCAGCATGTTCGGGTTGTCCAGATGTTCGATGTACCGAAGACGACGCAAAATGTCGTTGTTAGTCATATATATGAATTTGTTGTGGGTTTGATGTGTTGACGGTCGGGTTACTCCACCCAGTTCAACGTCCTTTCCACGGCCTTCTGCCATCCGTGGAATCCTCTGGCCCGTACTTCCTCGGCCATGTCCGGGTGCCAGGTCTTATCCTCTTCCCAGTTGTTGTACAGCTCTTCCCGGCCGGACCAGAACCCCGATGCGATCCCTGCGGCATAGGCCGCACCCAGACAGGTGGTTTCGGCGACCTTGGGCCGGACCACGGGCACGTTCAGGATGTCGGACTGAAACTGCATGAGCAGTTCGTTGTAGACCATGCCGCCGTCGGCCTTGAGGGTTTTCAGGTCCACGCCCGAATCCTTGTTCATGGCTTCGACGATGTCCCGGGTCTGGTAGGCCGTGGCCTCGAGCACGGCCCGGGCGATGTGGTTGCGGTTGATGTAGCGCGTCAGGCCGACCATGACGCCCCGAGCGTCGGGGCGCCAGTACGGGGCGTATAGTCCGGAAAAGGCGGGCACGATGTACATACCGCCGGTATCCTCGACCTTGCCGGCCAGGATTTCCACTTCCGGGGCCGAGGAAAACATGCCCAGGTTATCCCGCAGCCACTGCACCAGGGCCCCGGCAATGGCGATGGATCCTTCCAGGCAGTACGATGGTTTGCGACCGCTGAACTGGTAGGCCAGAGTGGTGATCAGGCCGTGCCGGGACTGGATGGGCTCGTGGCCGGTATGCATGAGCAGGAAGCATCCCGTCCCGTAGGTGTTTTTGGCCTCCCCCGGGGCAAAGCAGGTCTGGCCGACCAGGGCGGCCTGCTG
>JAWLGC010000142.1:0-5354 GCA_041685265.1 Desulfomicrobiaceae bacterium | reverse complement strand
GAAACAATCGTCGTGGTTACCTGTGGGGGGATCGGTTTAAGAGTCTCATTGTAGAAGATGGTGATTCACTTCTTAACTGCCTGGCATATATAGATCTCAATCCGATTCGGGCCGGAATTGTGGACAAACCGGAAGAGTACCGGTGGTGTTCGCTGGGGTACCATGTCCAGTCCGGCAACCGGGAGGATTTTTTGAGCCTGGAGTTCGGGCACGCGGATATGGATTTCGATGGAGCGGAGCGGCTGCGGTTGTACCGGGAGTTTGTCTACGAGACCGGGGCAGTGGATACCGGAAAGGGGGCGACTCTGGATGAAGAGATTGTGCAGGCGGCCAGGAAAACGAATTATGTTCTCGGCGACCTGGAGTTGTTTCGGTATCGGTGTCGATACTTTACGGATTCCGGCGTAATCGGCTCCAAGGAGTTCGTTGAGAAAGTGGGGAACAGACTGAAGGAGATGGTTCCGGGAAGAAAGGAACGGGCTGCCAATCGTTTTAAAGGGGTCGACGGAACATATACGCTGAAGCGTTTAGCGCCGGGGTAGGTTGAACAAAAGTTTTTTGGTCTGATTTTTCAAAAGGTAATAGAAAATGCCGCGGGGGAAATCCTTTCCGGGTGTTTTGTTGCGTCCGATGATCGGAATCTGAGTTCCAAATTTGAGATGCGGGGCATCACGGATTTGCGTTTAGGGGGAAAGGGGGCCGGCACAGGAGAAAAGACGGGACGAAAATATTAATTGGGAGAATTTGAGCCCGTCGCGAAGTCCGATAACGGGTTTTTTTTCTGTCAGGAGCATTATCTGCCTGGCACCAAAGCAGGCGTTGCCTCGGACTGCAGGGCAACGCCTTAAAATTCATCTGCTATTACATTTCAGTGAGCAAGTTGATTCAGGTCATTGACTTTTTTCAAAATTCAAAACAATTTTCAATAAATTGCAAGATCTGTTGTGCTTCAGAAGATATTTTTCCTCCACCATTTATGCGAGGGTGCCTGTATGAGTCTGATCAAGGCGGCGGACCTGAAAAAATCTTATCAAAGCGGGGACATCACGGTTGACGCCATTCGTGGTGTGAGTTTCGTGATCGAGCCCGCCTCGTTTGTGTCCTTTGTGGGACCTTCGGGGAGCGGGAAAAGTACACTTCTGAACATGATCGGGTGTCTGGACCCGCCGACCTCCGGCAGCCTGGAGGTTGCCGGGCAGGATGTGATCCGGCTGACGCCGAGGGAGTCGGCCGTGTTTCGGGGGAACCATATCGGGTTCGTGTTCCAGGATTTCAACCTGATTCCGGTGCTTACCGTGTTTGAGAATGTGGAGTATCCCCTGCTCATGGTCCAGAATCGCCCCAAAGAGGAGCGCCGGAAAAGGGTGATGGAGCTTTTGGAGGCAGTGGGCATGGGCGATCAGGCTCACAAGTATCCGGGGCAGATTTCCGGGGGGCAGAAGCAGCGTGTGGCCGTGGCCCGGGCCCTGGTGACCAATGCCGCACTGGTGCTGGCCGATGAACCCACTGCCAACCTGGACAGGAAATCCGCCATCACGGTGCTGGAGGTCATGAAAAAAATGCGGGGAGAATACGGAACCACGTTTATCTTCTCCACGCATGATACCAAGGTTATGAAAACCGCTGAAACCACATTCATGCTCGAAGACGGTCTGTTGCTGCAGGGGCAGGAGGTGCACAATGGGTAACATTTTCAAGATCGCGCTACGCAATCTGCTGCGCTACAAGCGCCGAACCATGCTCACTTCGGCTCTGATCTGTCTGGGGGTGGTGGCCGTGCTGCTCTTTATCTCTATTTCCGGGTCGTTCAAGGCTATGATGATCGGGCAGATTACCGACTCCATGCTTGGCCATGTTCAGGTGCACCGCAAGGGATACCTCTCCTCCATCGACTCCCTGCCTCTGGACCGCAATCTGAACCCTAAACAGGTGGCAAAGGTTGCCGGGATTCTGGATGAGAGCAAGGATGTGGAAGCCTGGTCCATGCGCATCCGTCTGGGAGCAATGTTCAGCAATTTTACGGAAACGACCAGTGTCCGGCTCAACGCTATCGATCCCGAGCAGGAACTGCAGACCGTTCCCATGCTTGCGGACCGCATTATCCAGGGGAAGAAAGAGGGGCTTCTTCAAAAAGGGGAGATCATTGTTCCGGAACTCATCGCCAAGGGGATGAAGGTCAAGGTGGGAGATACCGTGGTGCTGGTGGCCACTAACAAGGACGGGTCAGTCAACGGCCAGCCCTTTGAGGTGCGTTCCATCCTGGAGGGGATTTCCGGGCCTGGCGGCCGTGACGGGCTGATTCATATAGAAGATGCCCGGACCCTGCTGCGCACCAGCGGTAAGGAAGTCAGTGAGATCGCCATCAGGCTCAAGAGCATGGACAAGCTTCAGAAATTTTTCGGTAAACTGCGCAGTGAGCTGGAGCCCATGAAAAATCAGACGGGGATGCCGGTATTCGAGGCGCATACCTGGGAAAAGCTGTCCCCCTTCTATAACATCGCACGCATGATCGATCTGATGACCCTGTTTATAAAGATCATGCTGGTGGCCATCGTTCTGGTCAGTATCATGAATGTGATGATCATGGCTGTGTACGAGCGGATCAACGAGATCGGGACCATTGCCGCTATCGGTACCGTGCCGAGTAAGATCCTGTCGCTGTTCGTAGCCGAAGGATTCCTGTTGGGGCTGTTCGGCACCATTATCGGAGTGGTGCTCAGCCTTGGAGGCATTGCCGCCATGAACTCCATGAAGCTCTCTTTTGATTTTGGAAGACAGAAAGGGCTGATCCTTGCTCCGAGCATCGGTGCCGGGGACGTGGTGATGGTTGCGGGGATCGTGATTTTGATAGCGGTGCTGGCCAGCCTGCAGCCGGCCTGGAAAGCATCGCGGATGGATCCGATTACGGCGCTGCGGCATGTGTGATTGGTATAGGGTTTTGAGTGTGCGATATGAAGGAGTATATAATGAATACATATGTGAGAAAGCAGATATCGATTTTTCTGTATGTCTTTTTCATCACGGTCCTGGCCGCCATTCCGGCCGCTGCCCTGGACGGTAATGAAATCCTGCGTCAGGTGGACGCAAATATGCAGCCGCAGTCCTATGAGATGTATCGGAAGCTGATCAACATCGAGCCCGACGGCAGGAAAAAGGAATTTGTGCTGTATACCGTCAAAAAAGGGCAGGAGAAGATGGTGGCGCTGTTTCTGTCTCCTGCCAGCGAGAAAGGGCGGGCCACGTTGCGCCTTGGGGATAATATGTGGCTGTACATTCCGTCCGTGGGCAAGCCCCTGCGTATCACCAGTCTGCAATCCGTTGTGGGAGGGATTTTCAACAACTCCGATATTCTGCGGTTGGATTACAGTGTTGAGTACGACGCCAAAAGCATTGCCGAGAAGGACTCCGCCTATGAACTGGAGCTGACGGCGAAGAATTCTTCCGTGGCATATGACCGGCTGCAGATGACCGTGGATAAAGAGTCGCTGCTGCCCACCAGAATCGAATGCTATGCGATCAGCGGCATGCTCATCAAGACTCTGCACTATTCCCAGATCAAGGATTTCGGCGACGGGTTGGTCCGGCCGGCAAAACTGGAAACCGACAGTCCCCTGAATAAGGGGTACCGGTCCGTGATGCTCTTTGCCAAGGCCAGGAAGCGGGAGTTCGATGATGAGGTGTTCACCCTGAATCATCTGGGCAGGGTCGATGCGTTGCGGTAGGTTCATTCTTCCCTCTGCGGGCCTTTTCTCTGCGGCTCTGCGGCTCGAGGCCCGGCTTCCGGGCCGGGCGTGCAACTGGTTTTTGGATATTGTTTTTTCGTTTTTCAGGCATGAGACCCCTGCTTTTTCCAGGAACCATCAACTGGAATCAACCAGCGCTCTTCGCACGCCCGCTCGCAAAGACTCGCTCGAGCCGCAGAGCCGCAGAGGAAGAAACGCAGAGAAGAGAGGAAGGTGGACGGGGGTGAAGCGTCTGGTGGCAGCGATCACTCTTTTGTGCCTGCTGGTGCCGGCGTCGGCGAGTGCCGAATCCGAAGGCGGCTTTGATGACGAATTCTCATTTGAAGTGGAGGAATTTGAGAAGAAAGCCCTGGAATGGGGCGGGTTCGCCGAACTGAAATGGGAGCATCAGGACATCAATCAGTCGGGAGCATTGGCCGGGATCAATCTGGGGCGCAGCAAAGGCTCCATGGACCGGGTGCGAACCTCGCTGCAGCTCGACGGGAGCTATACCGAAGAGATCTTTTCCATGAACTGGCAGTTGAAGGGATATGTGCAGGGGGATGACCTCGGGGGAGATAATGACGCCACCGCGTATCAGGCCTATGCCACCCTCAAGCCGAATTCCCTTGTCAGCGCGAGTCTGGGCAAGAAGACCTATAAATGGGGGAAGGGGTATGCCTGGAATCCGGCCGGGTTCATCAATCGTCCCAAGGACCCCAATGACCCGGAAGAGGCCATGGAGGGGTTCATCACCGGCGAGGTGGATCTGGTAAAGAGTTTTTCCGGGCCGCTCAAAACCGCGGCCCTGACCACGGTGGTGCTCCCGGTGACCAGCGAGATCAATGACGATTTCGGGGACCCTGACCATGTCAACCTGGCTGCAAAACTCTATCTGTTGTACCGGGATGTGGACATCGATGTTATGGCCTTTACCGGGAACAGTCGCACCACTCGATTCGGAGCTGATTTTTCTACGAATCTGGCGTCCAATTTCGAAATTCACGGCGAGGGAGCGTATATTCCCGAGTTGCGCAAGGGGATTTTAGAGGAGGACGGTACCGTGGAGCAACGGACCAGGACGGCGACCTCCTGGCTGTTGGGACTCAGGTATCTGACGGAGAGTGATCTCACCACCATCCTGGAGTATTATGGAAACGACGGTGGCTTGAGCCATGAGGAGATGGTTCGCTTTTACGATCTCGCAGATCTTGGGCAGTCGGGGAACAGCCCTGCGCTCAGCAAGGCGGAGCAGCTGGTGACAAAGGGGTATGGCAGGGCGCAGCCTGGCAGAAGATACCTGTACCTGCGTATGACGCAGAAAGAGCCCTTTGATATTTTGTATCTTACTCCCGGGGTGACCTGTATCGGAAATCTGGAGGACGGCAGTTTTTCTCTGGCTCCGGAAGCGAGTTATACAGGCTTCGAGAACTGGGAGATGCGGGTTCGTTTTTCCTGGCTGGAAGGGGGGAAGGATACGGAGTACGGGGAGAAGATGAACAGTAATAAACTGGAGTGCCGGGTGCGGTATTTTTTTTGATTTGAAGGGGGCGGGAAACTGATGTGATGTACTGTTGTATAACCTTCGCGTCCTTCGCGCCCTTCGCGTCCTTCGCGGTAAAAGAATCTTAC
>JAWLGC010000034.1:0-21870 GCA_041685265.1 Desulfomicrobiaceae bacterium | reverse complement strand
GCTGTCCCACGGGTCGTGAATGACTCTGCTTTCGGGAAGAAAAAAACTGCTGCCGTTGGCCCGGGTGGACAGAACCGGGAGGCCGCAGGCAGCCGCTTCGAGCACGGCATTGGAGCAGGCGTCGTAAAAGGTCAGCAGGGCAAAGAGGTCCCCGGCGCGGTAGAAAGAGGCCATGTCGTCCACCCGGCCGAGGAAACGGACCCGGTGACCGATGCCCATGGAGTCTGCCAGGTGTTGCATCTTCTGGGGTTTGCGTCCTCCGGCCACGGCAAGGATGTGGGATTCGGGCAGCAGGTCAAGGGCCCGAATCAGGTGGGGGACGCCTTTAAGCACGAAGTTGGTTCCGGCAGTGAGGATGATGGTCCTGTCCTTGGGGAGGTCGAACCGTTCTCTGGCGTTGCTGCGCTGGTCTGAAGTTCCCGGGGTGAAAGCGGCAAGATCGGGCCGGTTATAGATGATTTCAAATTTTTCGCGGTCAAGCTTCGGAAAGGTCGAGCAGATGCAGTCGCGCACGAAGTGGGAGTTGGCCACCAGGGTACCCGAGCAGGCCATCTGTCTGCGTTCGATGAGGCGGCCCAGACCGTGGGAAAGACTTATCGAACGCCGGAACTGCTTGAAGGCTCTGGCCGGGCCGGGAGAATAGGCCGCCGCCGAATGGTTCCAGAAGGCCAGGGTGGGGCCGCCGCCGATACGCAGGATGTCCTGACACAGGGTTTTGCCGAGACCTATGGTCAGGTCATAGGTACCCGAGCGGCGGATCGCTTCGGCCCGCATGGCGAACCAGAGCATTTTTAATGCCTTGGGGCCGTGCGGGCGTCCTACAGTGACCACCCGGACTCCGGCAGGAGCGTCGGTTTCCTGTCTGGCACAGATAAAATCCACGTCATGATGCTCACCCAGGGCCCGGCTCAGTCGCCAGGCAAAATTCTCCGCCCCCCCGTACCGGCTCAGCTTGGGAAGAAACAGCCCGATGCGTGCCCGACTCATGCGCAACGCCTGTAGACGGTCAGGGTCTGGTTGAGAAAATCGTTCAGTCCGAGGCCGGAGATGGTCTGCTGCTGGTGCTCACGAGTCTGCTGCAGGCGATCCGGGTTGCAGAGCATGGATGTGAGGCAGCGATTCAGGCCCGTGACATCTCCCGGGGCAAAGAGGGCGTCGTACTCAAGCAGGTCCGGCATGACCCCTACATTGGTTGAGATCAGGGGCACGGAGCAGGACATGATCTCAAGGGCGGCCCGGGCGATGGTCTCGGACCATTTGGAAGCCACCACGCCGAGATCCAGGGCGGAGATGCAGGCGGCAATGTCGTCCCGTTTGCCGGTGATCACGGTGAACGCTTCGCCGTGATTTTCTTTGATCCATCCTTTGACCTGGGCTTCGGTCACGGCGGTGGTGAATCCGATGAGCATCAGCCGGATCCGTTTTTGTCCCTGCTCATGATACAGTGCTGATACGGCCCGGATCAGTTCCTCCTGGCCTTTGACCGTGTCGAATCGTCCCAGCAGCCCGACCACAAAATCATCGTCCCAGTACCCGAATTCACGTCGAATCCGTCGCCGTCCTTCCCGGTCGAACGCGAATTTCTGCCGGTCCACGCCCCCCAGGATCTGGTGCACCTTGTCCGGGCCAAGGCCGAAGGCTTTGGTAAAATGGCGGGTCATGCGGGAGTTGGTGGAGATGACCGCGTCGGCCACGTTTTTGTGCAGCCACTTGTTGACGACATTGGCCTTGGGCAGCCGCTGGTCCCCCCGGGTGCGCACCAGGCGGAAGCTGCCGGACAGTTTGCGCAGCAGCCCGAAAAGCACGAAGCTCTCGCCCCTATGGCAGTTGACCACGTCGGGCCGGAAGTCGGCCATGATCTTCTTGAGTTTTGCAAAAAGCCCGACTACTCCCCACGGGGTCTGGGTGTTCAGAGGAAGGGATCTGACAGGAAGCCCCCATTCACTGGCGATCCGTTCCGGCGGGGTGTCGGGCAGGACCAGGACCAGGGTTTCGTGCCCGGTCTCGTGCAGCAGCCTGGCCAGGGTCAGCCCGTACCAGGCAGTGGCGTTGAACCAGCGGACATTGACGACGTGGAGTGTTCTCATGGGAGGGTGGTGTTGAGAGGAAATAAAAACCGTGTTTCGGTGATCATCCCGACCTGCAACCGGGCCGGGACCATCATGCGTGCCGTCACTTCGGTGCTCGAGCAGACGTTGCGGGACCTTGAAGTGATTGTGGTGGACGACGGGTCCACGGATAATACGCTGGAACTTCTGGGCGGTGTTGCCGATCCGCGTCTGCAGGTGTTGTCCCAATGTAACAGGGGCGTCAGCGCGGCCCGTAATCTCGGCCTGTCAAAGGCCCGGGGCAGGTTGCTGGCCCTGCTTGATTCGGACGATCAGTGGCTGCCCCAAAAGGCGGCCAGACAGGTCCGGTTCATGATCGAGGGCGGGTTTCACCTCTGTCAGACCGACGAGATCTGGATCAGGAACGGGGTCCGGGTCAATCCGCGGCGCAAACACGCCAAGTCCGCCGGATGGTTTCTGGAAAAATCCCTGCACATGTGTCTGATCAGCCCGTCCTGCGTCATGTTCACCCGGGAATTTCTGGACCGGTACGGTATGTTCGACGAGACTCTGCCCGCCTGCGAGGACTACGATCTCTGGCTGCGTGCCGGTATCTCCTGCCCGGCCGGATTTCTGCCAGACCCCCTGGTGGTCAAAACCGGCGGCCACGCCGACCAGCTCTCCCGCAGAATTCTCGGCCTGGACCTGTACCGGATTTACGCCATGGTCAAGCAGCTCCGGTCTGAAAACCCCGGCCCGGAACAACGGAGCATGATCCGTCGCGCCCTCCGGGCCAGGGGAGATCTGTACATCAAAGGGTGTCTTAAAAGGGGAAGGGTTACAGAAGCACAAAGAGTCAGGGCATTGGTGGAAGAGGCGCTTACCCCTTCTTCCTTAACCCTTACCCCTTAACCCTTAACACCTAACACCTAAAACCTAACACCTAAAACCTACCACTTCTTGATCTCTTCCTTGGAAACCGCCTCGGCCTTGATCCTGTCCAGGAGTTCGGCCAGGACCGGCTTGACGTTCTCCCGGATGTCTCCGGCAACGATGATGAACAGCAGATCGTCGCCCGGAGCGAACTCTCCCTCCATGGCCTCGACCACGATGCGGTAGATACCCGGTTTCTGCTCATACTCCTTGCGCAGTTCTTCGATCCGCTCCCTATCCGGTGTGACCTTCAGGGAAGTGCATGCTTCCCGATCCTTGCGGGACCAGGCCCGAACAGTGCCGTTGTGTACGAGCACCATGCCCACGTTTTCGGCAAACCCGGGATCCTGTTTCAACTCGGCAATGGTCTTGGAAATGTCCATGTCGTTCTCCTTGGGTTATTGTCCGTCAAGCAGCTCGAAGAGGTGCTCCCGTGCGAAATCCAGCTCAGGGTCCAGTTCCCAGGCGTTCTGCAGGCAGTGCACTGCCTCTTCGGTGCGTCCCATAAATTTGTGGCAGAGCCCGAGGTTGGCCAGGTCCATGGCGGAACCGCTGTCCAGGTTCAGGGCCGCCTCGAAATTTTCCGCTGCCCGGTCGAAATCCCTGGCTTTGAACAGGGCCACCCCGCGCAGATTGAAATACTCTTTCACCTCGGGACAGTATTCGATGGCCCGGTCCAGGTGGGGCAGGGCCGTTTTCCACTCTTCCTGTCTGGTCAGGGCGTAGGCCTGATAAAAGGCGGCCAGCCCCTTGTCGTCGGGATCATGCTGCAGGGGTTCGGCTACGTGGAATTTGTCTGCGGCGTCAACAAAGCGCTCTTCGCGGAGCAGAACCAGCCCCTGAAAAAAAGGCAGGAAATGGGCATCGGGGTACAGCTTGTCAAGAATCGCAAGGCCGCTGTTCGCCCGGTCCGGCTCCAGTTCTTCGGCGAGGATTCGCCCCGTGAACAACCCCAGGGAACTGAAGGGGGTCCGTTCCCGGAACAAAAAGCCGGGCACGAAATTGTAGTTGGCCGGAATGCCCAGCTCCGGGTGGCTCACGGACAGGGAGTACAGGGGAAATCCCATGGCCCCCAGCCGTTCGGCCAGGGTGCGCAGCTCCCGGGAAATATCCGGATCGGAAATGTCGGGAAGGGTGGTAACGGGCACCGTCTCGCCGCTTCTGATCCAGGCTGTTTCCTCGATGGTCGTGTATTTGGCCAGCCCGGAGGCTTCGTAGTTGGAGCCGGTTTCAAAGTCTCCGCCCAGCTGCGCAACCTCGGTCAGGGCCCGGATGGCCGCCTTTTCCGGAGAGGTGGCCGTGCCTGCGGTGAGGACCAGTTCGCTTTTGTCCGGAAAAGTGGCCGGGTCATGGGCCAGGGCGCCGATGGTGGGTACGGGCATGCCCATGGAAAAATCCTTGAGCCAGACCTGGATGCCCTGCGTTTCAAACCTGGCCCACAGATCCTTGAGAACGGGATCGGTGAAGGAGGCCGGGTCCAGGGTCGGGGTGATCGGATGGTCCCGGTCCGCGATGGCCGAGACGTGACGTTCCACGAGCTCGCATGCTCCCTGAAGTATGGATTCTTCCAGGGTGTTTCCGGCGGATGACCCGTTGAACTCGTTGAGCTTCTTGAACCAGCTCAGGGGAACGACCCGTTCCTGTGCGCTGCTCAGATCCGTGGCCCGGCAGAATTTCCAGTCCACCAGATCCAGAACCCTGGCCGCGTCCTGCGGGCTGAGGGTGTCACCCACCGAGGCCAGAATATGGTCGACGGGCATCAGGTCCGGGCCGAAGACGGCTTCGGCTTCGCTCCAGCTCATGGATTGAAAGTTGTTTTCATCGCTCCAGAAACTGAAATAGCTGTACCGTTCCACCAGTTCCATGAGGGCCGATGCTTCTGCCTGGGCCGGGGAGGCGCCTTTGCCCATCTGCTTTCGGGTCGGCATCACGTTTTTGGCGTCGTCGCCGCAGATGCTCATGTACACCGGGATACCGAGGCGTCCCGTGTCGATCCGTTTTGCCTCGGCCAGCACGTGTCTGCCGTGGGCTGCCAGGGCTGTCCGGGCCCGGGTCACGGTTTCTTCGGGAGGGCAGACCTTGTCCAGGTCACGGGTGTATCCTTTGGTCCGGGAATGAATCTCGATCATATTCGCTTTGGATGCAGGCAGGTGCCCGGCTTTATTTCAGCTTCATGCGGGTGATGGTGCACAGGAATTTCTCCCCGTCCTTTCCTTGGCCGCTTTCTTTGAAGCCGATGGTTTTTTCCATGATGTGAAAATATTTCGGGGCCATCTCGAAAAATTTTGTGGACTTGCGCCGGAAATCTCTGGCCAGAATCACTTCTCCGCCGGGTTTTACGGCATTTCGAAAAAGTTCCACAAGCGATTCGTAATTCTCTTCCTGATATAAAACTTCGGACCCGATGACATAGTCGAATTTCGCATCTGTCCACGGGGCGGTGAAATCGAGGCTTGCGACCCGGGCACTCTCCTGCAGACCGTTCTGGAGGATGTTGATTCTGGTGAACAGCAGGGCGTCTTCGTCGATATCGGTGATGGTCGTGTCTATGCCCCGGGCAGCTGTGACCAGCCCGCACAGCCCTATTCCGGCCCCGATTTCAAGGGCTGTGGTGTGTGGAGTTCCGGGAATGGTGTGCAGAAAATGGCCGAGCAGAACTGATGCCTGCCAGATTTTGGCCCAGAACGGGAGTTCCACCGTTTGGTCCTGCCCGCACCCGGCTGTCAGTTTTTCCAGGTACCCGGGCATGTCCCTGATCTGCAGGATGTCGAGTTTTCGTGCTCCGATGGTCACGGGTTCGAATTCGGTCCCGAAGCGGGATTCGGCCCGGTGCAGCAGTTCCTGCAGTGTCCCGTTGGGGGTATATTCGCGCATGTGCGTTCTCCTCGAAATGTTTTCGAGGCAGATAGAGGTTTTCATGGGGTGGGTCAACAGATGCAGAAGATGGGAGGACGCAAAAAAAAAAGGCCGGACAAAAGTCCGGCCGGAGAGTCTGGAGCGGGAAACGAGATTTGAACTCGCGACTTCAACCTTGGCAAGGTTGCACTCTACCACTGAGTTATTCCCGCAGAATTTGGAGGCGACACCCAGATTTGAACTGGGGAATGGAGGTTTTGCAGACCTCTGCCTTACCACTTGGCTATGTCGCCTTATGCTGGAGCGGGAAACGAGATTTGAACTCGCGACTTCAACCTTGGCAAGGTTGCACTCTACCACTGAGTTATTCCCGCTCAACGGAGAAAGCGTTTACTTGGAGGAGCAAGGGGTGTCAACAGAAAATTTTTAGAAAGAGGCCTGGGGTCGTATCGCTGCCTTGACCTGAGATCCGGATGCCTTACAATGACTGACAGGTTTTGAAATTGAGATTTTTCGGGTCAAAAAACCCTGATTCATTTCTTTACTTTTAGGTGGACTTTGGGATAGGAGTCCCCTTTTTCCAGCGACGAGCCCATCATCTTTAAGGAGGGTGTCACGATGAACCAGAGTGATCTTGAATATTTTCGTGAGTATCTCGAAAAGATGCTCGATGATATCCAGCAGACCGGTGATGCGACCATTGAAGATATGTCCGAAGCAACGGAATATTTCTCCGATCCTGCAGATCGGGCTTCGGCGGAATCTGATCGTTCATTCACCCTGCGGCTGCGGGACAGGGACAGAAAACTGGTCAAGAAGATCAAGGAGGCCATGGAACGGATTGAGGACGGCAGCTTTGGTGAATGCGAAGCATGCGGTGAGGAGATCGGAGTGCCCCGCCTCAAGGCCAGGCCTGTGACCACCCTGTGCATCAAGTGCAAGAGCAAGCAGGAAGAAGAGGAACACCTCAGGGGAGATTAATGCGCCGGAAACCCTGGACGGGTCAGACGGTTCTGTTTATGCGGGCACGGTCTGCCGGGGCCTTTTGCGGTCCGGGGATGAGGGCGCAGTGTGTGAATAATTCAAAGGAGAGACGGGTAGGCCTGTCTCTCCTTTTTTTTGAGCTGATGAGGAGCGGGACATGGAAGCGAATATATTCAGACAGGCGGTTCGGGAGTTGCGCGGGCGGATCGTCGGGATTCGGGTGGAAAAGGTTTTTTCACCGGCCAGGGGGACCTGGACCCTGGATCTGGGACGGGAGGGGTATCTCGTTTTTTTCGCATCCCGTTCCAGAGGATTTTTTTTCCTGAGCACAGCCAAGCCGGACAACCCGGCCGCACCGTCGGGACAGGCCATGTGGTTTCGCAAGCGTCTCAGGGGACGGCGGGTCCTGGAGGTGGTCTCCTGGTGGCAGCACAGGAGGATGGCCTGGAAGCTGAGTCCCGGGCCGGGCAACTGGCTGGTGTTTGACTGCCGCACGGGGCCTGCTCTTGTGGACGAGCTCGAACCGGGGTTTGGAACCGATCCCGAGTGGCCGGCAATAGAGGAGGTTCGCACCGGCAGGGAGATCTGGAAACAGTACCCCCAGCTTTCCCCGCCCCTGCGCCATTTTGTGCAGAACGCGTCCCCTGAGCAGGCGGGTGAAGTATGGGACAGGCTGCGAACCGGAGAGGTAAATCGGTTTTTTCTGATGCGCCATTCTGGTAAGGAGGCTCGCCTGCTCCCCTGGCTGGAGAGCGGCCCGGATGTCGAGGTCAGGGAGTATGATTCGGCCTTGTTGGCTGCGGAAGCATACGGGGCTCCCCGGGTGGTGGAAACCGTGACCGAGGCCCCGGCCCGTCAGACAGCCTTTAAACGCAGGCGCAAAAAACTGCTGCGGGGCCTCGATCATCTGACCCGGGATGAAGACCGGCTCAGAAACATGATCGCCGAAAGCCGGTACGGAGAGTTGATCCGGGCTAACCTGTACCGTTTGGACGGGGCATCCAAACCCGGAGAATTGACCATTATGGACCCTGGCGGGGAACCGGTCCGTATCGAACTGCCTCCGGGAAGCACCGTGACCCGGGCCATGCAGCATTTTTTCAAGCGGGCCGAGAAGGGCAAGCGGGGAATTCCCTTTGTCCGGGAGCGGCGAGGCCGGCTGGAAAAGGAACTCGCCGAACTGGTGCAGGCCGGGGTGGCGCCTCCCGAGTCTGCCCCTGCAGGAAAAAAAGGCACTCGGGAAACGTTGCCTTCCCTGCCCGCCAAATACAGAAAAATGGCCGTGCACGTGTACCGGTCCGATGACGGATTTTTTATTGTCCGGGGCAAAAATCAGAAGGCCAACCACCAGCTGTTGAGCCAGGTGGCCAGTCCTTTTGACCTCTGGTTTCATACCGAAGGGGGCCCTGGCGCGCACGTGATTTTGAAACGTGATTTTGCGGCCCAGGAGGTCCCCGAGCGGACCATGGAGCAGGCCGCGGTGCTGGCCGGACTGGCCGGGTGGCAGCGGGATGCGGGCAGGGCCGGGGTGATCTGCGCCCTGGTCCGGGATGTGCGCAAGGTCAAGGGGGCGGCCCTGGGCCGGGTGATCGTGGATGTTGTCCGGCAGAGTCTGCAGGTTCCACTTGATCCGGATCTGGAATCCCGTCTCAGGAGTACTTTGCAGAGATGAAATTTTTCTGTAAGGGGAAGACCATTCTCAACTTTTCACACAACAAGCGGGGGGCGCATGCTTGTCGACCGGCATGGACGAAAAATCAGTTACCTGCGGCTCAGCGTTACGGATCGGTGCAATCTGCGGTGTTTTTACTGCCGGTCCCAGAAATGCTGGAAGTTCATTCCCCACCCGGATATTCTGAGCTACGAGGAGATGTTTGAACTGATCGGGCTGTCCGAGTCCCTGAATGTGGAGAAGGTGCGTCTGACCGGAGGGGAACCTTTCGTGCGCCGCGGGTTTCTGTCCTTTCTGGAAAAGGTGGTCAAGGCGTACCCCGATCTTGACCTGCGCATCACCACCAACGGCACCCTGCTCAAGGACAAGATCGATGCCCTGGTGGATATGGGCGTCACCTGCCTGAACATCTCGCTGGACACCATGGACCGGGCCCGGTTCAAGGAGATCACGGGGCGGGATTTTTTCCCGCAGGTGCGCCAGGCCATCGATACCTGCCTGGAAAAGGGATTGCGGGTCAAGGTGAACAGCGTGGCCCTGAAAAATGTGAACCACGACGAACTGCCCGCATTTGTCCGGTTTGCCCGGGATTATCCCGTGGACGTGCGGTTTATCGAGTTCATGCCCATCGGAGACAAGACCAGCTGGAGCCGTGAGAATTACTGGTCCGCCGATGCTGTCATGGAGGCGGCCATGGCCGTGGAGGAGATGGATCCGGTTCCGGGAACCGAACGCAACGGCGGTCCGGCCAGGATACACACCATCAGGGGAGGCCTGGGGCGGTTCGGGGTCATCTCGGCCATAAGTGACCACTTCTGTGCCAGCTGCAACCGGCTCAGAATCACCTCGGACGGCCGGCTGCGCACCTGCCTGTTTTCGGATCGGGAGTACAAACTGCGCGGCATCCTGCGCTCCCCCCGGCTTGGAACCGACCATCTGCGCCGGGTCATCAGTCGGGCCAACGAGGAAAAACCTCTGGGGGCGGATCTGCTCGAGGCCAAAAAGCAGGCCGGGGTCTGTAACCGGATCATGTCCTCCATCGGCGGATGAGGCCGGGGTTGATCTGTTGTACGCCCTGAAGGTGGCTCGGCCATAAAAAAAAACTGAAGAGGACACTCTTCAGTTTTTTTATGACCTGATGGTACGCCCCCTGTCTGCGTGGGTCGACGGGCGCTCTTGCCCGGTTCACTTTTTTTTCGGGCGTTCCGGTCTGGCCGTCAGGGACAGGACCGGTTTCCCCTCGTTAAGGGCGCTGTCCAGATTCAAGGTGTCGATGGTCACGTCGGAGCCAAAGGCGTCCTGGACCAGAGCATAGTAGGCGGTTCTGACAAAGTCGGTGCTGCTCTTGAACCATCGTTTTCCGCGGGATTTCCAGAAATGTTTACCGGCCCTGACCCCGAAGATGGACGCACAAGCGGCCAGGGCCATGTTGGCCTTGATTGCCTTGCCAAGGGATTGCCTGAACCTGGCGTTTGCATCGTGCAGGGCCACGCCGGTTTCCGTGCGCACGGCCGGGAGATTCTGGGGTCGCTTGTTGGTTCCGGTTGGTTCGGGCATGATCAGCTTCTCTGCGGGTCGAGGTTGGGCGTAAAGTTGAGCGCTCTATTGGAGTCCGGCTATGTACCGCATTTGCCATTCATTGGCTAGTATTGTGCTATCTTATTGAAATATAAATCTGTTTTTGGAAAAGGAAAAGGAATGAGTGAGACGAATCAAACCCCGGCCATCCTGGAGTTCGAGGACGGGTCCGTGGTGCAGACCCTGGCCGGGCCTCATGGCGCCCATCTGGAAGTGATCGGGCAGAAGACCGGAACCCGGATCGAGGTTCGCGGGTCGGTTCTGACCCTGCACGGCGGGGACCTCGGGATGGCCGAGTCCTGCCTTCGTCAATTGTACGATCTGGTGCGTCTCGGGCACAGACTGCACCCCCGGGATGTGGACTGTGCCCTGCATGTGCTGGCCCGGGATCCGGGGGCGGACCTGAACCGGTTCTTTAAGGAAAATCTGTATGTCATTTCGCCCCGCAAGACCATCTCTCCCAAAACACTCAATCAGCGGGACTACCTGCACGCCATCCGCAGCCATGACCTGTCCTTCGGGATCGGTCCGGCCGGCACCGGCAAGACCTATCTGGCCGTGGCCATGGCCGTATCCGAATTTCTGCAGAAAAAGGTCAAGCGGGTGGTCCTGACCAGACCGGCTGTTGAAGCCGGGGAGCGTCTCGGGTTTCTGCCCGGGGATCTGGCCGAGAAAGTCAATCCCTACCTGCGCCCCCTGTACGACGCCTTGAACGATATGCTTGATTTCAATCGGGTCCAGGACATGCTGCAGGTCGGGGAGATCGAGGTCGCTCCTCTGGCTTTTATGCGCGGCCGAACCCTGAATAACGCCTTTGTTATTCTGGATGAGGCTCAGAACACCACTCCCGAACAGATGAAGATGTTCCTGACCCGGCTCGGGTTCGGGTCCAGGGCCGTGGTGACCGGGGACGTGACCCAGATCGATCTGCCCGGAAAGGCCCCTTCGGGGCTGGTCCAGGCCAGAACGATTCTGTCCGGGGTACGCGGGATCGGAATGGTGGAATTTGATGAGGACGACGTCATCCGTCACCCCCTGGTCGGGCGTATTGTCCAGGCCTATGAGCGGCATGAGGCAAAAAGGCGGGCGATATGATTCACCTCGTGTACGCCACTCTGCCCGATCCGGACTACCCCCAGTCCCGGCGGGAGCTGACCCCGCTTCTGGAGCGGCTGATGGAGGTGCTCGGGCTGACGGGCCGGGATGTGGAGGTCAAGCTGGTCGGAGACCGGGAAATGGCCGAACTGAACCTGCGTTATCTCGGGTGTCACGGCCCGACCAACGTGCTCAGTTTTCCTTCCGGCGACGACGAGGAAGGTCTGGGCCAGATCGTGCTGTCCGTGGACACCCTGGCCCGGGAGGTGCTCCTGTACGGCCAGGATCGCCAGGAACACATGGTCCGCCTGCTGGCCCACGCCTTTTTGCACCTGGCCGGGTTCGACCACGGCCCGGTCATGGACGGCCTGACCGAGATGGCGGTGGAAGCGTTGGGGAGTGTTGAGTTTTAAGGGTTAAGGGTTAACACTTACCCCTTAAAACGTAACACGTAAATTCAGATAGTTTCTGTACAGTCTCGGGCTGATCCGGGAGTAGCGGTCAAAGTCGGCCACCAGTTCCAGTCCCGGGATCATGGCCCGGACCACGGGGAAGCGCAGCTCGGGTCGGCTGAGGTCCACGTACAGCGGTTCAAATCCTCTGCCGGAAAGGACCGCCTCGGTCAGGGCCAGGTCCGAGCCGAATCCGCCCGTGGTGTAGTCGGGCAGGTTCTCAAAGCTGCGGACCGGCAGGTCTTTTGGCCCCGGGCGTGAGGCCGGGCCGCCCGGGTACGGAAACGGGGTCTCGGTCAGGGCCGAGAGCAGCGCCTTTTTCCCATCCAGGTGCGCCCCGGTACCCTTGGCAATGGTGCCGTCCGGCAGCACTGCGAAACATTTGAAGCAGGGGATGCCGAATTCCGTGGTGCAGTCCTGAAAGACAGGGTCAATGCCCTGATCCGCGTAGGCGTCAAGCAGGTTGCGCATTTCCGGTGCTTCGGCCGTGATCCGGAAGCAGTCCGTGAGGCGAAAGGGGGTCACGGCCTCGCTGTCCCGTTCCAGTACCTCCATAAGTCCGCTCAATCTGGCCTGCTGCGGTGAATTTCCCGATGCCAGTCCCGTGGAGCCCAACGCGGAGAACAGTGCGGCCTCGTCCAGGTTCAGAAACAGCGGGGCCAGCTGGACCGGGATCAGGGTCTCTGTCCCGTGTCTGTCTTCTCCTGTGATCCAGGACAGCTCCGTGTTTTCGTATCCCGCCTCCAGGCGCAACGCATCGGGGTCGAGATGGAGTGCGTTCCGGCTGCGCAGCTCCGAGCGCGTGGCCCGCACCAGCTCACCTCTGTGCCGCAGTCCCTGCACCACACCGTTTTCCACACTCATGAACGAGGAGTACCGTTCCACGATCTCCATGGCCAGGGTCACCCGGGCCTGGGCCAGAGAAGACCCTCGACCGTAGCTGGTCATGAGTCCCGACAATCTGAACCGGTGCCGCCCGTCCCGTATCCGTGTCCCCATGCGCCACTGCCGGAGCAGGGCAAAGGGACTCAGGGAGTCCTCGTGGCGCATTTCCGGACCGGATACGATGCCCAGTCCGTACAGTTTGTCCATGGCCGCGGCGTGGGTTTCCTGCAGAGGGATGGCCGGTTCCGGCTCGGGCCTGAGAAATTTCGCGTGCAGGTCGGCTGCCGTGGGGCCGGTGTCGGATGCGGGAAGGGGCACGGGTGCATCCAGCCCTGCGCGGTCCGGGGCGGGAAGCTCTGCATGGAAAAAGATGTTCTTCCGAAAGAGTTCGGTCCACTCGGCATGCAGGTCCTGGTCGGCCCGTTCGCCGGAGCGCAGGGTGATCAGGGGAGAGTGCAGGTGCAGGTCCGTGTTGTCCGCAAAGAGCTCGAGCAGGCCGGATCGGTCCGTCCGGGACAGACAGGATTCCTTGAGCAGGGCCCTGATCGGTGGTGCGTCGGTCTCCCGGATCAGGGACTTGAGCGTTTCGTGATCAAGTTGTTCAAGAAGTTCAAGGGCGTGGCGGTGCATGAATTCGTCATGGGGGGCTTCTGTCAGGGCCGTCAGGGCCTGGGGCAGGTCGGTGTCCCTGGTGGGGAGCGCGCTGTAGAAGGCAACGCCGTCGCTGCTGTACTGCAGGGCCAGTTCGTATTTTCGGATCTGATTCAGCATGGGGTTCTCTCGTTTCGTTTGAAGCAGGACCAGGCTGCAGGCGCTGGGCGGGGGCCACAGGCTCTGGAACAGGTGGATAGTCACTTCGGGTAAGAAAGCATGGGAGTATTCTGTTTCTGAACCCAGCGCCTTTATCCCATTCTCTTTCGGAGGAAAAGCCCGGCCCCCCGCTTTACAACGGGCCGGGTCTGGGGCTAGGAAGAAAATTTTTGATTGTCATGAAGCATTGGGGCGGCAGTCGTGACCCGGCTTTGGGGATATCGGGAGGCCGGGCCGTGGTGTTCGTGGCCAAGCACGCAAAGAGGAAACGCATATGAGAAATTTTCTGAGCATACTCGATCTGACCAGGGAGGAGGCCCACGCCATGGTGCGCCGGGCCAGGGAAATGAAGGAGACCCGGTTCAGGGGCGACCTGCTCGCCGACAGGACCGTGGCCATGATCTTTGAAAAGGCCTCCACCAGGACCCGGCTCTCCTTTGAGATGGCCATCAAACATCTGGGCGGTTCGACCGTTTTCATGACCCCCCAGGATTCCCAGCTGGGGCGCAGCGAGCCCCTGAGTGACACGGCCCGGGTCATGTCCAGGTATCTGGACGGCATGGTCGTGCGTACCTTCGGGCAGGAAAAGCTGACCGAGCTGGTCAAGCACTCCTCCATTCCCGTGGTCAACGCCCTGACCGACGAGTACCACCCCTGTCAGGTCATGAGCGATATGCTGACCATCTTCGAGCGGACCGAGAACTATGAAGACCTTGTCGTGGCCTGGGTCGGAGACGGCAACAATATGTGCCACTCCTGGATCAACGCCGCTATTCTTTTCCCTTTCCAGCTCAACCTGGCCTTCCCCAAGGGGTATGAGCCGGATACGGATATCCTGGAGTTCGCTTTGGAGGCCGGGGCCAGAATCACGGTCAGCCACGATCCCAAAGAGGCCGTGTCCGGGGCCCACTACGTGAATACCGACGTATGGGCGTCCATGGGCCAGGAAGAGGAGCAGAAGAAGCGGGAAAAGGCCTTTGCCGGATATTGCATCGACGACGACATGCTGGCCCTGGCCGATCCCACGGTCAAGGTCATGCACTGCCTGCCCGCCCACCGCGGCGAGGAGATCTCCGAGTCCGTCATCGAGGGCCCGGCCTCCATCGTCTTCGACCAGGCCGAAAACCGGATGCACATGCAGACGGCTATTCTGGAATGGGTGTATTCGGGATAAGGGGGTAAGGGTTTAAGGGTTAAGGGTTAAGGGTTAAGGAAGAAGGGGGTATTCTTTTCAGGTTTTTCCTTTTCGTGCCTCTCGCTTACTCTATTCTTACCGCGAAGAACTCGAAGAAAGAGATAATGGGACCTATAGGTCCCATAGGTCCCAGTATTGCCATTGCTTCTGACGGATTGAGAAGTGCGCAACTGCAGTGAATGATTTTTATATCCAAGGATTCAAAATGAATAAAGAAAATATCAAAAAGGTTGTCCTGGCCTACTCCGGTGGCCTGGATACCTCGGTTATCCTGAAATGGATTCAGAAGACCTACGACTGCGAGGTGATCACCCTGACTGCGGATCTTGGGCAGGAGGAGGAACTGGACGGTCTGGAGGAAAAGGCGCTCAATACCGGTGCCTCCAAGGCGTATATCGAAGACCTTCAGGAGGAGTTCGCCCGGGATTTCATCTTTCCCGCGTTTCGGGCCGGAGCCGTGTATGAGGGCAGGTACCTCCTCGGGACATCCATTGCCCGTCCCCTGATCTCCAAAAAGCTGGTGGAGATCGCCCACGCCGAAGGGGCCCAGGCCATCGCCCACGGCGCCACAGGCAAAGGCAACGACCAGGTCCGGTTCGAGCTCTCGGCCATGGCCCTGGACCCGGCCATCACGTGCATCGCTCCCTGGCGGGAGTGGGATCTCAATTCCCGGACCCAGCTCCTGGCCTTTGCCGAAGAGAACGGCATCCCGGTGCCCATCACCCAGGAAAAGCCGTACAGCTCGGACCGCAATCTCCTGCACCTGAGCTTCGAAGGCGGGGAACTGGAAGATCCGTGGCTGGAGCCCCTGGCCGGCAGTTATCAGCTGGCCGTGCCCGTGGAAGAGGCTCCGGATGAGGCTGAAGTGATCACCATTGATTTTGAGCAGGGCGACCCCGTGGCCGTGAACGGCGAGCGTCTCTCCCCGGCCAACATGCTCAAGACCCTGAACCTTCTTGGCGGCAGACACGGCATCGGCCGGGTTGACATGGTCGAAAACCGGTTCGTGGGCATGAAGTCCCGCGGCGTGTACGAGACTCCGGGCGGGACCATCATGCACGCGGCCCATCAGGACCTGGAAGGGGTCTGTCTGGACCGGGATCTCCTGCACCTGCGCGATTCCCTCATTCCCCGCTACGCCGAGATGGTCTACAACGGGTTCTGGTTCGCTCCGGAACGGGAAGCCCTGCAGGCCCTTATGGACAAGGCGCAGGAACGGGTCACGGGCACGGTCCGGATCAAGCTGTACAAGGGCAATGTCATCAGTCTGGGCCGCAAGTCCCCGTATTCCCTGTACGATCCCGAAATGGCCACCTTTGAAAGCGACGAGGTCTACAATCAGGCCGATGCGGCCGGGTTCATCCAGCTCCAGGGCCTCAGGCTGATGGCCCATACCTCCGTGGGCAGGAAGTAGGCTGGTTGGTTGTTCGTTTTTGGTTTTTCGTTTCCGGTCAAAGGGCAGGAGCGTCTCTGACGAGAAACGAGAAACCAACAACAAAAAATGAAAGACAGGGAAGCGATGACAAAGGAAAAGAAACTCTGGGGCGGTCGGTTCGAACAGGGCACCGCGCCTCTGGTCGAGGAATACACCTGTTCGGTGGACTATGACCAAAAGCTGTACAGGCAGGATATCGCCGGCTCCAAAGCCCATGCGGCCATGCTGGCCAGACAGGGCGTGCTCACCGACGACGAGGCGAAGCAGATCATCGAGGGGCTCGGGAAAGTGGCCCAAGAGATCGAGTCCGGACAGTTCACCTGGCGGCCGGACATGGAAGACGTGCACATGAACATCGAGCACCGGCTTACCGAGATTATCGGTCCGGCCGGGCAGAAGCTGCACACCGGGCGGAGCCGCAACGACCAGGTGGGCATCGATTTCCGCCTCTTTGTCCGGGACGCCCTGGATTCCTGGTCCGCGGCCCTGCATGATCTGGTGCAGGGATTGAGCGAACAGGCCGAGAAGAACACCGCGGTTCTGCTGCCCGGGTGCACCCATCTCCAGCCGGCCCAGCCGGTCAGCCTGGCCCACCACCTGCTGGCCTACGTGCAGATGTTTCGGCGCGACTTCGAGCGGGTCCGGGACTGCCGCAAACGGATGTCCGTGTCTCCCCTTGGCGCAGCCGCCCTGGCCGGAACCACCTATCCCATCGATCCGGCCTCCACGGCCGCGGAACTGGGATTGGACAGTGTCTTTCAGAACAGCATGGACGCGGTCTCGGACCGGGATTACGTGCTCGAAGGACTGTTTACGGGCAGCGTGGTCATGATGCACTTAAGCCGGCTGTGCGAGGAGATCATCATCTGGGCCAACCCCGGGTTCGGATTCGTACACCTGCCCGACGGGTTTGCCACGGGCTCCTCCATCATGCCCCAGAAGAAGAATCCCGACGTGGCCGAACTCATGCGCGGCAAGACCGGTCGGGTCTACGGCGACCTGATCGCCCTGCTGACCACCATGAAGGGCATGCCTCTGGCCTACAACCGGGACATGCAGGAGGACAAGGAACCTTTCTTCGACGCCGATAAAACCGTGGCCATGTCCGTGACCATCATGGGCCAGATGATCCGCGAACTGCGGTTCAATGAGCAGCGTATGTCCGACGCCCTCAGAAAGGGATTTCTGAACGCCACGGAACTGGCCGACTATCTGGTGGGCAAAGATATTCCTTTCCGTCAGGCCCATCACATCACGGGGCAGGCTGTGGCCTATGCCGAAAAGACCGGAAAGGGGCTGGAAGAGATGTCCCTTGAGGAACTGCAGCGGTTTTCTGAGAAGATCGAAGAGGACGTGTTTTCGGTGTTGGCCTATGAGGCCGCCGTGGCTCGGCGTCAGGCTCCCGGGGGAACCGGCCCCGGTCCGGTGCAGGCCCAGCTGGAGGATGTCCGGCAGTGGCTGAAAGAGAACGGGTAACTTTGGTTTTGAAAATGCGATACAAAAGGGGTGCCTTCCAGATGGAAGGCGTCCCTTTTTTTTAGTGAAGCTACGTCAGCCCCTGCCTTTTTGTTACCTCCTGCAGGAACTTTTGTTGTCGTGGCCACCGGGTTCGAGCGGCTGGTATGAGACAGAGTCGAGTAGAGATCTGAAGACAGGATTGACGAGGTAATGCAAATGCATTATTTATTGGTTGTCTTTTACACGTTTATTTGATTCCAAGGAGAAAACCATGCCTCTGTCCTCCAGGTCTGAGTCTACATTGACAGATCGGTATCAGACCACTGTGCCCAGGAGGGTTCGCGAAGTCCTCAAGCTGGGAAAACGTGATAGAATCCGCTATGACATCCGGTCCAACGGGAGTGTGTGTATTTCCCGGGTGGAAGATGCGCGGGACAGTGACCCGGTACTGGAGCATTTTCTCGACTTTCTTGCCCATGACATGAGGAGTCATCCCGAGGGAATTCGAGCGGTCGATGCTTCCCTGGTCAGCAGGGGACAGTCGTTGGTTGAGGGCGTTGAATTCGACCTTGATGCTCCACTGTCCGAGGAAGAGGAGTGAGCCCTGCCGGGGCAGAGCCTCTTGTGGTCAACGGATGGAAGATCTTTGCCCATTCCTTGTTTCTTAACCAACTGGAATCCCTTGTCGGTCAGGTCGAAGACCTGCGCGACAAGGACCCTAAAGGATATGTGCGGAAGAATCCGACGAAAAGGCTGACGGCGATCCTCAAGCTGGCCTTCGAGGTGATTCCCCAGGACCCGACTCGGCCGGACTACCGGCAGGGAAATACGCTGGGCGGGGGGCGTAAGCACTGGTTTCGGGCCAAGTTTTTTCAGCAGTATCGCCTTTTTTTTCGGTTTCACCAGGAAAGTCGCATCATCGTATATGCCTGGGTGAACGACGCGCAGACCAGGCGTGCATATGGCGCAACGCGGGATGCGTATCGGGTATTTCAGAAGATGCTGGAAAAAGGCCGACCGCCTGAGGATTGGGACGCGCTTTTGAGCGAGGCACGGGAGGAGTCTGGACGGTTGAGTGGTTTGTTTCCCTGAAGTGCCTGGAAGCAGGGGAGACGTCCGCGGCCCGGGAGAATATGCTTTAATTTATCGCTTAAGTAACTGAAGTTACGCACGCCGCAGGTATCGGCCTTATAAGAGGCAGTCATTCCCGCGAACGCGGGAATCTCAGCGCCGGTGCCAACGCCCGGCATTGCCACCAATTCCAAGATTCCCGTTTTCACGGGAATGACTGCTGGAAAGTACAGGCGTTGCACTCAAGGGCACAAGGCAGGGAGGTCTGCGTAACTTCAGGTACATAAGAACAGGAAGCCCCGAACCGAAACCGGTTCGGGGCTTCCTGCGTTTTCCGGACTCCCTATGCAGGCATAGGGAATTTTCCCGGGCGGGCATGAGAAAATCCCGTTCCTGATGGGTGATGATCCTCATTGAAAAGTTTTCGGGAGCATGTACTTTCGCGCACAATCTCGCGGTGTAAAGGGGAAACCCGCATGCATCGAGGGTGTGTCTCAGGTAGTTAGGCGGATGCATACGAACAGGATCGAGGTTCGCATGCCGCCCGTATGCATGGAAACTCTCAACGGTTCGGAGAAGTGGTGAGTATGTCTGAATGGCTCAAAACGGGAATTCTCATTTCCTGCATGGTCGTCCTTTTGTCGGGATGCAATATTGGCTTGAAAAAGAAGGATGACGGCATCATCAGGATTCGTCTTGCCCATCCCATGGCTCCTGGAAACAACGTGACCCTTGGATATGAAAAATTCAAGGAACTTGTGGAAAAGAAATCGAACGGAAAGGTTCAGGTTCAGGTCTACGGAAGCTGTATGCTTGGAAGCGACCGGGTGGCCATGGAATCGGTCCAGCGCGGTTCTCTGGAAATGGCCTCCAGCTCTTCGCCCAACATGGCCAATTTTTCTCCGAAGTTCATGATCTTCGACCTGCCGTACATCACGGACATCACCCATCAGCAGAAGATTTACACGTCACTGGATGAAGGCAGGCTTCGGGATTACTTCGACAACCTCGCCGAATCCATCAACCTGAAGCCGGTTATGTTCAGCGAGTACGGGTACCGCAACTTCGTGACCACGGGTGCCCCCATTTCTACGGTCGATACCCTGAAAAAACTGAAAGTCCGAGTTACGGCATCTCCCGTCGAGATCGAGGTGGCCAAGGCTTTGGGCATGAGCCCCACCCCCATTGCCTGGGGAGAGACCTACACCGCCATGCAGCAGGGGACCGTGGACGGCGAGGGGAACACCTTCTCTCTGCTCTGCGACGCCAAGCATGACGAGGTCATCCGCTACGCCGTGGATTCGCGGCACAACTACAGCATGCATGTTCTTATGATCAACAAGGAATTCTGGGACGAACTGCCCAAAGAGGTGCAGAACATCATCAATGTCTCCGCCAAAGAGGCCCTGCAGTACCAGCGCTCCATCACTGCCGATCTCGAAAAGAAGGCCGAGGGCAAGTTCCTTGCCCAGGGCATCGAGGTGCATAAGCTCACCCCTGCGGAGCTTGACGAGTACAAAATGCGCACTCGTCCCGTATGGGACCTGTTCAGGGACAGAATTCCTGCGGAGTTGTTTGAAATGCTTCGCGAGATTCAGCAGTAGGCCGACAACCTTTCAAAATGGAATAAGGATATACATATGCTGGAGAATGCAACCTCTGTTTCCGCCTCCAACGGGCGGGATGCCGGGCGTCGGAAATCCATGTTGAGTGTTCTGGATGACAACTTCGAGAAGCCGTTTCTGTTTATCGGCCTGCTTTCCATCATCCTCATCATCACCTTTCAGACCTTCTACCGGTACGTGATCACTCAGTTCACCGACGGGGCCGGATCGGCCGTGTGGACCGAAGAGCTGGCCCGGTTCATCTTCATCTGGATCACCTATCTGGCCGCGCCCCTGGCCATCAAAAAACGTGAAAACATCCGGGTGGATATTGTTTTCGATCGTCTTTCGCCGCGCTGGCAGGGCATCTTCTGGATCGTGAACAACCTCTGTTTTCTGGTCCTTGGGATTGTGGTGGTGGTTATGGGCACCAGCCTGGTGCACATGCAGATGCGGTATCCCCAGATCGCTCCGGCTCTGCAGATCCCCTATTATATTCCGTATCTGATTCTGCCTATCGGGTTTTCCCTTATGGTGCTGCGCCTGGTGCAGGACGTGATCCGGGAGGTTCGTGCAACCGGGATTCGCGACGGCCTTATCGCCCTTGCCGTGACCGGGGCGATTTTTCTGCCCGTTCTCCTCGGTTTCGATGTCAATGCCATCGCCATCCTGTTCGGGTACTTTATCCTCTTTCTGATCATCGGTGTGCCCATCGGCATCAGTCTGGGGCTGTCCTCTCTGGTCACCCTGGTCAATTCCGGGACCCTGCCCGTGGACTACATCGCCCAGATCTCCTTTACGGCCATCGACAGCTTCCCCATCATGGCCATCCCGTTCTTTATTGCGGCGGGTATTTTTATGGGATCGGGCGGGCTCTCTCAGCGGCTGTTGAATCTTGCCGATGAACTTCTTGGCCCCCTGCCCGGCGGGATGGCCCTGGCCACCATCGCCACCTGTATGTTTTTTGCCGCCATCAGCGGTTCCGGTCCGGCAACGGTTGCCGCCATCGGCTCCCTGACCATTCCGGCCATGATCGAGCGCGGGTACGACAAGTACTTCTCCTGTGCCATCGTGGCCGCGGCCGGAGCCATCGGGGTCATGATTCCCCCCAGCAATCCTTTTGTCATCTACGGCGTGGCCGCCCAGAGCTCCATCGGCAAGCTGTTTATCGCCGGCGTGGCCCCCGGGCTTCTCACCGGTCTGGTGCTCATGGCGTTCAGCTATTACGTCTCCAAAAAACGGGGCTGGATGGGCGAGCAGAAGGAACGTTCCCTGGCATCCATCACCCGGGCCTTCTGGGACGCCAAGCTGGCGTTGATGGTTCCGGTCATCGTGCTCGGCGGTATCTACGGCGGTCTGATGACCCCCACCGAAGCCGCTGCCGTGGCCGCCTTCTACGGTCTGCTGGTCGGGTTGTTCGTGTACAAGGGGCTTACCCGGCACAATATCGTGGACTCCTTTATGGAGGTGTGCAGCACCTCGGCCATCGTCATCATCCTGATGGCCATGGCCACGGTCTTCGGATACGTGATGACCGTGGAGCAGGTTCCGGCCAAGATCGCCTCCTTTATCCTCGGCATGACCGAAAGCAAAATCGTCATCCTGCTGCTCATCAATGTCCTGCTGCTGGTTATCGGCACATTTATGGAGGCCCTGGCGGCCATCGTCATTCTGGTCCCCATTCTGCTGCCCATAGTGACCAAGGTCGGTGTCGATCCGGTCCACTTCGGCATCATCATGGTGGTCAACCTGGCCATCGGGTTTGTCACCCCGCCTGTGGGGGTCAACCTGTTC
>JAWLGC010000141.1:0-5361 GCA_041685265.1 Desulfomicrobiaceae bacterium | reverse complement strand
AATGATCCTGCTTTTCGGAACCATCATGGTCGTGGGCATCAATACCCTGGTCAAGGCCAAACTGGACCTCATGGAAGCCCGCAACCTGGCCATCGTGGCCGTGATCGTGGTTTTCGGCGTGGGGGGCATGGCCTTCTCTCCGGGTGAATTCACCCTCAAGGGCATCGGTCTGGCCGGAATCATCGGGGTGATCCTGAATCTGGTCCTGCCCCGTCCCAGGCACTGAGCCAAACGATACCACAAAAAGAGGCAGGGATTTCCCTGCCTTTTTTTGTGCCGCACATCCGGCCTGCATTTTCAGACTGTTCAATCGACACATTGCCGCCCTGAACAGGGGGTTAGGGACCCTCCCGGGGTATCCCGGACAGACTCCCGGCCAGAACCCGGCTCAACTCATCGATCCGGTAGGGTTTGGCGATCCGACCGGAAAACCCGTACGCAGCATAATCCTTCATGGCCGGATCCTGCAGATACCCGCTGGACACAATGGCCCGGACATCGGGATCGATCCGCAGCAGCTCGGCAACCGCCTCCCTGCCCCCGGTCCCGCCGAGAACGGTCAGATCCAGAATCACCCCATCGAACCGGTTGCCCTGTTCCATGGCCTCCCGGTACCGGCTGACCGCTTCATCCCCCGTGCCGACGCACTCAGCCCTGTATCCCAGAGTCTCGAGCACTTCACTCAGCAGTTCCTGAAGGGCCTGCTCGTCGTCCATGACCAGAATCCGGCCCACCCCCGGCAGGATATCCATATCCGCCATGTCCGGCTGCCCCTCGGGCAGGCGGGAGGCCGGAAGATACAGCGTGAAGCAGGTCCCGTTGCCGGGACGAGAGTCCACGGTGATCGTACCGTGATATCGTCTGACAATGAAGTGGACCGAAGCCAGGCCGAGCCCGCTCCCCTGTGATTTGGTCGTAAAATAGGGATCGAAAATCCGGCCCATGGTCTCTTCGTCCATACCCGGACCGTTGTCACAGACAAGGACCTGGACATATTGTCCGGCCTTCAGCTCCGAAATCGAGGCCTGCTCATCCATTACGGCCCGGTTTCGGGCCGTAATGGTCACAACGCCTCCCCGCGGCATGGCCTGTCTGGCGTTGATGACCAGATTGTTGAACAACTGACTGAACTGCCCCTCGTCGCCGGACACGGGCCAGAGATCCGGGGCCACTTCGAGTCTGCCCGTCACCTCGGACCCGCTCAGGGCCAGCTGCAGGGTCTCATTGAGCACACTGCCGAGCTGCACAGGTCTCTTCCCGGGATCCTCTCCCTTTGAAAACGAAAGCAGTTGACCGGTCAGATCTCCGGCTCGGACAGCGGCCTGCTCCGCCCGGACCAGCAGCCTGCAGGCCGCCTCGTTTTCGGCACAACGCTCTTTGGCCAGCGAGATGTTCCCCTGCACGGCGGCCAGAATATTGTTGAAGTCGTGGGCCAGCCCCCCGGCCAGCAACCCGATGGAATCCAGGCGCTGGGTTCTGAGCATGGCCCGCTGCAGCCTGGCCTGCTCACTGATATCCCGGTAGATGGCGTACAGGGAAACAATACGACCTTCCCGCCGGATGGGCAGGGCCAGAACAGACACCTCCACCAGTTCGCCATTCTTACGCTTCCTGGTCGTCTCAAAGGAAACCAAGGATTTTTCCGAAAGCGCCCTGATGATCTGCCCGAACCTGGAGCTGTGCCCGTCGGGAATGATCAAGTCGTCGATGACCTTTCCCTGCACTTCCTCTCTGGAGTACTGAAAGAGTTTTTCAAACCCGACATTGGCCCGCTGGATGGTCCCGTCCCCGTCCAGAATCAGAATGCCCTCATTGAAATTCTCAAACAGCTGATCAAGAGCCTCCTGCCGCTGCCGGGACTCCCGCAGGGTGTGCTCCATGCTGTGCTTGTACAGGGCCATTTCAATGGAAATGTACAGTTCCCGCTCCCGGATCGGCTTGAGAATGTACCCGAAAGACCCCGCTGCCTTGGCCCGCTCCAGAGTTTCCTGATCAAAGTGCGCGCTCAAAAAGATGACCGGCACGTCCTGCTCCTGCCGGATGACAGAAGCCGCAGTAATCCCGTCCATGTCCCCTTCAAGAACAATGTCCATGAGCACCAGGTCCGGTTCCAGATTGCCGGCCAGTTTCAGCGCCTCTTTACCGCTGCCCGCGACCGCAGCGATTTGATAGCCGTTTTTCTCCAGCAGCCTGGTAAGATCACGAGCGATGAGCCGCTCATCCTCGACGATGAGTATGCGCGCGAAAGCCGTTTCCAGCCCCTGATGCGTTTCGAATTTCCGGACCGACAGAGTACTCACGCCGGCACGGACTCCCGGGCCAGCCACTGCACGGCCTCGGCTACATCAAGGGATCCGGCATAAATGGCCTTTCCGGTGATCACTCCCTCCAGGCCGCGGGCGGCCAGGGGAGCGACCTGCTTCAGATCGTCCATAGTGGAAATTCCCCCGGCAATAAGCACGGGCACCGAGGCCAGCTCCAGAAGGTGGGTCAGGGCCGGCACATTCACCCCGGACTGCATCCCGTCCCGGCTGATATCGGTATAAATAAAAAATGCCGCGCCGGCCTCTTCCAGGCCGGGAACCACGTCGTCCACTGTTTTTCCGGCATCCTCGACCCAGCCCCTGGTCTTCAGGGCGCCGTCCCGGGCATCCAGGGAAACCCCGACACGGCCGGGATAGGCCCGGCAGAGTTCGGCAAAAAGCCCGGGGGTATCAAGGGCCATGGTCCCGATGATCAGCCGAGCCACTCCGGCCTCGAAATAGGCGGCTGCTGTTTCAATGTCCCTGATCCCTCCGCCGAGCTGCACCGGAACCGAGATGGCCGAACAGATGGAACGGATCAGTTCCACATTGACCGGACGCCCCTTAAAGGCGCCGTCCAGGTCGATGACGTGCAGCCGGCGACAGCCGAGGGCGGCCCATTTTTCGGCCATGGCCACCGGGTCCGATGAAAAGACCGTAACCTGGTCCTCCTTTCCCTGGGTCAGCCGCACACATTTGCCGTCCTTAATATCCACGGCCGGAAACAAATTCATAACCCGAGATCCTCCAAGGCTTGACGGATGCCGTCTTTGGCAAGTTCCCGTGCCGAAACCCATTTTCCGGCCCGACGAAAAAACTTGTCCGCATCCAGAATATTTTCAGTAAGGGCCTGCTGCCGCTCTTCGAAATGAAACCGCTTCACGGTGCCGTCCCCGACCGTGATCAGATACAGATCAAAGGTCACCGAAGCCGGTGTTTCGACCCCCCACTCCCCGCCCTGACGTTCCTCCCAGGTAAAGGCGAAGGGAACGAGGAGATAATCCACGGCCATGCAGGAGCCCACTTTTCTCCAGTACTCAAGGGCGGAAATCCGGAAACGCTCCTCTTCGGCCAGGACCACCTCCCGGCACTGCCGGGTCAGGGGCGGACCGTAAAACGGGAGCTCGGTCCGCTCCGTGAGCTGATCGGCGAGCTCCGCGTCAAGGTCGTTTAGAACCTCCCCGGGCAGGGGGGCAAACCGCTCCGGCAGAAATCCGGCCAGCATCTCCCAGTCGTGCTGCGGCTGGGAAAATCCGGCCACCGCCAGAGACGCCTTTTGGGGGATCGGGGTGACCGTCCCGGACTTGGGCGCGCACCCGACAAAAAGAAGCAGGCAGACCGCGATCAGACAGCGATGCAGGACATGTTTCATCGGTCCAGACTCCCTTTGGTGCTGAGCACATCCTCTCCGCAGCGGTGCACGGACTGGCGCAGAGCCAGCCCCAAACCCTTGAAAGCAGACTCCAGAAGGTGGTGCCCGTTACAGCCGTAGACAAAGGCGACGTGCAGGTTGAACCGGCCCTTGAAGGCCAGTGATTTGAGCAGCTCGCGCCACAGATCCTTCTCCTCCCCGGCAATGACCGGTGGCAGCAGTTCGTTTTCCCGGTACACCAGATACGGCCGTCCGGAAAGATCCACGGCAATGTCGGCCAGAGCCTCGTCCATGGGCACCCTGGCCCATCCCACCCTGGCGATCCCGCTGCTGTCTCCCAGTGCGTCGAACAGGGCCTGCCCCAGACACAATCCGACATCCTCGATGGTATGGTGTGCGTCGATGTGCATATCCCCGGAGCAGGAGATATCAAGGTCGAACCGGGCCCAGTGGGCCAGCAGGTCGAGCATATGATCGGCAAAGCCGAACCCGGTTTTGACGGAGGTCCGCCCCTGGCCATCAAGGTTCAGGGTCAGGGTGATGGTGGTCTCGTTGGTGGTCCGCTCAACTCGAGCGGTACGCTGTTGCAGCATGGCGGCAGGTCTCCTGTCCATCAATGGTTTTCTCCGGAGCCGGAGGACTCTTTTTCCGTCGGTACGGGCGCATCTTCTTCGGGGTCATCCTGCGGGGCTGTTTCTCCGGTTTTTTTGCCGAAAAAGTGGGCCACCCATATTCCCACTTCATACAGAACAATCAGCGGTCCGGACATAAATACCTGGGAAATAATGTCCGGGGGGGTCAAAATGGCAGAGATCACGAAAGAACACAAAATGGCATACTTCTGCTTGCTGCGTAATCCTTTGGGAGTGACCAGGCCCATACGTGCCAGAAAAAAAATAAACAGGGGCAGCTCAAAGACCAGGCCGAAGGCGATGAGCAGCTTGGTGGAAAAACTGAAATACTCTTTCAGAGACGGCATGGGCTGGATCGCATCAGTGGCAAATCCCATGAAAAAATCAAACCCGAAGGGAAAAACCACCAGGTACCCGAAAGCGGCCCCGCTCACAAAAAACAGAGCGGAAAAAAAAGCCACCGGCAGCATGTACTTCCGTTCCGATTCATACAATCCCGGGGCGATAAAACTCCAGATCTGATAAAAAATATACGGACTGGCCACAAAAAGACCGCCCAGCATGGCCACCTTGAGGTAGGTGAAAAACCCCTCGGGCAGGCCGGTATAAATCAGGGAGCCACCCGGAGGCAGCACCTGGACCAGGGGAGCCATAAGCAGGTCGAAAAGCTGTTCCGCAAACCCGTAACAGGCCAGAAAACCGATGATGCCCGCGATGATGCATTTGACCAGACTTGACCGCAGTTCCTCCAGGTGGCCCGTGAAGGTCAGGTCCTCTTCCGGGACATCCTCGGTATGCACATCTGCTTTGCTCATGCCTTTTCCTCACCAGCGGTACCGGTCTGTTCCGACGACTGCGTCTCGGACGTACCCGTGGAGGTCCTGTCGCCGGACACGGTATCGGCAGATTTCGAGACGGTCTTTTCTGCTGCGCTCTCTTCGGTCGCACCAGCGGAAGACGTTTTGGGTGCTGCCGCGCCCGAAGCCGGTTTCCGGTCCTGGCTGTCGGCCTCCATTTCAATGGTGCGTTTCACATCGGTGCTCATCCTGCGAAA
>JAWLGC010000140.1:0-5371 GCA_041685265.1 Desulfomicrobiaceae bacterium | reverse complement strand
ATACCGGCCGCGTAAGAGCCTGTCATTCCCGCGAACGCGGGAATCTCAGCGCCGATGGCAACGCCCGGCATTGCTCACAAGTCCGAGATTCCCGTTTTCGCGGGAATGACTGCTGGAAAGTACAGGCGTTGCACTCAAGGACACAAGTCAGAGAGGAACTGGATGAAGACATCTCCGTAGCGGCTCTTTTCCAGGGCATTGGAGATATGACCACTCACAGGACAAAAAGAATCGCTGCTACCGGCTGAAAACACCATTCCGTCTACAAAGAAAAATACAAAAGGCCGTGAATGTTCACGGCCTTTTATGCTTTTTTCTCCCTCCCTCAATGGTCATGCCCATGGTCATGCCCCCGCTCTTTCCAGAGCGCCCGCGCAATCAACCCCACCAGCACAAGGGCCGACACAACACCAAGCAGTGAGACACCTTCCTCCTCACCCCGGCTGACCCAGTCGGTCACGCTCAGGCCGAGGGCTCCGTAGACCCAGTTGGCGACCATGCCGAGCACTAGAGAACACCCCACGATGGCTGCCAGGTAGATCAGGGCCGAGCGCTTGCCAACGATCTTTGATACCACGGTCAGGGTGGCCACGTTGGTGGCCGGTCCGGCAAGAAGAAAAACCAGAGCGGCCCCCGGAGAAAGGCCCTTCAGTGCCAGGGCGGCCACAATGGGCGTGGAGGCCGTGGCGCAGACATACAGGGGCACGGCCACCACGAGAACGGCCAGCATGGGGAGAATCCCTTCCCCGAGGTAGGTGGCGATGATGTCTGCCGGCAACAGGGCCCCGATCATTCCGGCCAGCAGCACGCCGACCAGAAACCACTTACCGATGTCTCCGAGCAGCTCCCCGAAGGCAAAGCGCATCCCGGAGCGCAACCTGCCCATAAATGTCGTAGGAGCGCTGGAGGTCCCCGAACACCCGCACTCGCTTCCGGAACAGGAGGACAAGGAATTCAGCGGGGTAAGGGGCGGACCCGGGCCTTCCTTTTCCTTGTCGTACAAATCTACAGAAAATCCGGCCACCATTGCGGTCAGAAACGCGGCCAGGGGGCGGAACAGAGTCATGACCGGATCGAGCAGGGCCCAGGTCACGGCAATGGAATCCACCCCGGTCTCAGGCGTCGAGATAAGAAAAGAGGTGGTCGCCCCCTTGCTCGCCCCCTGTTTGCGAAGGCCTGCCGCAGCCGGAATCACGCCGCAGCTGCACAGGGGCAGAGGTACTCCGAACAGGGAGGCCTTGAGCACGCTGCCTCCCTTGCCCCTGCCGAGATGCCTGGACACGAAATCGTCGGGAAGAAATCCCCTGAGCATCCCTGCCACGGCAAACCCGAAGAGCATAAACGGAGCGGAGTCGACAAGCACATCCCAGGACTCAAAGAGAATGAGCGAAATAGTTGATAACATAGAGTGGGTCTCCATAGTTTGATTTTCAAAGTATCAAGACCCTCTCTTTACCCCCCTTGCAGATGATGTCAAGAGCGCTTCCGAACCACGTTTTCTCTTGACATCCCTCGCGGCTGTCCATAAACAGAACCAATCATATCAATATATCTTGATATATAATTTTAATTTTTTTGAGCCCCTCTTTGTCCTCACCGCCACGTTAAATATCACAGGAGCCATACATGCGCATTCACGAATCCATCGACCGCAACGGACCTTTTCTTTCGCTGGAATTCTTCCCTCCCAAAGAAAAGGAAAAGTGGCCGCAATTCTTCAAGGTTGTTGAGCAGCTCAAACAGCTCTCCCCGCTGTTCGCCTCGGTAACCTACGGCGCAGGCGGGTCCACCAGCAAAAACACCCTGGCCATCGCCTCTAAAATCAGAAACCACTACGGCATCGAGACCATGCCCCATCTGACCTGTGTCGGCTCCAAACGAAAAGACATCACCACCTTTTTAAACGCGTGTACGGATGCAGGCATCGAAAACATCCTGGCCCTGCGCGGCGATTACCCCGAAGGGAAAAGCTATGACCCGAACACCATGGATTTTCGGTATGCCGAAGACCTGGTCCGGTTCATCAAGGGCACCCACCCCGGTATGACCGTGGCCGTGGCCGGATATCCCGGGGCGCACCCGGAATCGTCGAGCATCCGCAACGACATCATGTTTCTGAAAAACAAAATCGATGCCGGCAGCGAGTTCGTGGTCACTCAGCTTTTTTTCGACAACCGGTACTACTTCGATATGGTCGAACGCCTCCGGGCCATGGGCGTCACCGCTCCCATCATCCCCGGCGTTCTGCCCATCCAGTCTCTGCAATCCGTGCGACGTATTCTGTCTCTGAGCGGAGCCAGTATTCCAGGCGACCTCTACCTGGAACTGGAGGCAGCCCAGGAAAAAGGCGGGGCCGCAGCTGTCCGGGAGATGGGTATTGCCTTTGCGGCGAGGCAGATCCGAGAGCTTCTGAACGGAGGAGCGCCCGGAGTGCACCTGTATACTTTGAATAAGGCGGATATGTGTTTGGATATCTGGAATAGAGTGCAGGCCGGGTAAGCGGGCTTGCCCCTCCCCCCTTCTTCGGATAGGAAATCGCCTTCATCACGCATACAAACGAGGAGATCTCCCCATGTCTTCCGACTCCAAAAATACAACGGCACCAGGCGAGTCCGCCGCACCGAAGAATTTCATCCGGACCATCATCGACCGAGACCTGGCCAAGGGCAGACACCCCTCCATCGTGACCCGGTTTCCGCCTGAGCCCAACGGGTTCCTGCACATCGGTCACGCCAAATCCATCTGCCTCAATTTCGGCCTGGCCCGGGACTACGACGGTGTCTGCCACCTCCGGTTCGACGACACCAACCCGGAAAAGGAAGAAGATTTCTATGCCCGGGCCATTCAGGACGACGTGCGCTGGCTCGGATTTGACTGGGGCGAAACCGTGTATCACGCCTCGGATTACTTCGAGCAGCTGTACGGGTTCGCCGTGGAACTCATCGAGAAAGGCCTGGCCTATGTGGACTCCCAATCCCCGGATAAAATCCGGGCCCAGCGCGGCACCCTGACCGAGCCAGGACAGAACAGCCCCTATCGCGACCGCCCCGCCCAGGAAAGTCTCGACCTTTTCGCCCGGATGCGGGCCGGGGAATTCGAGGAGGGACAATGCGTTCTCCGGGCCAGAATCGACATGGCCTCCCCCCAGATCATCCTGCGCGACCCGGTCCTGTACCGAATCCGAAAGGTGGCTCATCAACGCACCGGGGACACCTGGTGCATCTATCCCATGTACGATTTCACCCACTGCCTGTCCGACGCTCTGGAAGGAATCACCCACTCCATCTGCACCCTGGAGTTCCAGGACAACCGGGCCCTGTACGACTGGGTTCTGGACAACGTGCCCTCGGCCCCCTGCCATCCGCAGCAGCTCGAATTCGCCCGGCTGAACATCAACTACACGGTGACCAGCAAACGCAAACTTCTGCAGCTGGTGGACAAAAACTTCGTGTCCGGGTGGGACGACCCACGCATGCCCACCATCCAGGGTATGCGCCGCCGCGGCTTTCCCGCAGCAGCCATCCGGGACTTCTGCACCCAAATCGGGGTGAGCAAAAAAGACAGCTGCGTGGACATGGGCTTTCTGGAGAGCTGCGTCC
Organism: Desulfomicrobiaceae bacterium; assembly: GCA_041685265.1. Classification (GTDB taxonomy): domain Bacteria; phylum Desulfobacterota; class Desulfovibrionia; order Desulfovibrionales; family Desulfomicrobiaceae; genus JAWLGC01. The sequence continues at coordinate 1,772 of JAWLGC010000140.1, read as the reverse complement.
GGGACGACCTCAACGACAATGCCCCCCGGGCCTTTGCCGTACTTGATCCCCTCAAGGTGGTCATCGAGAACTACCCCGAAGAGCAGGTCGAGGAATTCGAGCTGGCCAACCATCCCAAACGACCGGACATGGGCACCCGCACGGTCTCCTTTTCCCGAGAGCTGTACATCGAGCGCAACGACTTTCTGGAAGACGCGCCCAAAAAATTCTTCCGCCTCGCCCCGGGACGGGAAGTCCGGCTGCGCGGCGCCTATTTCGTGACCTGCACCGAGGTGATCAAGGACGATGCCGGCAGCATTGTCGAGCTGCGCTGCACCTATGACCCTCAGACCCGCGGCGGCGACGCTCCGGACGGACGCAAGGTCAAAGGCACCCTGCACTGGCTGTCGGCCAGACACGCCATCGAGGCCGAGGTCCGGCTCTACGACCGGCTGTTTACCGAAGAAAACCCCACCGGGGACAAGGAACGGGATTTCAAGGAGTTCATCAACCCGAACTCCCTGACCATCCTGCCTGATGCCCGCGTGGAGGCCGGACTGGCCGAAGCCGAAGCCGAGCAGTGCTTCCAGTTCGAGAGGCAGGGATACTTCAGCCGGGACCGGGAGCAGAGTGAAACCGGAAAGCCGGTCTTCAACCGCACGGTGACGTTGCGGGATTCCTGGGCCAAAAAGAAATAATCGGCCATCAACAGAACGAAAAACGGCCCGGAGTAATCCGGGCCGTTTTTTCTTGTGACACAACCAGCCATGCTTTCCCCCTTGCCGCTTTCAGAAACGAGGTCTCCCTGGTGGGCATGGCGTTCAGCAGTGCCGAACGAAATGTGGTTTCATTTGAATGGGAACGATGGCGCGGGGATGAGAGGGACTGGCTTGTCTAAAATATAGACACAGCTCCCCACTCACTGCATAAAAATTATACATACATCCAGACAGCTTACCTCTTAGCCCCAAACCAACCCCCTGTACTTAAAGACAAACCTTCGACCTCTCACCAAAACAGTTCTGGCATAAAACCTGCTATCCCATAACCGTTCAGACTCATCAGAGCCAGATTTCTCGTGCTTGACTTTTCCGGGCAACCCCTTCAAACAGACAATTCAAATGAACATTTAAAACCACACATCAACCATGATCCATGACGAATCCAAAGACACCCGGCAGCGCGTTCTTGAAAGCGCCATGGCCGTGCTTGCGGAAAAACCGTTCCGTGACGCCAAAGTAGCGGAGATCTGCCGCAGGGCCGGGGCCAATGTGGCCTCGGTGAACTACTATTTCGGCTCCAAGGAGCAGCTCTACAAAGAGGCCCTGGCCCACGCCCACACCCTGACCGAACAGATATTTCCGGTCCCGGATATGAACCGGATGGAACCTGAAACGTGGCTGGCCGAATTCGTGGCTGTTATGATCGACCGCATTTTCTGCGACAATGAAGGGGGATGGTTTTCCCGCATGCTCTTTCACGCCATGAGCGATCCCTCTCCCATGTTCAGAGAGGTGATCCAGACCACGCACCTCAATGAAATTCAGATGCTGAAGCAGGTCGTCGCCCGGATGTTCCATGACCCGGACCCGGAATCCGTGCAAGTCAGGCTATGCGTGCTGAGCGTCATGAGCCAGTGCATGTTTCTTGGATACAACAGGGCAGCCAGGCAGGCCCACTTCAGTGGCGGCGACCAGAAAACGCGCTGCCGGATGCTCGTCGAGCACATCACCAGTTTTTCCCTGGCCGGCATCCGGGCCGGCATCGCACACTCCAACGGAGCATCTCCATGC
>JAWLGC010000033.1:0-22021 GCA_041685265.1 Desulfomicrobiaceae bacterium | reverse complement strand
GGAATGGGGAGTGGCCCCGGAACGGACCCGAATTCTGGAGGACGGACACCCCCTGACCCTGCTGCCCGGGGGCGACTTTCGCCTCGAACAGCCGGTCTGTGCCGAATCCATTCTCGTGGACGGCAAAGGGGTCGGCGACGTGGGGCAGACTGTACTCCGGGAGCGCCAGATCCTCGGGGGAGAGGGGCTGGTCATCGTGCTTCTGGCCCTGGACGGAGAGACCGGACACATCATTCTCGGCCCGAACCTGCTCTCCCGGGGTTTTATCTTCGAACAGCAGCTCTCCCATGTTCTGGAAGATGCCAAGTCCCTCATCCTGGACATTTTCGAGGCCATGCCCGCGACGGAACGTCCCCACCTCGAGGACCGCATCCGCTCCACTCTGCGCCGCTTCTTCCGCAAGGTCCTGGACCGGGACCCCATCGTACTGCCGCTGGTGATCGAGGTCTAAGGCAACAAGAGGCGAGGGGCGAGGGGCGATAGGCTATAGGGGCTATAGGAGAGAAAGGAGGAAATGCCTGCCCCCTCCTGCCCCTAGCCTATAGCCCCTCGCCCCTAGCCTATTACCTATTTCCCCAAAATATTTCCTTGCCAATCCCGAACGAATCACGTAGCAATCATCCGCTTTTATAAACCTCTTATACACCGCACATCCGCCCCAATCTCCGGGTTGCCCTTGGAGGGTTTCGCTCGCTATGGACGGATGGAGGAAAAAAACCCCAGGAGTATCAATGGCTTACGTAACAATGAAGCAGATGCTGGAAACCGGCGTCCATTTCGGACACCAGACCCGCCGCTGGAATCCCAAAATGCGCACATACATTTTCGGTGCCAGAAAAGGGATCCACATCATCGACCTGCAGCAGACCGTCAAACTCTTCCGCACTGCCCACGATTTCATCTCCGATGTAACCGCTTCGGGCAAAAAGGTCGTCTTTGTCGGAACCAAGCGCCAGGCCCAGGACGTAATCAGAACCGAAGCAGCCCGTTCAGGCATGTTCCACGTCACCAACCGGTGGCTGGGCGGCACCCTGACCAACTTCCAGACCATCCAGGGCAGCATCGACCGGCTGAAAAAGCTGGAGACCATGTTCGAGGACGGGTCCATTAATAAGTTCGTCAAGAAAGAAGTGGTCATGCGTCAGCGGGAAGTGAAAAAGCTCAATTCCACCATCGGCGGGATCAAGGACATGACCGACATGCCCGGAGCCGCCTTTATCATCGATCCCAAACGGGAAGACATCGCTGTCAAGGAATGTCGGACCCTGGGGATTCCCATCGTCGCCGTCGTGGACAGCAACTGCGATCCCGACGTGGTCGACTATGTCATTCCCGGCAACGATGACGCCATCCGGGCCATCAAGCTGTTCACTGCCGCCATTGCCGATGCCTGCCTCGAAGGAAAGGCCCGGTCCAAGGACGCAGACGTGAACGCCGAAGCGGCCATGGAAGAGATCGCCAAGGAAGAGCAGCCCGCTCCGGCAGCTCCGGCTGCTCCGGCTGCTCCGGAAGCCCCGGCAGCTTCCCCCGACACCACCGAACAGGAGAAATAGGCATGAGCATCACCGCTTCAATGGTCAAAGACCTGCGCGAAAAGACCGGCGTGGGCATGATGGACTGCAAGAAGGCCCTGGCCGCTTGCGATGGTAATGAAGAAAAGGCCGTGGCGTGGCTGCGGGAAAAGGGCATGGCCAAGGCCGAGAAAAAGGCCGGACGGGCCACATCCGAAGGCCTGGTTGCCGCATACATCACCGAAGACGGCAAGGCCGGCGGCCTGGCCGAACTGCAGTGTGAGACCGACTTCGTGGCCAAGAACAAAGAGTTCCAGGCCTTTGTCCTGAACATGGCCAAAGCAGCCGTGGACAGCGGGGCCGACAGTGTAGAGGCCCTGCCCGAGGAAGCCCGCGATGTCACCGGACTGATCGGCAAGATCGGGGAAAATATGCAGCCGGGCAAGATCGGACGCATCGCCGTGGAAGGCGACGGCATCATCGGATCCTACGTCCACTCCAACAGCAAGCTCGGCGTCATCGTGGAGCTGATCGGAGCGGGAGAAGTCGAGGCCATGCAGACCGCGGCCAAGGACATCGCCATGCAGATCGCCGCCACCAGCCCCATGTGCGTTTCTCCGGACCAGGTGGACCAGACCGTGGTCGCCAAGGAAAAGGAAATCTACCTGAACCAGGCCAAGGAAGAAGGCAAACCCGAACAGATCGCCGAAAAGATCGTCATCGGACGCCTGAACAAATTCTACAAGGAAGTCTGTCTGCAGGAGCAGCCGTTCATCAAGGACGACTCCAAGACCGTCAAGGACCTCCTCAAGCCGCTCGGCGATGTCCGCATCGGACGTTTTTTCCGCATCGCGGTAGGCGAGTAACGAGAAAGGGCCTTCGGGCCCTTTTTTTTCGTTCGGAAAAGATTCAGGGCCGGCTCTCCGCTGCGGAAGCCGGCCCTGTCTGCGCGCTCCTAGCCGTACGCCCCTCGTGACCGGACTCCCACGGGCAGGCTCGTTCACGGATCCTTGCTCTCCCCCATCAAAACGTTTATAGGCGCAGGATGGCTTTCGGGAAGGCAGGGATGTTACAGCCCGTTCACCCCATCTTCTTAAAGAGGATCACGCCATGGAAAAACTCCAGTACTCCAGAATTCTCCTGAAATTGAGCGGCGAGGCTCTGGCCGGCCCCCAGGGGCACGGTATCGACCCCGCAACCATTCAGTCCATCAGCAACGAGCTGGCCGAAGTGGCCCGGATGGGGGTCCAGATGAGTCTGGTTATCGGCGGAGGAAACATCTTTCGCGGGGTCTCCGTCTCGGCCAAGGGCATGGACAGGGCCTCGGCCGATTACATGGGAATGCTGGCCACGGTCATGAACGCCCTGGCCGTGCAGGACGCACTGGAAAAGCGGAACGTGACCACCCGGGTCATGACCGCCATCAACATGCAGGAAGTGGCCGAGCCCTACATCCGACGCCGGGCCATCCGCCATCTGGAAAAGGGACGCGTGGTCATCTGCGCCGCAGGAACCGGGATTCCCTTTTTCACCACGGACACGGCCGCAGTGCTCCGGGCCATGGAGCTGAAATGCGAGGCCATTCTCAAGGCCACCCGCGTGGACGGGGTCTACGACAAGGACCCGGAAGAATATGACAATGCGGTCATGTTCAAGGATCTTTCCTACATCGAAGTCCTGCAGAAACGGCTCGGGGTGATGGATTCGGCCGCTATCTCTCTCTGCATGGACAACAACCTGCCCATTGAGGTATTCAACCTGTTCACCGAGGGCAACATCAAACGAGTGCTCCTTGGACAGGATATCGGAACACACGTGCACGGAGAATAAGGAGAAACGGAATGGATGCTGTTTTTGACGTTTGCAAGGAACGGATGCAGAAAGTTTTAGACAACCTGGATCGGGAATTCGGACGGTTGCGGACCGGGCGGGCATCCACGACCCTGGTGGACAACATCAGAGTTGAGTACTACGGCTCTCCGACACCGCTGAATCAGGTCGCCTCGGTCTCCATCCCGGACAGCCGGACCATCGCGATTCAGCCCTGGGACCGCAGCGCTTTCGGACTCATCGAAAAGGCGATCATGAAATCCGACCTCGGTCTGAACCCGATCAATGACGGAAAGATCATCAGGATTTCCATTCCGCCTCTGACCGAGGAACGCCGCAAGGATCTGGTCAAGATGGCCAAGAAATACACCGAAGAGGCCAAGGTGGCCGTGCGCAATATCCGGCGCGATGAAAACGAGACCCTGAAAAAGATGAAGAACGACAAGGATATTTCCGAAGACGAGCTTCATCGGGGTCAGGACGAAATTCAGAAAATCACCGATGCCTTTATCGAGAAGTCTGAAGTGCAGTTCAAGGAGAAGGAAAAGGAGATCATGGAGATCTAGATCTTCTGTCCTCGCCGCCGCGGTTCCGGCTCATCGGCCCGAGAAATACTGCCGCCACCTCAATCCCCTTTGAGGATGGCGGCTTTCCCGGTGGTGGCCCGCTCCCGCCGGGACTCAAAAGGACACCGCCGGACACCGGTTCGAAAAGCAGGAGTCTTTTTCTTTCCGGAAAAAAGCCCTGCCGGAAAAAACGCGGACAACACCACAACGCGCCCGGGACGCCATGACGCTCTTAAACAGAGTCAATTGTATGAAACATATCGCGATCATCATGGACGGTAACGGACGCTGGGCCAAAAGCCGGGGGCTTCCCCGCAGCGCCGGGCACAAGGCGGGAACCGAAACCGCCAGACAGATAGTCACCACGTGCCGGGAAATTGGTCTTTCCCACCTGACCCTGTACACGTTTTCCAAGGAGAACTGGACCCGCCCCAGGGAAGAGGTCTCCTTTCTCTTTGATCTGCTCAGGGAGTTTCTCACCCGGGAGCTTCCCTCCCTGCTGGAGCAATCCATTCGTTTGCGCATCCTCGGAGATATCGCGGCCCTGCCCATGGGAGCACGCCAGGTGCTCAAACACGCCATGAACAAGACATCCGGCTGCACGGCCATGACCCTGAACCTGGCCCTGAACTATTCCGGCCGGGATGAAATCGTCCGGGCGTGCCGAAACATGATCGCATCGGGAATTTCAGCCGAAAAGATCACCGAGGAAGGCTTCAAGGACTACCTGTATACGGCCGGGCAGCCCGACCCGGACCTGATCATCCGAACCAGCGGCGAAATCCGGCTCAGCAATTATCTGCTGTACCAGTCCGCCTACAGCGAACTCTATTTTACCGACACCCTGTGGCCCGACTTCACCCCGGAACACCTGCGACAGGCAGTGACCGAATTCACCCAGCGCAACCGCCGCTTCGGCACCACCGGAGAAGACTCCGCCTCATGACCCTCTCCTCGCACCACAAACGTATCGTGACCTCGATTCTCCTTCTGCCCCTCATCGCCTGGGTGATCATCTCCGGCGACCCGGCTCTGAGCATCGGACTGGTCCTGGTCGCCTCCCTTGGACTCCTGGAATTCTACGCCATGTTCTGGCCGGGACGGGAAAACCTGAAGACCAAAATCACCGGACTGCTTCTGGGGGGAGCCATGTTCTGGTTCCTGCGGGAAGGGGTCGAGTTTCTCCCCTTTTTCCTCATATTCCTGTTCTGGTTCCCGGCCCTGACATTTCTGCGCGACTATGCCAGGACAAAACAGGGAAACGACGTGACCAGGTCGGTGATCATGCTCTCGGGGCTTCTTTACCTCCCGGCGGTCCTGCAACTGTTCCGGGCCATCACTCCCCTTGAAATCCTCTTGATCCTGCTGACCACCTTTGCCGCAGACACCGGGGCCTATTATGCCGGAACCTGGTGGGGCAGGCGCAAGGTCTGGCCCGTGATCAGCCCCAAAAAGACCTGGGCCGGCAGCCTGGGAGGACTGGGGTTGTGCACAGCGCTCTGTCTGATTTTCGGAGTCACCCTGGGAACCGCACCCTGGTGGGCCTTTCTTTTTCTGGGCGTGGCTCTGAACGTGGCTGCCCAGTTCGGAGATTTTTTCGAGTCCGCCCTGAAACGGTGGCGGGGGGTCAAGGATTCCGGACGCCTTCTGCCCGGTCACGGCGGCATCCTGGACCGCATCGACAGTCTGCTCCTGACCCTTCCGGTCTATTGCCTGCTGGCCGCTTTCGTAACCTTTTTCTGATCAAGACACTGAGGTGCTCATGGCCCAAGGATACATCTCCAGCCTGGCCGTTGCCGATCCGGACACCACTCCCCGCGAGCTGGTCATCCTCGGATCCACCGGCTCTATCGGGTGCTCCGCCCTCAAGGTGGTGCGCACCCACCCGGACCGGTTCCGCATCCGGGGACTGGCCGGTGCCACCAACACCGTCCTGCTCGCGGAACAAGCCGCGGAGTTCACGCCTCCCTTTCTCGCAGTCCTGACCGAGGAGCACGCCAGGGATCTGCGCACCCGGCTGCCCGCAGGGTACGACCCGAAAATTCTGGTCGGACAGCCCGGGTACAAAGAGCTGGCAACCCTTCCCGAGGCCGGGTTCGTACTCTCGGCCCAGGTCGGTGCAGCCGGCCTTGAGTCGACCATGGCCGCAGTCACAGCCGGCAAGGTCATCAGCCTGGCCAACAAGGAATCCCTGGTTCTGGCCGGAGCTCTGATCCGTGCCGCCGCCCAAAAGACAGGGGCGGTGCTCCTTCCCGTGGACTCGGAACACAACGCCCTGTTCCAGGGCATGGCCGGGCATGACCCGGCGGAAGTGAACCGACTTATCCTGACCGCCTCGGGCGGCCCGTTTCGCGGCAAAAGTGCCGAATTTCTGCACAACGTGACCAGGTCCCAGGCCCTGGCCCACCCCAACTGGTCCATGGGGGCCAAGATCTCCGTTGACTCGGCCACATTGATGAATAAAGGATTGGAGGTCATCGAGGCGTACCATCTGTTCGGCTTCGACCAGGATCGGATCTCCGTGGTGGTCCACCCGCAGAGCATCGTCCACTCTCTGGTGGAGTACGTGGACGGATCCCAACTGGCCCACCTCGGCATTCCGGACATGCAGATCCCCATTGCCTACTGTCTGTCCTATCCCAGGCGGGTCCGTCTCGAGCTGCCCTCCCTGGACCTGACCACTGCGAACACGCTGACCTTTGAACCCCCGAACGAGAACCTCTTCCCCTGTCTCGGGCTGGCCAAAGAGAGTCTGGCCATGGGCAGAACCGCCCCCGCAGTGCTTAATGCCGCCAACGAGGTGGCTGTGGCCGCCTTTCTGGATGAAAAAATCGCATTCCTGGACATCCCTGCCCTTGTGGAACGCGCCCTTGGGGCGCACAGCCCTGTCGAGCCGGAATCCGTGGAGCATATCCTGGACATTGACAGGCAGACCAGGGCTCTTGTGCAGACCTGGATCGCACCGGCATGAACGACAACCCTGAACTCCGTCCCCTGAGCGGCTGCCGCTTCCGGGCCGACTCACGAGACTCTTCCAAATGATACAAAGCGCCATTGCAGTCATCATTGTCCTTGGGATCCTGATCGCATTCCACGAATTCGGGCACTTCCTGCTGGCCAGACTCCAGGGAATCGGCGTAAAGACCTTTTCCCTGGGGTTCGGACCCAAAATCTGGAGTATCAGGCGGGGACAGACCGAATACCAGCTCTCCCTGGTCCCTCTCGGCGGGTACGTCCAGCTGGTGGGCGAGACTCCGGATGCTGAACTGCCGGAAGGGTTTGCTCCACAGCAAAGCTTTTCTCTCCGCCCGCCCTGGCAGCGCATCCTGGTGGTCCTGGCCGGTCCCGTCTTCAACTTTCTGCTGGCCTGGGTCATCTACTGGGGCATTTTCTGGACCCAGGGGCAGACCGAGCTTCTGCCGCACATCGGCCGGCTCCTGGACGACAGCCCGGCAGCCGAAGCCGGACTGACTCCCGGGGACCTGGTGACCTCCATCGACGGAACCCCCATCTCCACGTGGCAGGATCTGGCCGGGACCATCCAGGCCAATCAGGGCAGCGGAATGGTGTTTGTCGTAGAAAACAACGGAGAGATCCGGACTGTTGTTCTCAGACCGCGCATTCAGGAACGGACCACCCTTTTCGGGGAAACCGTCAAAGTGCCCATGGTCGGCATCACCGCTTCGGGTGAAACCAGAACCACCCCGCTCGGCCCTCTGGATTCGGCCTCGGCGGGATTGCGCCAGACCTGGGTGCTTATTGAGCTGACGGTTGAAGGGCTGGTCAAGATGGTCGAACGGATCATCCCCGTGGACACCATCGGGGGGCCGATCATGATCGCCCAGATGGTCGGGGAACAGGCCCAAAAGGGGATCATCGACCTTCTGGCCCTGACCGCCCTGATCAGCATCAACCTCGGTCTGCTCAACCTGCTGCCCATCCCGGTCCTGGACGGAGGGCACATTCTCTTTTTTACCATCGAAACCATCATCGGCCGCCCTCTGGATCCCGATCTGCAGCAGACCGTGACCAAATTCGGGATGGCCTTTCTCCTCGGACTCATGGGGCTCGCTATTTACAATGATATCGCCAGAATCGTTCAATAATCAGCGGCCTGTCCTGGCCCTGAGCTGCTGCGAATCCCTGCTGCAGGTGGTCATCGGCTCAAAGCAGGGGGTTCTGTTCGGGCAGGAGTTCTCCTGTCCCGGCAATGCCATGCCGCACATGGCTCCGGCCATGGCCGCGGGGCTCAGAAACCTCGGACTGAAACCCGCCGACCTAAGCGGGGTGGCCTGTGTTCGCGGACCCGGCAGCTTCACCGGAATCCGGATGGCCCTGGCCACGATCTCCGGAATCGCCATGGGGGCCGATCTGCCCATGGCCGGACTTGAACTGCTCCCCCTGATTGCAGCCAGAATCCTTCCCCTGCACGCCGGGGAGGTCTGGGTCATGACCTATGCCAGACGCAACCAGGTCTACCTGCAGGGATTTCGAGGACCGGCCGGGACAACGCTCACCCCGGCCCGGGCCCTGACCACGGAAGAGGCCGCCCGGACGCTGGCCGACCGGCCCGGACCTCTCGTGATTGTCGGGAGCGGCGTGCGCCTGCACCAGCCGCTTCTGGAGCAGATGGTTCCGCAGGGAACCCTGTTCCCGGACCCGGCCTGGGAGTCCCCGTCCCTGGCCGACATTTCCGCGGCGGCCCTGGCTGCGGACTTTACCCGGAACCCGCTTCGCCCCATATATCTCCGACAGTCCGATGCGGAACAGAACCTGGAGTCCATCGCCCGTAAACGGGGCATCGACGTTGTCGAGGCCCGTAAGGCGATCCCTGACTTCGAATCCCCAGAACCCAACGAGACCAGATGACCGAACTATCGACCCTCTCCACCAACCTGGAAGACTACCTGGAAGCGATCTTCTTCCTCGAGTCCAGCCATGACTCGGCCCGGCCCAAGGATATTGCCGACCGCCTCGGAGTCAGGCGGGCTTCGGTCACCGGGGCCCTGCACTCTCTGGCCGAAAAGGGGTACATCAACTACCAGCCCTACAGTTCGGTCACCCTGACCCCGGAGGGATTCCGTCTGGCCAGCAGAATCGTACACCGGCACAAGGTCCTGTTTGAGTTTCTGAACAAATTTCTCCAACTCCCCCCGGACGTGGCTGAATCCACGGCCTGTCGCATGGAACACCACATCAACGACCAGACCCTGGAGCAGTTGACCCGATTCGCCCAGTTCGTTACCCGGTGTCCCAGAACCGGCGACGACTGGCTGCAGGCGTTCACCCGCTTCTGCGACCAGCAGGGGGAGTGCGAAAACTGCATTCCATGCATCGAAAACTGTCTGAATGCGGTCAAGGAAAAGCAGCCCCCGTCGTGACTCTCCGGCTCTATCCATTGAACATTTCCAGTAACACACTGCCGAAATCAAGGTTCCGCGCACACCCAAACGGACCAATTCCCAAGAGAACCCTTATGAATATCGTCTGCCCAGATTGCGGATACACTCGACACGTCCCGGATGAAAAACTTCCTCCCAAGGCGGCCATGGCCACCTGCCCCAAATGCGGGAGCCGGTTCAAGTTCCGGGAGATTTCGCCCGTTACGCCTGTGCCGAATCCGGTCCGAGAGGCTTCCGAGCCCGAAAAGACAGACCGCCCCGAGCCCGTAGCGGCCCCTGTTCCAGAAGCCCCCTCCGCACCCCCTGAACCCGGGATTTCCCGGGAACCGGACCGTTCTCCCCCTTCTTCCGAACAAAACGACCCGGAGCCGGTCAAATACGACCTGACCGATCCCGAGAAGGAGGAAACGCCCCTGTCTTCCAAAGAGGATGAGGACATCTGGTCCCGACTGGAGTCATTTGACGACCCGAAAGCGGCGAGTGACGCTCCGCCCTCTGCCTCCCCCCGGGAGTCCGAAGGTGTACCCTGGGAAAATCTGGAGCAGCACGGGTTCTTCCGGGGGTTCATGCTGACCGCCAGAAGCGTCATGCGACACCCCGTCGCTTTCTTCAGCTCCATGCCTGTTGGCGGCGGATACGGAAAACCGCTGATTTTCTATCTGCTCATCGCCGAACTCCAGGCTGTTGCCCAGTTCATCTGGCAGATGTCCGGCGTGCTTCCGGCCATGAACGACATGCAGGGAGGCGGGATGATCGGTCTGGGACTCATGGGCTTCGGCTCCGCTCTGACCCTTGTCATGTACCCGGTGATGCTTACCCTGATGCTGTTTTTTATCGTGGGCATCAATCACATCTGCCTGACCCTGCTGAAGGCGTCGAACAAGGGATTTGAAGGAACATTTCGAGCCGTGACCTATGGTTCGGCTCCCATGCTCCTGTCCATCTTTCCCATCTTCGGCTCCCTGATCGGTGCCCTGTGGTCCATGGTGAGCACCTTTTTCGGCTACCGGCAGATCCACGGCACCACTACGTTGCGGGTGGTGCTGGCCATGCTTCTGCCCGTTCTCATTCTGACGGGGGTCAGCCTGGTCATGGTCACCGGTTCCTATCTGGGTTTTCTCTCCTGACCGGAGCGCCAAACAGCGGAACACTGCAGGCAGCGTCACCGCAAGGACCCGAACATGGTTCATTTGTTCAGACAGGTCATCAGCCGATGGCGCACGAAAAGGGCCTTGAAACAGGCCCTGTCCCCGGCTGCCTTCCACCATCTGGCAACGGAAATACTCTCCCTGGCCACGGCCGCAGCCCAGGTGGAATCCGAGGACAGGCAGCTGCAGCAGACCGTTGCCCGGATCCTGCAGGAGATGAAGGAGCTCCGCGAATTGACCGGTGATCGGAAGTTTGCCCGCCTTTCCCGGGAAAAACGACTGATGCTCAAAAAGCAGCTCCTCGTGTCCAGAAAAAACCTTATTGACCAACTCCAGGGAGCACCGCCCCCCACGGATCGGGTCCAGTGAATTTCGGCTCAGACGTTCGTTATCACCCCCCTGCTCGGAGCAGGGGGCGATATCCCCAACCATCCAAGAACGGTTTCGGCCCTGTCCGAAGGCCTTGTGAGGAATTATGATCGGCATCTCGAAACTCTATTGTGACAACATCGAACCGTCCGACGTTCTTCGTTACGGACGGGAAGCCAAAAGTCTCCCCTCCCACCTGCTGCAGTTTTCCAAGGACAAGAAGCCGGTGGTGGTCTGGAACATGACCAAGCGGTGCAACCTGAAATGTGTCCACTGCTACGCCCAGGCCGTCCCCGTGGACGGCGAGGATGAAATCAATACGGACCAGGCCAAAGAGATCATCACCGACCTGGCCGAGTTCGGTTCCCCGGTCATGCTCTTTTCCGGAGGCGAACCTCTGGTACGCAAAGACCTTCCCGAGCTGGCCAAATTCGCGGTTTCCAAGGGCATGCGGGCGGTCATCTCCACCAACGGCACCCTGATCACCAAAGACAAAGCCAGGGAGCTCAAGGAAGTCGGCCTGTCCTATGTGGGCATCTCTCTGGACGGCGGCGAAGAGATCCATGACAAATTCCGTGGCGTGCCCGGGGCTTTCAAAAAGGCCCTGCAGGGGGTGGAAAACTGCCAGGCTGAAGGCCTCAAGGTCGGCCTGCGGTTCACCATCAACAAGCGTAACGCCCAGGACATCCCGGTCATCTTCCGGCTCCTCAGGGAGATGGAAGTCCCCCGGTGCTGCTTCTATCACCTGGTCTACTCCGGCCGCGGTTCCGAGCTGATCAAAGAGGACCTGAGCCACCAGGAGACCCGCGACGTGGTCGACCTGATCATGGACGAGACAAAAGCCCTGTTCGACGCGGGCATGCCCAAGGAGATCCTGACCGTGGACAACCACGCCGACGGCCCCTTCGTATACCAGCGGCTGCTCAAGGAAAATCCGGCCCGGGCCAAGGAAGTCATGGAGCTCCTGCAGTTCAACGAAGGCAACAATTCCGGGCGCGGCATCGGCTGCATCTCCTGGGACGGTCAGGTCCACGCGGATCAGTTCTGGCGCAACCACACCTTCGGCAACGTCCTGGAACGCCCCTTTTCCGAAATCTGGAACGACTCCTCCATCGAGCTGCTGGACAAACTCAAGATCAAAAAGGACCATGTGGGCGGCCGGTGCGCCAAATGTCAGTACCTGCCCATCTGCGGCGGGAACTTCCGGGCCCGGGCCGAAGCCTACTACGGCGACATCTGGGCCCAGGACCCGGCCTGCTACCTGACCGACGAGGAAATCGGCATCAAATAGCCGCGTTATGCGCATGACCATCTCGGCGCGGCAGCTCTGGTTGCCGCGCCGTTTTCCCATCTCCGCCGCCTTTCCCTTTCTCAGCTCCAACCATCCCTGACCGCGTGCCAGGAAAAGGGAGACACCCCATGACCACAGATCACGACGCACCATTTTTTCGGGGCCGTCGGCTCAGACGGACCGCATCCATCCGGGACCTGGTCCGGGAGACCGATGTCAGGCCCCAGGACCTGATCCAGCCTTATTTCGTGGTGGATACCGAGGACCCGTCCTTTGACAGGCCCATCGGCTCCATGCCCGGCCAGAGCCAGCTCTCCGTAAACAAGCTGGAAGAGCGGGTGGCCGCGGCCGTGGATATGGGCCTCAAAAGCCTGATCCTGTTCGGCATCCCCAAAACAAAGGACGAATTTGCCTCGGAAGGATTCGCCGAAAACGGCATCGTGCAGCAGGCCGTACGCGCTCTCAAAAAACGGTTTCCTTCCCTGGTGGTCATGACCGATGTCTGCCTGTGCGAATACACCTCTCACGGCCACTGCGGGATCATCAAAGATGAGTACGTGCAGAACGACCCCACGCTGTCCATCCTCTGCAAAATCGCTCTTTCCCATGCCGATGCCGGAGCGGACGTGGTGGCCCCTTCGGACATGATGGACGGCCGGGTTGCGGCCATCCGGGCCGGACTGGACCGGGCCGGGTACAGGGAACTGCCCATTATGTCCTACGCAGTCAAATACGCCTCGGCCTTTTACGGCCCGTTCAGGGATGCGGCTGAATCCGCTCCGCAGTTCGGAGACCGCAATTCCTATCAGATGGATCCGTCCAACTGGAGGGAAGGACTTCGCGAGGCCGCGGCCGACGTTCAAGAAGGCGCGGACATGCTCATGGTCAAACCCGGCCTGCCCTACCTGGACATGATCAGACTGCTCAGGGACCGGTTCGACCTCCCCCTGGCCGCCTACCAGGTCAGCGGGGAGTACTCCATGATCAAGGCCGCTGCCGGCAACGGCTGGATCGACGAGCAGCGTGTGGTCATGGAATCCCTGACCTCCATCAAGCGGGCCGGAGCGGACCTGATCCTGACCTACTTTGCCGAAGATTTTCTGAAATGGAATAAATAAAAAAAAGGCGAGAGGCTATGGGCGAGGGGCTATAGGGAAGAGAGGAAGAGACCCTGCCTTCAGCCCATGTAGAAGGATTATGGGGAGTAAAAGGATTACAGGGGGTATCGTCAGAGCACCCTCCCAAAACGACGCCTTCTCCTGTCTTCCACTTACCTCTAGCCCATCGCCCATAGCCTCTAGCCTGTTTTCAACGGAGCCCCCATGCATCCCCATGCCCATAACCAAAACGACAAAGGCTTCCCGCCCCTGCGACTTATCGCCTGGGAAGTGACCAGGTCCTGCAACCTGGCCTGCAAACACTGCCGGGCCGAAGCGCACCTGGAGCCCTATCCCGGAGAACTGTCCACGGACGAGGCCAAGGCGCTCATCGACACTTTCCCGGAAACCGGCGATCCGGTGATCATCTTCACCGGAGGCGAGCCCCTGCTTCGAAAGGACATCTTCGAGCTGGTCTCCTATGCCGATGCCAAGGGACTGCGGTGCGTCATGGCCCCCAACGGGACCCTGATCAATCCGGAAAATGCAAAAAAAATGAAGGAGTCCGGCATCCAGCGGTGCTCCATCTCCATCGACGCCCCCACGGCCGAGGAGCACGACGAGTTCCGGGGCGTCCCCGGCTCCTTCAAGGCGGCCATGCAGGGCATCGAATACCTCAAGGAAGCCGGCATCCCGTTTCAGATCAACACCACCGTGACCAAACACAACATGGGGATGTTTAAGGACATCTTCCATCTTGCCGAAGACCTGGGATCCGTGGCCTGGCACATCTTTCTGCTCGTCCCCACGGGCCGGGCAGCGGAGCTGGGCGCCGAGGTCATCTCTGCGGAAGAATATGAAGAGGTCCTGAACTGGTTCTACGACTTCCGCAAGACCACGGACATGCACTTGAAGGCCACCTGCGCCCCGCACTACTACCGGATCATGCGCCAGCGGGCCAAAGAGGAAGGTGTCGAGGTCAACCGGGAGAACTTCGGTCTGGACGCCATGAGCAGGGGCTGCCTTGGCGGCACCGGGTTCTGCTTCATCTCCCACACCGGCCAGGTTCAGCCCTGCGGATACCTGGATCTGGACTGCGGCCAGACCAAGGAGACCCCGTTCCCCGAGATCTGGGCCAAATCCCCCCAGTTTCTCCAGTTCAGGGACCAGAAGGAATATGAAGGCAAATGCGGGGTGTGCGAGTACCACCGCGTCTGCGGCGGCTGCCGGGCCCGGGCCATGACCATGAACGGCAACTACATGGCCGAGGAACCCCTGTGCACCTATCAGCCTAAAAAGCTGAGGCGAGAGGCCAAAGGCGATGGGCCGGAGGCAGGAGAGGAATAGAAATACAGGGCCAAAGGCGATGGGCTATAGGCTATGGGTATGGGGCAAGAGGCAGAAACTCCCCGCCCCGCGCCTATCGCCTGTTACCCATAGCCCATAGCCTACAATAAAGGAAACTCCATGGACGCCATCGACAAAAAGATTCTGGACATCATTCAGACCGAGTTCCCTCTTGAGAGTCGGCCCTATCAGGCTATCGGAGAGCAGGTCGATCTGACAGAGGCCGAGACCCTGGCCCGGATCCGGGCCCTGACGGAAAAGGGCGTGATCCGGCGCATCGGCGCCAATTTCCAGTCCCGCAAGCTGGGGTGGCGCTCCACCCTGTGTGCGGCCTCGGTGCCCAAAGAGAAACTCAAGGAGTTCGTGGCCGAGGTGAACCGGCATCCCGGCGTGACCCACAACTACCTGCGCGAGCACGACAAGAACGTGTGGTTCACCTATATCGGGCCCTCCTGGGAAAACGTGGTCGAAACCCTTGATTCCATCACCGCCAAAACCGGTATTCCCATCCTGAATATGCCTGCGGAACAGATGTTCAAGATCAAGGTCGATTTTCAGATGGGTGAACGGGAGGAATCATGAAAGACATCATCCTTTCCCCTTCCCTTTTGTCGTCAGATTTCGGCAACCTCGAAACAGAGCTGAAAGACCTGGAAGGGGCCGGGCTGAAATGGGTGCACTGGGACGTCATGGACGGCTCCTTCGTGCCCAACATCACCTTTGGCCCGCCCATCATCAAGCGGTTGCGCAAGGCGTGCGGGTTGTTTTTCGACGTGCATTTGATGATCGAAAAGCCCGAGCGGTATATCCAGGAATTCGCCGATGCCGGAGCCGACCTTTTGTGCGTCCACGCCGAAGCAACAGTGCACCTGGAGCGGACCGTGGCCGAAATCGCCAGGCTGGGCATGAAACCCGCCGTGTCCCTGAACCCGGCCACTCCACTCAGCGCCGTGGAGTACCTCCTGCCCCAGCTGGACATGGTCCTGCTCATGTCCGTGAACCCCGGTTTCGGCGGCCAGAAGTTCATCCCCTTCACCAAAGACAAGCTCCGGGACCTGAAGGGAATGATCGACGCCAAAGGATGCTCCACCCTGATCCAGATCGACGGCGGCGTAACCCCCGACAATACGGGGGAACTGGCCGGACTTGGGGCGGATGTCCTGGTGTCGGGCTCGGCGTTTTTTGGGTTTCCGCCCTACAGGGAGCGGCACGAGACGTTTCTGGCGGCAGGGCGAAAGGGGTGACTCCGATTCGAAACGACAGAGAAAAGAGCGTGGGACCGAAAGGTTCCGCGCTCTTTGTAGTTTTGCCGGCGAAACCGGGTGCGAACAAGCAGCCTCGTTAAGGCATGTTAACATATTCAACAGCTTTCTTCTTTTCACCCGGCATGGTACATGATACGCCAAGCTCCGCAATTGAACAACAAACACGTTGGAAATTCAAGACAAGGATACTGACGCATGACTCCAGGCGACTTTCAGCAACTGGCGAACTTCATCTGGTCCGCAGCCGACCTGTTACGCGGACCATACCGGGACCGCCGCAGTACGAGCGGATCATGCTACCTCTGACGGTGCTGCGCCGTTTTAGTGTGGTGCTGGCCCCCACCAAGGAAACAGTTCAGGGTTGGGCCAGATTGATGCCGAGTTGGAGGCGGTGGAAAAACGGATCATGGGTCTTCTCCGGGAGGTAACGGAATGAACGAACTGATTCACGAACTCCGCGAACTGATTCGCTCCGCAAGACAGGCGGCGGCACATTCCGTCGATATCATTCAGGTTCTGACCAACTTCGAAATAGGTCGCCGTATCGTTGAACACGAACAACAAGGCAGGGAGCGGGCCGAGTATGGCAAGGCCTTGCTCAAAGAACTTTCCGCAGAGCTGAGCGCCGAATTCGGACGGGGGTTCTCCAAGCGAAATCTGGAATACATGCGCAGGTTTTACATCGCTTATCAGGACCGCCTGATTGTGCAGATGCCGTCTGCGCAATTGCCGACCGGCCGGAATTCCCGGGTGTCACCGGCCTCATTGACGCATAAGGAGTTCCCTCATGCGATTTGGCAGAGGCCGTCTACCGAGTTCACAGCACCGTTCAAGCTGAGCTGGTCGCAATATGTCTTTCTGATTTCCATCAACAACCCTGAGGAACGCAGCTTCTACGAAATCGAGGCAGCCGAAAACTCCTGGACCCTGCCGGAACTCAAGCGCCAATTCAACTCCGGTCTGTACGAACGCCTGGCCTTGAGCAGGGACAAGGAAGGTGTAAAAAGACTCGCCACCGAAGGCCATCTTATCACCCGTCCCGAAGACCTGCTCAAGGAACCCTACGTGCTGGAATTCCTCGGCCTGGACGAAAGGGCCAGGTATTCCGAATCCGATCTGGAAACCGCCATCATCGATAAGCTCGAACACTTCCTGCTGGAACTGGGCAAGGGGTTCCTCTTCGAGGCCCGCCAGAAACGCTTCACCTTCGACGAAGAGCATTTCTTCGTCGACCTGGTCTTCTACAACCGGCTGCTGCGCTGCTATGTGCTCATCGACCTCAAAATCGGCAAGCTCACTCACGGCGACCTCGGCCAAATGCAGATGTACGTCAATTACTTCGATCGCTTCGTGAAGCTCGACGAAGAGGCCCCAACCGTGGGTATTGTCCTATGCAAGAAAAAACATGACGCCCTGGTCGAAATTACTCTACCGAGGGATGCCAACATTCATGCAAAAGAATATCGCCTTTATTTACCGGATAAAGAGCTGCTTCGTAGAAAACTCACAGAGTGGGGCGAGGAGGTCGTGAAATAACATCTATAGCCCAAATGAATCCCCAAACAGCTCAATCATAGAAAATTCGCATTGGTTCTCCTCTCCCGTCTCGGATACGATCTTATGATCTATCATCCCAACAAGGGAACATCTATGCCTGAATCACCTTCCCATACCGCCGTATCTCAAAACCAAAACAGTTCCGCCGAGCGCATTGCCGCCGACTGCACCGAATGCGGCGCATGCGTACGCAGTTGTGCCTTCCTCTCCACCCATGGATCTCCCCGCACCCTGGCAGAACGACTTGCCCATGAAGGCCCGGCAGTCCGGGACCTGGCGTTCGACTGCTCTCTGTGCGGGCTCTGCTCGGAAATCTGCCCCCTGGACCTCGACCCGGCGACCATGTTTCTGGATATGCGACGGGATGCCGCCAGGCGAAACGAAGTGGACCTCAAACGGTACCGAACCATCCTCGGGTATGAGAAACGGGGCAACTCCTCCCTGTTTTCCCATGCCGGGCTGCCTGACGGATGTGATACGGTCTTTTTCCCCGGCTGCACCCTCACCGGCACCCGACCCGGCGTGACCGAAGACCTTTTTGGGCACCTGCAAAACACCATCCCGTCCCTTGGTATCGTGCTTGAGTGCTGCAACAAGCCGTCCCACGATCTGGGACGACAGGACCACTTCGAAACCATGTTCGGCGAACTGCGGGACATGCTTCTGGCCCACGGCGTGCGCCGCGTGCTGACGGCGTGCCCCAACTGCTTCAAAGTCTTCTCCACCTATGGAAACGGACTCAAGGTGAGCACAGTATACGAACACCTGGCAGCCCATGGCCTTCCCGCCACGACTCCCCTTTCAGGCGAAGTCACCATCCATGATCCCTGCCCCATGCGCCATGTCCCGGAAGCCCACAAGGCTCTCCGTACTCTTGCCGCAAACATGGGACTCAACGTGCATGAAATGAAGCACAGCAGAAAACGGACACTGTGCTGTGGAGAAGGCGGCTCCGTAAGCTTTCGCAGCCCCGAACTCTCCAAAAATTTTACGGAACGCCGCGCCCGGGAGGCAGGCGATCGCACGGTGCTCACCTCCTGTGCCGGATGCGCCCATTTTCTGGGCCGCTCCATGGACACGGCCCATATGCTGGATGTGGTGTTTCGCCCAGAGGCTGTACGGGAAGGAAAGGCCCGAGCGGTCAAGGCCCCGCTGACATACCTGAAACGGCTCACTCTGAAGCGCCGCTTCAAGGCCGGTATGCCCATGGCCATGGTCTGGGAGCGGTCCGGAAAAAGCCCTCTGCCCGCAAAGACGACACCTGTCCCGGTCCTGAGCTGGAAGCTGTTCCGGTATACGGCACTCGGACTGGGGTGTCTGGTTTCTCTGAAGGTTTTCCTTTTCTCCTGAATCACGCCCCCATTTCAGGACCAATCAGGCAACCTGCACAACATCGATCAAGAACAAAAAAGGGCGGAACCGTGAGGTTCCGCCCTTTTTTGTTCTACCGTCAATTCCCGGTTCAAAAATGCTCAGGCATCACCACCGGCCGCCATATCCAGAAACCTCCGGTGCATGCGGTCGTCTTCGGTAAGTTCGGGATGAAAGGCGGTGGCCATGACCCGGTCCCGACACACGCCGACGACTGTTTCATCCGGCAGAAGCGCCACCGGCGTCACCCCGCTTCCCACCGATTCGATACGGGGCGCCCGAATAAACACGCCCGGAAACGGGGGCTCCCCGGGGGCCCCAAGGCGGACCTCCCGGATAAAGCTGTTCCTTTGGGAACCGTAGGCGTTGCGGATCACCTCGATATCCAGCACCTCAAGGCCCGGTTGATCACGATCAACATTTCCGGCCAGCAGGATCATCCCGGCGCAGATTCCCCACACAGCCCGCTTCCCGGCAAACTCCCGCAGCGGCTCCACCAGTTCGTACTTCTCGGCCAGCTTGCCCATGACCGTGCTCTCGCCTCCAGGCAGAATCAGCCCGGACAGCCCTGGAAGATCCTGAGGGAGGCGAACAAACACCGGTTCGGCTCCAAGCCGCTCCAGATGCGGAACATGTTCCTGAAAGGCTCCCTGCAGGGCCAGAATTCCGATTTTCATCAGGCAGCCTCCCCTGCCTACCAGCCCCGGTTGGCCATCTGTTCCGCCTCGCCCAGGCTGCGCACGGAAATGCCGACCATGGCCTCGCCTAAATTCTCACTGATCTTGGCCAACAGGGCCGGGTCGTTATAGTGGGTCACAGCCTGGACAATGGCCGCAGCCCGTTTTTCCGGATCGCCGCTCTTGAAAATACCCGATCCCACGAACACCCCGTCCATACCCAGCTGCATCATCAGGGCTGCGTCGGCTGGAGTGGCCACCCCGCCGGCCGCGAAGTTGACCACGGGCATTCGACCTGCCTTCCGGGTGCGGACCAGAAGATCATAAGAGGCGCCGATGGTCTTGGCGTAATGCATCAGCTCTTCCTCGGGCATGGCACACAGGGCCCGAATCTCGCCCTGCACGGTCCGGGCGTGGCGAACCGCCTCGACCACATCCCCGGTTCCGGCCTCGCCCTTGGTGCGGATCATGGCTGCGCCTTCACCGATGCGGCGCAGGGCTTCTCCCAGATTGCGGCACCCGCAGACAAAGGGGACTGAAAACCGTTTCTTGTCCACATGGTGGACCTCGTCGGCCGGAGTGAGCACCTCGCTTTCATCAATGAAATCCACCCCCACGGCCTGAAGAATTTCCGCCTCCACGAAATGGCCGATTCTCACCTTGGCCATGACCGGAATGGAGACGGCCCTGACGATCTCCCGGACCATGCCCGGATCGGACATCCGGGCCACCCCGCCCGTGGCCCGGATATCAGCCGGAACCCGCTCCAGAGCCATGACCGCGCACGCCCCGGCCTGTTCGGCGATGACCGCCTGTTCCGGGGAGACCACGTCCATGATCACCCCGCCTTTAAACATCTCGGCCAGTCCGGTATTCAAAAGATCCTGTTCCATGTGTTCCATATGCACCTCGCAACATATAAAGCGGCCTTTGCGGCCCACTGTGAATGATTTGTTCGGGTGCACAATGCGCGGTCCTGCAGAAAACACAACCGGGGAGAGTTGGGGAGAAAATAGGGATATATTCTACCTGGTCATTCTGAACATATCCGGCCCCCATCGCCATCATCCCAGCGACAGCAGGTGGGTCCTCAGGTTGCGTCTGGAGTTTGTCAGCCCGAGCTTGCTTCGGATGTTTCGCCGGTGCGTTTCCACGGTCGCCGCACTCACTCCCAGAACCACGGCCATCTCCTTGGTCGAACGTCCCTGCCGAATCAGGTCGGCAACCTGAACCTCGGCCGGAGTCAGGGTATCGTAGACAGCCCGCAGGGTACGCACAAAGGGAGCGACCAGGTCCCCGACCTGTTCCCGGACAACCTCGATACACATTTTTGCCTCGGGTCCGCAGTTCATGGCCCTGAGGCGCTCCAGCCCGGGCATGACCAGAACCCGGACGTTATCCAGAATGGACTTCTCCATATCAAGCCGATCCTGTTCCCGCTGCCGAAGCAATACCTTCAGGGCCGCATTGGCCTCCTCCAGCCGCACGGCCTGATCCCGGATTTCCGCGGACCGCTCCCGAATCCGGTCCTGCAGCATATCCCGCGCCCTGACCGCAGCCCGTTCCCGGTTGTGTCTGGCCGTGACATCGACCACGGTGCCCACATACCCGAGCAGTTCGCCGGATCCGTCCCGAACGGATTTCGTCTGCTCCACCACCCAACCGATCCCTCCGTCAGGGCGTCGAAAACGGTACTCACACTGAAACACATCATCATCGGCAGCCACGGCCCGGTGCCGTTCCGCCAGAAGCCGTTCCCTGTCATCCGGATACACCACGTCGGCCCACCCGTCCCCCAGGGCCTGTTCCGAACTGAGCCCCATCATGGAACAGAAGGTCTGATTCACATAAATGCACTTGTCCCCGGGATCATCATAAAAAATCCCTACGGGACAATCCTCCACCAGAACCCGTGTCCGGGCTTCGGTTCGCGCCAGCCTGGCCTCGAGTTCCTCACACCGTCTGCGGAGCCTGTGAAGCTCCCCCTCAAGGTCCTGCCCATACTCATGGATCTTCATCATTCTCTCCAATACGCTTCCCATCGGGATTCACGGGCATTGACTCTTCCCATGCCCTTGGATAGCCGAAAATAATACATTCTTCACCCTGCCGGACATCCCGGCGGCTTCTCAAAATCAACACCACGGTTCATGATGCGCATATTCATCCCGGTCCTCCTGATCCTCTTCACCTCGGTCCTTCCTGCAGCCGGGAGCGACCTGCAACCGGGGCTGCTCTGGTGGTCCCTGCACAATCCTCAGGGGCAATCGACCGCCACCGCCCCGACCGACGCCTGGATTGCCACCCTGCATTTCGGAACTCCATTCAAAGACCATCAATTATTTTCGGCACAGGATACGGCAGACAACAGCCGCCTTTCCTCCTGGGTCAGACACACGCTGCCAGGTACCGCCGCGATCCCCCTGCTGCCGAAAAAGAACAGCTACACCGTTCCTCCCGCCCCCCGGCCCCATGGAAAAATCACTCTCCTCGGGGCCCGGTACCAGGGAGAGGCGGAGCAGTTTTCCGGCTCCTCCGTCACTCCTGGGACAACCATCTATCCCAAGGCGATCATTGCGGACCGCAACCC
>JAWLGC010000005.1:0-65061 GCA_041685265.1 Desulfomicrobiaceae bacterium | reverse complement strand
CAGAATTTCAGAATTCCAGAATTCCAGAATTTTCTTCCAATTCTAACATTCCAGAATTTTTTTAAAAAATACATCATTGAGAGGTATCATATGCAGTCGTCTCCATGTCAGGAACTCCGGGTCCTGGTCTGTTCGCCGGGAGAGGAAGAGGGGTTCTGGCATCTGTATCTGGAAGCACCGGGGTGGCGCTATCGTCCAGGGCAGTTTGTCATGGTCCGGCCCATGGACTGGGAGCTGGATCCGGTCTGGCCACGCCCTTTTTCCATCTGCGAGTGCGACGAGAACGGGTTGCATCTCTTTTTTCAGGTCGTGGGCCGGGGCACGCAGAAGATGGCCGGGTTGCAGCCCGGAGAGAAGGTCGTGGTCTGGGGGCCGCTTGGAAGGGGGTTCAACGACAAGGGCGACAAGCCGGTTCTGGTGCTGGCCGGAGGTATGGGCATTGCCCCGTTTGTGGGCTACATCAAGAATCACCCCAGGCCCGGTCAGGTGGAGCTGCTGTTCGGGCACCGGCCCGATCTGGCCAATTATCCATTTGAAGAACTCTCCGTGCGGGTACGTTCCCGGGCTATGCAGCAGCAGACGCCCGAAGAGATCCAGGAGTTTGTGGGCGTGCTGGATGAGACCATCGGACGGTACGACCAGGGGAAAGGCCGGGTGTTCGCCTGCGGCCCGACGCCGTTTCTCAAAGCGGTTCAGAAGATTTCCAACGAACACCGGGCAGAGTCCTACATTTCTCTTGAGAACCACATGGCCTGCGGCATCGGAGCCTGTCTGGGGTGCGTGTGCAAGACGCCTGAAGGGGAACTGGTGCAGACCTGTACCAAGGGTCCGGTCTTTCATGTCAGCGAAGTCGATCTGGGAGGCAACTGATGGACACGACAGTACGCATCGGCAGGCTGGAGCTTAAAAATCCCATTATTCCCGCCTCGGGCACGTTCGGCTACGGTCTGGAGTTCATGCGCTACGGGGATCTGGCCAGGCTGGGCGGTATCGCGGTCAAGGGGCTTTCACTCAAGCCGCGTCTGGGCAATCCCACACCGCGTATCGTAGAAACATCGGCAGGCATGCTCAATGCCATCGGGCTGCAGAACATCGGGGTGGAACAGTTCCTCAAGGAAAAACTGCCCAGGCTGCCGCACAGCGAAACGGCCGTGATCGCCAACCTGTACGCGCAGTCCGCCGAGGAATTCGCGGATTTGGCCGGGGTGCTGGCCGGAGAAGAGGGTATCGCGGCCCTGGAGGTGAACATCTCCTGTCCCAACGTCAAAGAGGGAGGAGTCCAATTCGGGCAGGATCCGGCCATGGGCGCGAAGGTCGTGGAGGCGGTCAAGAAGAAATCCGGCTCCCTTCCGGTCATGGTCAAGTTGAGCCCCAATGTGACGGACATCACCGTGGTGGCCCGGGCCGTCGTGGACGCCGGGGCGGACTGCCTTTCGCTGATCAACACCCTGAGCGGCATGGCCGTGGATATCAGAAGACGCACGCCGAGACTGGCCAATGTGGTCGGCGGACTGTCCGGCCCGGCCATCAAGCCCGTGGCCCTGCGCATGGTCCATCAGGTCTGCCGGGCCGTGGATGTTCCCGTGGTGGGCATGGGCGGCATTTCCTCGGTTGAGGACGTATTCGAGTTCCTGCTTGTGGGAGCCTCTGCGGTCCAGGTGGGCACGGGAAATTTCCTGCGTCCGGACTTCGCTTTCAACCTTGTGGGTGAAGTGGCCGAGCTTGGGGAAGAGCTGGGGATTGCCTCAATTGAGGAATACCGGGGGAGTCTGCAGGTGTGAGTTTGGGTTTGAGCCTGATAAAAAGAGAAGAAGCGCCGTGGGGGAACCCACGGCGCTTTTTATTTTGGAGGATGATCTTGCCGGGACCGCGATTGAATGTCTGAATTTGTGAGTCAGGCGCAGAGTCTGTTGCCGCGTGGCGTCTGATCACCAATCACCCTTTCCTTATCACCGCTCCATAGAAAAATTCTCCCAGCACGGAATCAAGCGGCGTCCGATACTCCCGCTCCAGCTTTGCCTCTGGCTCCCGCTTCAAAAAGGCCCCCACCTGCTCTTCATTCTCCCGTACATTCACGGTGCAGGTCAGATACACGATCTTCCCTCCCTGCGGCAGCTGGGCCCAGCTGTTGCCCAGAATTTCCAGCTGGATGCGTTCCAGGTCCCGCAGGTCCCGCTTGGTCCGTTTCCATTTGGAATCAGGGCGGCGGGAGAGGACCCCAAGGCCGGAGCAGGGGACGTCCAGGAGGATGGTGCGGGGCATGATCTGCAAAGGGAACGGGGCGGATGCAGAGGCTCTGAAGATGGGGAAAAAGATGTTCAGTCGGCGCTGCTCTTCAAGAAGGCCGCGCAGTCGAAACATGTTCACGTCCGAGGCCATGATCGGAGCGTAGCCCTGCTCGGCCAGGAACAGGGACTTGCCGCCTCGGCCGCAGCACGCGTCCAGGAGGGGCGTGGGCCAGGTCTCGGGAGCCAGAGCAGCAAGAGCGTTCTGGGCCGCAAGGGATTGCCGGCTGACCTGGCCGCTTTGTTCCATTTCTGAAAAGTTTTCTGGAAGCCGGGAAAGCGCCAGACCCGAGCCGTTGGCTTCCAGGCAGTTGCCACCCGGTATGAGTTCGGCGAGAAGTTCTGCATGGCCCGGCCGGGCCAAGTTCACCCGCAGGCTCACGGGAGGGCGGCGCAGTGATCCCTGCAGCAATTGCTCCGTCCGCTCCCGGCCAAAGCTGTTCAACCACAGGGTCACGATCCATTTCGGGCAGGAAAAATATCGGGAGAGAAAGATCTCCAAAGGCGGGTTGTCGTCCCGGTAGAGATCGGGATCATCTCCCTCGGCAGGAAGGTCGCTCAGGGAGCGGAGCACCCCGTTGGCCAGTTTTGCCAGACCGGGCCCCGCGTCCTTTCGCACTGCGTTCACGGCCCAGTTTACCGTCGCATAGGTCGGGATGCGGGTCAAAAACAGCATCTCGTACAGAGCGAGCCCCAATGTCCGGGCAACCCTGGCCGGGAGGGGCTTCTTCGAATCCAGGCGCGAGGCGAGGAGAAAATCGATCCGTCCTTTGTAGCGCAGATAGCCGTAGACCAGCTCCGTGCACAGGGACCGGTCCGAGTCCGCTTCGTCGGACTCGGCAAGCACCCGGTCCAGGGCGGACTGTACGTCTCTCCCCTGCCCCAGGGTCATGGTCAGGGCCCGCAGGGCCATGCGCCGGGCCGGGGGGATGGCCCCGGACTTAGGCTGTTTTGTCATTGTCGTCTTTGGATGCAGGCACGGAAGAAGAAATGGAGGCCGGGACCAGAAACTGCTGCAGGGCCCATTCCACATGGTGCAGGGGCACGTTGGTGTCCAGGCAGGGACCGAAGGGGCGGCGGTTGAGCACGCCGAAGACCGGTACGGGATAGACATCCTGGATACCCGAAGCCAGGTCCCGTTCGCAGGCCACGGCGATAATGAATTTGGGCCTGGTTTGGACCACGATGCGCCGGGCAATGGTGCCCCCCGTGGCGATGGCCAGGTGCACACCGTACTTGTCCCGGAGTTCCAGGAGTCCGGCGATAGGGCATTTGCCGCACCGTTTGCAGTTTTCGATGTCGTAGGTCAGGCGGTATCTGCACCGGCTGTTTTGGATGCAGTGGGGCATGAGCATCAGGATGCGGTCCGGGGGATAGGTCCTGCCCTCCCCTCGAAGCAGCTCATTGTTCACCTTGATGAACGAGGCCCGGACCTCCTGCTTGGACAGTCCCGCAAATCGTCCGAGCAGGGTCATCAACGGCAGAAACAACTTGATGGTCAGTCCGCGCAGTTTCTTGGCGAACAGCACCGGTCTGCCCAGAAGAATATTCAGGACCAGGGCCAGAGCACCCCAGACAATGGCACCAACGGCTGCAATCACGAGCGTCCCGAGGATCCAGGGAGCAGAGGGGTGGATGTTGGCCAGTCCCACGAAGGGGATGACCCAGAGCAGGATCAGGAGCAGGCAGATGAAAATGGACGATCCCGAGATCAGGCCGATGAAGACGCGTTTCCGGGCCACGAAAGTGTCCCGGATTTCCTGCTCTAAAGGGGAATACTGTTTTGACATGCAGCTCCGAAGGGGAGGGCTAGAGGCGATGGGCGAGAGGCCATGGGCAATAGGCGATCGGCTATAGGCAAGAGGCGATAGGCAATCGGCAACCGGCTATGGGCGGGGGTATTTCTTCCCTATTGCCTATAGCCCCTCGCCTCTTGCCTATTCCCTTTTTTATTCATCCGCAGCGGCTCATGTACCCGCACAGAAATGCCTTGGTGTCCATAGGCTTGCCCGAAGCGGGTTTGACCCCGGGCAGGAGATAGATTTTGTCCGCGCACACGATGGCAAGGCTGTCTTCCTCTTCCCCCAGGATGGTGCCCGGTATTTCATCGGCGGTCCGCTCCCGGCCCACCCGGCCCGGGAACAGTGTCAGCCGGACCGTCCTGCCCGGGATGCCGTCCCAGTCGAACCAGGACCCGGGCCAGGGATACAGGCCGCGGATGCGGTTGTGGATCTCTTCGGCCGGGCGGTTCCAGTCGATGAGCCCTTCCTTTTTTTTCAGCTTGGGGGCGTAGGTGGCCAGTTCGTGATCCTGTTCGATGGGTTTGAGGGTCCCTGCGACCATCCGGTCCAGAGCCTCCACCAATACCCGTCCTCCCATGTCTGCCAGCTCGTCGTGCAGGGTGGCCGCAGTATCGTCGATGCCGATGGCCAGGGCGCGCTGCAGGAGCATGGGGCCGGAGTCCAGGCCTGCCTCCATCTGCATGATGGTGATGCCGGTGACCTGTTCTCCGTCCATGATCACCCGCTGGATAGGAGCGGCCCCGCGGTACCCGGGCAGCAGGGAGGCGTGTACGTTCACGGCCCCGAGGCGAGCAATGTCCAGTACGGATCGGGGCAGAATCAACCCGTAGGCGGCCACCACCAGCAGGTCGGGTTCCAGGTCGGCCAGAACCTTGCGGTCCGCTTCATCCTTGAAGTTGACCGGCTGGAAAATGTCCAGCCCCTGTTCAAGAGCCACCTGCTTCACGGCCGAAGGCCTGCACACCTGCCCCCGGCCGCAGGGGCGGTCGGGCTGGGTGTACACGCCCACCACCCGGCCGCCTTCCCAGGTGAGGAGGCGGCGCAGGATGGTGGCCGCGATATCCGGCGTGCCCATGTACACGATACGCAGCGGAGTTATTTTTTCCATTTTTTGAGCTTCTTCTCGTACAGAGACCGTTTCAGGCGGCTGATATGATCGATGAACAGCACGCCGTCCAGGTGGTCGAGTTCATGCTGCAGGCAGATGGCCAGCAGATCGTCGGCTTCAAGAGTGATTTCGTTGCCATCCAGGTCCGTGGCGGTAAGAGTTACAAACTCGGCCCGCTTCACTTTGGCCCGGTATCCGGTCACACTCAGGCATCCCTCTTCGGATTCCGTGGAACCGCTTTTGGCTGTGATCCGCGGATTGACCAGCACCTGCAGGTCGTTCCGCTCGTCCGGCCCGGAGAGGTCCACTGTGACCAGCCTGATATTCTCGCCGATCTGGGGTGCGGCCAGGCCGATCCCCTTGTTTTCGTACATGGCTTCGGCCATTTCGCCGGCAAGTTCCCTGATCTCGTCGGTGATTTCTGCGACGGGCTCGGATTTCCGGGCCAGGATCGGATCAGGGTAGGTGACGATTTCTCTAGCCATTTTTTTCCTCTTTGACGTTTTCCCGGAGCCGCAGTCCAAGCTCCCGGAGCTGGGTCGAAGCGACCCTCGAGGGAGCTTCGGTCATCAGGCAGGTCGCCTTCTGGGTCTTGGGGAAGGCGATGACGTCCCGGATGGATCTGGCTCCGGACAGGAGCATGACCAGCCGGTCCAGCCCGAAGGCGATACCGCCATGGGGCGGGGCGCCGAACTCCAGGGCTCCAAGAAGAAAACCGAATTTGGCCCGGGCCTCTTCTTCGTCGATGCCCAGGGCCGTGAACATTTCCTGCTGCATGGCAGGGGTGTGGATCCGGATGGACCCGCCGCCGATCTCGCTGCCGTTTAAAACCAGGTCGTAGGCACGTGCCAGGGCTTTGCCGGGCTCGGTGCCAAGGGTATCAATATGACCGGTTTGGGGTGCAGTAAAGGGGTGGTGTTTGGCTACATACCGCTTTGCGTCGGCGTCCCATTCAAGCAGGGGAAAGTCCGTGACCCACAGGGGGGCGAAGGAGTCTGCGGGGATGAGTTCAAACCGTTCGCCCAGCTTGAGGCGCAGGTTCCCGAGAGCCGCGTTGACCATGTCCGGGGCACCGGCCTGGAAAAACACGATGTCGCCGACTTCGAGTTCCAGGGCTTCCTTGAGTCCGGCCCGCTCCTCTTCGCTCAGGAACTTGGCGATGGGAGACTGCCAGTCGTCTTCCTTGATCTTGATCCAGGCCAGACCCTGGGCCCCGTAGATGCGCACGAAATCGGTCAGGTCGTCGATCTCCTTGCGGGACAGGACCGAACCGCCGGGGACGCGCATCCCTTTGACCAGCTCGGCCTTGGCGAACAGACGGAATCCGGAACCGCGCACGATGTCCGTGACCGTCTTCAGCTCCAGGCCGAACCGCACGTCGGGCTTGTCCACGCCGTACCGCTCCATGGCCTCGTCGTAGGTCATGCGGGGGAAGGTTTCGGCCAGCTCCTTATTCAGGGTCTCCCGGAAGATGCGCCGGACCATGCCTTCGGCCATGGACATGACGTCTTCCTCTTCCACAAAGGACATCTCGATGTCGATCTGGGTGAACTCGGGCTGGCGGTCGGCGCGCAGGTCCTCGTCCCGGAAGCATTTCACGATCTGGTAATACCGGTCCAGTCCGCCGCACATGAGCAGCTGCTTGAACAGCTGGGGGGACTGGGGCAGGGCGTAGAACTCGCCCTGGTTGACCCGACTGGGAACCAGAAAGTCGCGGGCGCCTTCGGGGGTGGATTTGGTCAGGACCGGGGTCTCCACTTCGAGGAAATCGAGATCGTCCAGGTAGCGGCGTACGGCCTGGGCGGTCCGGTTGCGCAGCACCAGGTTGCGGGTCATCTGCGACCGCCTAAGATCCAGGTAGCGGTACTTGAGGCGCAGGTTCTCAGATACCTCGGCCCGGTCTTCGATGACGAAGGGGGGCGTTTTGGATGCGTTCAGAAGTTTGAATTCGGAGACCTCGATTTCAATGGCCCCGGTCTTCATTTTGGGGTTGATCATATCGTCGGGGCGGGGGCGGACCGTGCCCTTGATGGCCAGGACGTATTCGGTACGCAGCACGTGGGCCCGGGAGTGGGGCTCGGGCGCAACCTCGGGAGAGAAGACCACCTGGGTCAGTCCGTTGACGTCACGAAGATCGATGAAGATCAGGCCTCCGTGGTCGCGGCGGTACTGGACCCAGCCCATGAGGCAGACTTCCTGGTCAACATGTTCTGCGCCCAGTTCGGCGCAGTGATGTGACCGTTTCCAGCCGTTCAAGGTATCGGTCTGAAAGGTTTGACGTTCGTCCATTATGTGGTTCCTTTTTATTCTGAAAATTGTTGGTATGGTTGGGCTAGGGGCAAGAGGCTATGGACTATGGGCTATAGCCTTGGTTTTTATTGCAATCCCAATGCCTGTTCCAGGTCGTCCTGGCTGACGGACTGCTGGGCGCCGGTGGCCATATCCTTGACGAGAATCTGCCCCTTGTCCATTTCCTCGGTGCCGAGGAGGAGGCAGGTCTTGGCCTGCTTTCTGTTCGCCTGGCGGAGCTGGGCCTTGACGCTTTTGGTCTCGAATCCGACCTCGCCGGTGAACCCCTTGTCCCGCAGGTGCTGGGCAAGGATCAGGGAGGTGTTCAGGGCGGAATCATCGAGTACGGCCAGGTAGAAATCCAGATGGGGTTCTTCCTGCTCGGGCAGAAGCAGGGCCAGGCGTTCCATGCCGCAGGCAAACCCTATGCCGGGCAGTTTGGGACCGCCCAGTTTCTCGATCAGCCCGTCATATCGTCCCCCCCCGGCCACGGCCGACTGGGATCCGATGTCGCCGGATACGATTTCGAAGGTGGTCCGCTGGTAGTAATCCAGACCGCGGACCAGGCGGGGATTCAGAGTATACGGGAGTTCGGCCTGATCCAGGACTTCCCTGACCGCGGCAAAGTGTTCCCTGCACTCGGGGCAGAGGTGGTCGGAGATGCAGGGGGCGTCTTTGGTCATCTCTTTGCATGCGGGCACCTTGCAGTCGAGGACCCTGAGCGGATTGGTGTCCTTGCGCCGTTTGCAGTCGTCGCAGAGCCGGTCCGTGTCCAGAGAGTCGAGAAAGGAGCGCAGGGCGTCGTGAAAAACAGGCCGGCATTCGGCGCACCCCAAAGAGTTGAGCTCGATGGCCAGTCCTTTCAGGCCGGTGGACTGAAGAAATGTCCAGAGCATGAGCAGGACTTCTGCGTCGGCCTGGGGGGCATCCGTGCCCAGGACCTCGACATTGATCTGGTGGAACTGGCGCATACGCCCTTTTTGAGGGCGTTCATAGCGAAACATGGGGCCGCAGGTGAAAAGTTTCTGCAACGGTTCCCGGGCGTAGAGCTTGTTTTCGATGTAAGCCCGAAGCACTCCGGCCGTGGCCTCGGGGCGCAGGGTCAGGGAACGCCCTTTGCGGTCCGGAAATGTGTACATCTCTTTCTGGACCACGTCGGTTTCCTCACCGATGGACCGGGCGAACAGGTTGGTCTTTTCAATGATCGGCGTGCGGAGTTCGCGGCAGCCGTACCGGGAAAAGACGTCTCTGGCGGTCTGTTCCAGAAATTGGAACTGGTCGCTTTCCGGGGAAAACAGGTCAGAAAACCCTTTGATTTTTTGAATTTTGGACATATTTATTCAGCTGTTCGTTTGAAACGTTGTGGGGCGGAGCGTGTCGGGATCAGTGGCCGATACAATGCGAAAGCGGGCAAGGAAGAGTCGACCGGGGAGCTGCCCGGCTCTGACCGGGACGAGGAATATTTCGCTTCCGAATGAAAAGCATTATTGGTTAGAACAAACGATTGTGAATGTCAAAAGGAGCGCATATGCAGAAGGCTGTCGCCGTGGTCGGATTCAAGAAGTCGGGGAAGACCACCCTGGTGCTGGATCTGGCCCGTAACCTGACTGAAATGGGGTATTCTGTTGCTGCGGCAAAATTTTCTCATCACCCTCTGGACAAGGAAGGTACGGACACCGCGGCCCTGCAGGAGGTTTGCTCCACCGTGTTCGGGCTGGGCAGGAAAGAGAGTATGGTTCACTGGAACCGGGAACGGTTCCTGCCGGATATGCTCCCCCTGGCCGGAGAAGACATCCTGCTGGTTGAAGGAGGCAAGTTCCTGACCTGGCTTCCCCGGGTCCTGGCCCTGAAGGAACCGGGCGACGTGGACACTCTGGACAACGGGCTCAGTCTTGGGACCTGGGGGGAGTGTGCCGTGCCCGGGATGCATGCCTTTAGATCAGTGGAGGAGATGGCCGCAGCAGTTCTCGAACAGGGATTCCGGCTGCCCGGCCTCGACTGCGGCACGTGCGGCCGGGCCGATTGTCTCTCTCTGGGGCGGGAGATCGTGGCCGGTAAGGCATCCTGCCGGGCCTGCAAGGCCATGCGCACGGCTCTTGAGGTTACGGTCAACGGGTACCCCCTGGCCATGAATCCCTTCGTGGAGAACGTTATGGCCGGAAACCTGCGGGTCGTCCTGGAGCAGCTCAAAGGGTATTCCCCCGGGGCCGAGGTGGAAATTCGTTTCAAATAGGGGTAGGCAGATGGAACGACGACCCTGTTGATGCGAACATTTCTGTCTCCAGCAATCTCGACCGGGGGGCGTATGGCGAGCAAGGACACCTGTCTCAAGTTCCTGTCCATGGGAAAGTGGGCCCTGTATTTCGTGGCCATCGGGATTGTCGCCGGCCTTGGTTCGGTGATCTTTCACTATTTGTGCGAGATCGGGACCTATGTGTTCATGGATGTTCTGGCCGGGTTTCACCCCCCGACCCCGGCCGGAGAAGAAAAGCTGTTTTCTTCTTCCGAACACCCTTTTTCCCGTTGGATTCTGCTGCTTGTTCCGGCCGTGGGCGGATTGATCAGCGGCTTTCTGGTTTACACCTACTGTCCCGAAGCCGAAGGGCACGGCACGGATGCAGCCATCGACGCCTACCATACCAAGGGCGGCTATGTCCGGGGGCGGGTGCCCATCATCAAGACCCTGGCTTCGGCCGTGACCCTGAGCAGCGGCGGGTCCGGGGGGCGTGAGGGACCCATTGCCCAGATCGGAGCCGGGTTCGGGTCCTTTCTGGCCACCAGGCTCGGCCTGTCCAGACGCGAGCGGCGGATCATGCTCGCCGCGGGCATGGGGGCCGGGGTCGGCTCTATTTTTCGGGCTCCCCTGGCCGGAGCTCTGTTTGCGGCCGAGGTGCTGTATCAGGATCCGGAGATGGAATCCGAGGTGATCATCCCGGCCGGAATCTCTTCCATCGTGGGGTACTGCGTTTTTTGCGTGGTATTCGGGTGGGGAGCGCTCTTCAAGTCTCCGGCCATGGCATTCAACAATCCATTGGAACTCGGTCCGTATTGTGTCCTGGCACTGGTTCTGGCCGGGTTCGGGTTTCTGTATGTCCGCACCTTTTACGGGGTGACCCGGGCGTTCAGGAAGCTGAAGCTTCCCAATCACTTTAAACCGGCCATCGGGGGGCTGCTGACCGGAATCATCGGATTCTTTCTGCCCCAGACCCTGGCCTTCGGGTACGGATATGTCCAGCAGGCCCTGAACGGGGAGGTGACCATCATGTTTCTGCTGGCCCTGGCCCTGGGCAAAATCGTGACCACCTCCTTCACCATCGGGTCGGGAGGCAGCGGCGGGGTTTTCGGTCCGTCCGTGGTCATCGGCGGGGCCGTGGGCGGTGTGGTCGGACAGCTTTTCCATCAGTTTATACCCGGTGTGGTCGTGGAGCCGGCTTCCTTCGTTATTGTCGGCATGGCCGGATTTTTTGCCGGGGTCTCCAATACGCCTATCTCGACCATCATATTCATCAGCGAGATGACCAATTCCTATCAGCTGCTCCTGCCCAGTATGCTGGTGTGTTCCATCTCGTATCTGGCCTCGTCCCGGTGGACCATCTATGATCGTCAGGTCAAGAACCGGATTGCCTCCCCGGCCCATGCCGGTGCGTTTTTCGTGGACATCCTGGAGAAGATCAAAGTCAGGGAAATGGTCGATCGGCTCAAGTCGCCCATTCTCATCCCCGAGGACATGTCCCTGGCCGGGTTCAAGCGTCTGTTCACCACCACCAAGCAGCACTATTTTCCCGTGGTGGACCGGGATGAGCGCATGAAGGGGATTTTTTCAAGTACGGATATCCGGGAGGTCCTTTTTGAAAAGGGCCTGGATGACCTGGTTCTCATGGGCGATATCGGGAGGAAAAAGGTCATTACCACCAATTTCGGGGAGGACCTGAACACGGTGCTGCACAAGTTTACCGTGCGCAATATCGACAGCCTCCCGGTCGTGGATGAGGAGGATCCCCGTCTTCTTGTGGGCATGCTCGATCGCCGGGCAGTCATTGATGTGTACAACAGTCGGCTCAAGGAAATGAAGTCTCGGGAAAAATAAATGGAGGAGTGATGGATATCGAAGTACAGTGTTTTGCGACTCTGGCCGGGCATACCCCTTCCGGAAAGCGGATGACCGTGGTCGAGGGTGTGACCCTTGGAGAGCTGCTTCCCATGCTGGATCTCAGGGAGGAGGATGTGAAGATCATGTTCGTGAATGGAAAGCATGTCTCCCTGGATACGGCGGTAACGGCCGGGGACCGGGTAGGCATATTTCCGGCGGTCGGCGGTGGTTGAGAAGTCTTGATGGCCAGGGGGACGGTATGCAGAGTGAGAACAAAAGTCTCGTGATCGGGATTGTGGGGGCGGACCATCGGGTGGCCGCCCTGCTGAGTGCGGTCCTGTCCATGCGGCTGGCCGACCTCTTTCCCGATGTGCTCATTGCGGGCCTGGCCGATTTGGAGCCGGACCCCAAGGTTATTCGTCTGGCCCGGCGTCTGAAAATTCCCACCTATACAAGCCACGTCGCCCTTCTTGCGGGACAACCCGAGGTGAATCTCGTGGCTCTGTTTCAGGATGATCCCGCCCTGCTGGCCCTGCTGCGCCGAAATCTTCCGGTACATATTTCCCTGCTGGATCATTTTTCCGCCTCGTTTCTTTGGGACCTGATCGTCGAGGAGCGATTCTGTCTGAGTTGTCGGACCGACCTGCAAACCGCTCAGTCCATGCTCAAGACCATTGTGGATGAGGTCCGGGAAGACATTCTGCTTCTGGATACGGACAAGAGTATTCTCGACGTGAACGAGAACGTATGCAAGCGCCTCGGACGTTCCAAGCAGGATATTGTGGGCAGACCGTGCTGGACCACCTGGCAGATCGGGGGGAGTGGATGTGGTTCCCCGGACATGCAGTGTCCCTACGAGACCGTGCTGGAAACCGGCCGCAAGGCCGAAGCGGTGCATTCCAGAATCGATGCAGATGGGCTGCTTCATTACTTTCGCATATATGTGTATCCCATCTTTGATAAAGACGGGGCCATCGTCCAGTTCGTGGAAATGCGTCGGGACATCACCCGCCGGACGGACATGGAGAAACGGTTGCAGCAGTCGGAAAAAATGGCCGCCATCGGGGAGTTGTCCACCTATATCGCCCACGAGATCCGCAACCCCCTGTTCGCCATCGGGGGATTTGCCCATACCCTGCTCAAGTCCGGGCGCCTCGAGGATCGGGATATGGACAAGATCCGCATCATCATGGAGGAGGCCCAGCGTCTGGACCGGATTCTTACATCTATCCTGGGGTTTGCCAGGCCTGTTCAGGGTGAGGCCATGGCTGTGGACGTGAATGCGATTCTTGATGATGTACTCAGTCTGATGCGGATCGGATGTGAAAAACAGGGAATCTGCCTTACCGTGGAATTGACTCAGGGGCTGCCCCGGGTCCATGGGGATGCCGAGCAGATCAAGCAGTGTTTGATCAATGTGGTCAAGAACGGTATCGAGTCTATGCCGGACGGGGGGGAACTGGTCGTCAGAACCGGAATCGAACATAATTTCGTGGCAGTGGAGGTCGAGGATACCGGAGCGGGAATCCCTAAGGGGAATCTGGAAATGATCTTTAATCCCTTTTTCAGCACCAAAAAGAAAGGTTCAGGTCTGGGGCTGGCCATGACCAAGAAGCTCATCGAAGGGCTGGGGGGCTCCGTAGCCGTGCTCAGTCAGGAAGGAAAAGGGACCACGGTGATTCTCCTGATGCCGCCGCTGCTGGCGCTGGAATGATATTCTGGGATTCTGGGATTCTGGGATTCTGGGATTCTGGGATTCTGGGATTTTGGGATTCTGGGATTCTGGGATTCTGGGATTCTGGGATTTTGGGATTCTGGGATTCTGGGATTCTGGGATTCTGAAAATTTTATATCATAGCGGAAAAATTGTAATTTGTCTTCAATTCTAGAATCTTAGAATTAAAAATATGAAGGAAACGATCATGCCGACAATCGTGCTGGCAACAGGAAATAAAGGAAAAATTCGGGAACTTTCCGAAATGCTGAGGGCGTCGCATCCGGACCTGACCGTGCTCGGGCTGAAGGATTTTCCGGAAATAGGGGAGATCCCCGAGACCGGGGAGACCTTTGAGGAGAATGCCCTGATCAAGGCCCGGGCCGTGTGTGCGGCCACGGGCCTGGTGGCCGTGGCCGATGATTCCGGGTTGGTCGTGGACGGTCTGGGCGGAGCTCCCGGGGTCTACTCGGCCCGGTACAGCGGGGCAGGGGCCACGGACCACTCCAACCTGGCCAGGGTTCTGGCCGAACTGGAGTGCGTGGAGGACAGCCGACGCACGGCCCGGTTCATGTGCGTCATTGCCGCCTGCGCCCCCAACGGGGCGACTCTGGTGGCGGAAGGATTCTGGGAAGGCCGGATCATCCGGGAGCCTCTGGGTGAGAACGGGTTCGGATATGACCCGGTTTTCTGGGATGACGAGCTGCAGTGCTCCGCGGCTCAGATGGCGCCGGAGGTCAAGAACGGCCGGAGTCACAGGGGCAGGGCGTTGCGCTCACTGATGGCGGAATGGGACGGATTCTGGGTCCGTTCCGGGCAATAACAATCTGAGGAGAGAAACCGATGTGCGGAATTATCGGGTATGCCGGGCACAGACCGGCCGTGCCGTTGATCATAGAAGGATTGAAACGTCTTGAGTACCGCGGGTATGATTCGGCCGGAGTGGCCTTTTTGCAGCGTGGGGAACTGGAAGTCATTCGGGCCCAGGGCAAGCTCATCGCCCTGGAAAACGCCCTGGAACGGGAGGACTGTTCCCAGGCGCTGACCGGGGTCGGCCACACCCGGTGGGCCACCCACGGACTGCCCACCGAAGGCAACGCCCATCCGCACCGGGACGGGGCGGGGCGCTTGGCCCTGGTGCACAACGGAATCATCGAGAATTATGCCGAGCTCAAGAGCGAGCTTCAATCACAGGGGTACACCTTTTCCTCGGAGACAGACACCGAGGTTCTGGTCCAGCTTCTGTCCCGGGAACTGGCCGGGGACGGCTCGGTTCTCGAGTGCGTGTCCCGGGCTCTGGCTCTGGTGGACGGATCGTATGCCTTTGCTCTTGTCTCCCTGGACCATCCAGGCCGGGTCTGGGCCGGACGTCAGGCCTCCCCGCTGCTTCTCGGAGTGGGCACCGGAGAAAATTTCGTGGCCTCGGACATTCCCGCCTTTCTGCCCTATACCCGGGATGTGGTTTTTCTGGAGGACGGAGAAGTCGTTGAGATGGACGCCAACTCCTGGGCCGTTTATGATGGTGCGACGCTGGCCCCGGTGGCCAAGGAGGCGCAGCGCATCGACTGGGATGTACAGGCAGCCCAGAAGGAAGGCTACAAGCATTTCATGCTCAAGGAGATTTTTGAGCAGCCCAAGGTCATCCGGGACTGCCTGACCGGGCGCATTGATCCTTTCGGGAACAGCGTGGTGCTGCCCGAACTGGAGGGCCTGGACATTCCCGAACGACTGACCATCGTGGCCTGCGGAACCTCGTTTCATGCCGGACTGTGGGCCAAATATCTTATTGAGAGCTGGGCCCGCATTCCGGTTCAGGTGGAGATCGCCTCGGAATTCAGGTACCGGGATCCGGTCTTTTCATCCGGTGATCTGGTGCTGACCATCAGTCAGTCCGGAGAGACCGCGGACACTCTGGCCGGAATCAGGATCGCCAAGGACCAGGATGTGCCCATTCTCGGGCTGTGCAACGTGGTCGGCTCAAGCATCGCCCGGGAGTCG
Source organism: Desulfomicrobiaceae bacterium (assembly GCA_041685265.1). Lineage (GTDB taxonomy): Bacteria > Desulfobacterota > Desulfovibrionia > Desulfovibrionales > Desulfomicrobiaceae > JAWLGC01. The sequence goes on along the minus strand of JAWLGC010000005.1, from coordinate 49,775 downwards.
GATCGGGTCATCTACACCCAGGCCGGGCCGGAGATCAGTGTGGCCTCCACCAAGGCCATGTGCAGTCAGCTGGTTCTGCTGTTGCTGCTGGGGCTTTCCTGGGGGGGACGCAAAGGCACCCTGTCCCCGGAGGCGTCCAAAGAGATCCTGCCCAGCCTGGCCCTGCTGCCGGAGCTCCTGGAAAAGGAACTGCCCGCGGTTCGGGACCGGGCCCGGCAGCTCTGCCAACAGTACAGCGAAGCCCGCAGTTTCTTTTTCCTGGGGCGGGGCATGAATTTTCCTCTGGCCCTGGAAGGGGCATTGAAGCTCAAGGAGATTTCCTACATCCACGCCGAAGGGTATGCCTCGGGCGAGATGAAGCACGGTCCCATTGCCCTGGTCGATCCCAATTTCCCCACCTTTGCCATGGCCCTGGACGATGAGCTGCTGCCCAAGGTGCAGTCCAACCTGCAGGAGGTCCAGGCCCGGGGAGGCAGGGTGATCGCCCTGACCAACTCCGGCACTGATCTTACGGTGAATGATCCCTGGGTGCTCTCCCGGCTGAGCGGTCCTCTGTCCTGTTTTCTGGTCCTGCCCGCGGTGCAGCTTTTTGCCTACGAGATGGCCGTGTACCTGGGCAAGGATGTGGATCAGCCCCGCAATCTGGCCAAGAGTGTGACGGTCGAATGATTCTGCACGTTCCCGTTTTTCTCCTGACCGGGAGAGCCACTGTCCGGCACCAGCCGACGCAGCACAACCAACACGGTCCCTGACGAACGCATGGTATATCGAATCATTCTCGCCTTTCTGGTCATGGTGTCCCTGGTCGGGTCGGTGCATGCCTCTCCGGCCGGGGACTTTCAAAAGGGGTGGAAGGGATTTCACTCCCTGGTCAAGAACGAGCGCAGGGCCAAGTACCGCTCTCACTGGCTGGACCTGAAGACCCTGTTCCAGCGAGCCTATACCCAGTCGCCCCGGGGGGCGTATGCACCCAAGGCCCTCTATTATCTGGGGCGGGTCTATCAGGAGCTGGGCAAGCGGTCCTATCTGGATGCGGACAGGCTGCACGCGGTGGATTATTTTCAGCGGGTGGCAACCAGATTTCCCAGTCATTCCTGGGCCGACGACGCCCTCCTAAAAAAGGGAGAGGTTCTTCTTGATCAGTTGAAGCGTAAGGAACAGGCCTACGTGGCCTTTTTGCGTGTGGTTCATGATCATCCGAACGGGGATATGGTACCCAGGGCCAGGGAGTATCTCCGAAAACTGGATCAGGCCAAGGGCAGTTATCCGGCCCGGGCTTCGGCACCAAAGAAGGACGCTGCGGATAGGAAGCGGGCCGCACTTCCTCCTCCCGGTAGTTCGAAAGACGGGGCACGGGTCCAGAAGCTGCTGGCCATTCGACACTGGACCAGCAGCGATTACACCCGGGTCGTTCTGGATCTGGAACAGGAGCCGCATTTTTCCCATATGCTGCTTAAGCCCGATCCCAGGCTGAAAACGCCGCATCGTCTGGTGGTGGATCTGGCCGGAACCAGGCTTGGGGGGGACGTGCCCGCGGAGGATCTGGTTGCCGACGGGATTTTGCGTCGGGTTCGGACCGGAAAACGGTCCGCCTCTTCTTCGCGGGTGGTGCTGGATATCGGCCAGCTCAGCGATTACCGCGTTTTTTCTCTGCCCAATCCGGATCGGATTGTGGTGGATGTCTACGCCAGGCCGGGGCAGTCCTTCGAGGGAGAGCAGACCTCTCCAACCGGAGTGACACCGCCGACCCTCAAGGTGACCAGGGAACACAAGAAGTTCACCGGAAGCCTGATCGAGCAGCTGGGGCTCAAGATCCGGACGGTCATGCTCGATCCGGGACATGGGGGAAAGGACCCCGGGGCAACGGCCAACGGGAAACTGGAAAAGGACATCAATCTGCGTATGGCCAGGATCCTCGGGGGGATGCTCGAAAAGAAAGGGTACAGGGTTCTGTACACCCGGACCACGGATACGTTCATTCCCCTTGATGAACGCACTGCCATGGCCAACTCCAAGGGAGCGGATCTGTTTCTCTCCCTGCATTGCAACGCATACAAGGATCGGGACGTAAGCGGGCTGGAGATTTATTATCTGAACCTGGCCACATCCAAAGCTGCGGTCCGGGTCGCGGCTCGGGAAAACGGAGTTACGGTCAAGAAGATCAGCGATATGCAGTTTATCCTGTCCGACCTGATGCTCAATTCCAAGATCAAGGAATCCAAAGAGATGGCCAACCTGGTCCATGACGCGACCCTGCGTTCGGTGCGTGGGAAGTACCGTTCGGCAAAAGATCACGGCGTGCGCGGGGCGTTTTTTTATGTCCTGACCGGGGCCAAGATGCCTTCTCTGCTGGCGGAACTCGGATATCTGACCAACAGGACCGAGGCAAAGCGGCTCGGTAGCGATGCCTATCTGAGACGGATCGCCACGGGTATGGTGGCCGGCATCGAATCCTACAAGCGGCAGCTGGAGCAATATGCCAGCCTGGATTGATTAATCAAAGCGGCCCCCGGACGTAATGCATCCCTATTCGTCCTTTGCCGGCGTTTATTTTTTGTAAATGGAGGTATGCATGGTTCCTGTCGGGTCACTGGTCAATGCCGCGGCCATTATTGTCGGCAGTCTGGTCGGGATAGGGCTGCACAGCAGGTTTCCGGACCGGGTCCGGGACGTGGTCTTTCAGGGTCTCGGCCTGTGCGTGCTGCTGATCGGCATGCAGATGGCCTTGAAGGTTGAAAATCCTCTGGTTGTGGTCTGTTCCGTTTTGCTGGGGGGGATCACTGGTGAACTCCTCGGCCTGGAGCACCTGTTCGAACGGATCGCCTCCGGGCTGAAGCGGACCATTCGGTCCAAAAATGTCCGGTTCACGGACGGATTGATCACCGCCTCCCTGATTTATTGCATCGGGGCCATGGCCATTATCGGATCCTTCACCGAAGGATTGACCGGAGACAGATCCATTTTGTTCACCAAGTCCATCCTGGACGGATTCGCTTCCATAGCTCTGGCCTCCAGCTACGGCACCGGAGTCCTGTTTTCCTTTATTCCGGTCCTGCTCTATCAGGGGGCCCTGACACTGGGGGCCGGATTTTTTCAGGCCTGGTTCTCTGATCTGCTCATTGCCCAGCTTACAGCCACGGGCGGGGTGCTTATTCTCGGTATCGGTATCACTCTGCTGGGTATCAAGCAGATCAGACTCAGTTCCCTGCTTCCGGCCCTGGTGTACGTGGTGGTCATCACGCTGATCATGGGGGGATGACGGGGCGGTGTCATGCTGTTCTCCTTTCCAGTTAAAAAGGGCGAAAACCTGATCAGGTTTTCGCCCTTTTTCGTTGGAGTGGGGACCGGCGTTATGCAGGCATCCTCCCTGTATTATTTTATTTTCCGAAGGATCGCTCAAACAGGCTTGCGATGGCCTGTCTCCCGTTGTCCTCCAAAAACCTGGTGCCGGTACAGGAGAAATGGCGGTGGGAGATGACCGGCGGGGCCACCTCGATCCATTGCTGCTTTTCCCATTTGTACCAGCCGTTGCGTTTCTGACCGAATACGTACAGGGGCTTGTTGCAGATTTTAGCGTATTCCGCGCCCCAGCCTGTGCCTCCCTTGACCGTGTCATCCTCCTGGATGGTGCCGATGACGAACACCTCGTGGCCGCCGCTGACCTGCCAGCAGATGGACTGAAGAACCTTGCGAAAGATGGGGGCCCGGGAAAAGGTCCGGTTCATGAGTTTGGAGACATAGGTCAGGCTGACATCCTTGAGAGCCAGCTCTTCCGAGGTCAGAACCCGCATGCCCCGGGTGCGTTCGATCTTGTGTCCGTCAAAGGAGTAATTCACCTCCTGGATGCCGTACGCTTCTGCCTGTTTGCCGAATTCCTGTTCAGCGCCCTGGGCGCCGCCGCTGTAGAGGATGCAGTCCTTGGGGTTGAGCATAGTGGTTCCTCGTTCAGTTGAGTGAGTGACACCGGTGCCGCACCATGTGGCCGGGTGCGGGCTGGATTCTTTGTCTGTATTGGGTACAAGGCTCTGCAATGTTTTGCAAGTTGCCGGGGAAGGTTTCCGGTTTTTCGTTTCTGGTTTTTAGCAGGAGCGAGGAAGGCACATGCCGGAAACCAGAAACCAACAACCAGAAACGAAAAACCGGAAACCAAAAACCAACAAAAAAGGCCTGTCCGGTGAACAGGAAAACCGGACAGGCCGCAGAGGAAATGGCGGCCGGTGGCCGGCCGCCGCGGAGTGATATAATGGAGTATTACTTGATGAACAGCATTTCCTGGTAGCTGGGCAGGGCCCACAGGGAATCGTCCACGATGCCTTCCAGTTCGTCGGCGTACGTGCGTACTTCGAGCATGGCCGGGAGGACCTTGTCGCAGTAGAACCGTGCTTCGGCCACGGGATCGGTCTCTTCCTTGGCGGCCAGCAGGGCCTTGAGGTCTTCCACGGCATTCTGCAGGGCGCGACGGGTGGCGGTCAGTTCTTCCAGTCCCCTGGTCTGGTACTCAAGGCCGATGGTCTTCAGGGCCACGCAGGTCTCGGCCAGCATCTTCTGGTATTTGACTGCCGCGGGGTAGATGACGGTTTTGGCCATTTTGACCACCAGGTTGGCTTCCACCTGGATGGCCAGGGAGTACTGCTCGAGATAGATCTCGGCCCGGCTGTCCAGCTCCCGCTTGGACAGGACCTGGTACTTTTCGAACAGCTCGGCCACCTCGGGCGTATTCATGGCCGGCAGGGCGTCGGCAGTGGTCCGCAGATTGGCCAGACCGCGGCGTGCGGCCTCTTCCTGCCATTCGTCGGAATAGCCGTCACCGTTGAAGATGACCTGGCCGTGCTCGTCCAGAACTTCTTTGATGATCGTCTGGACCGCTTTGTTCAGGCTGGCCGGATCCTTGGCCACGGCTGCTTCAAGCTTGGTGACGATGTAGTCGATGGATTCGGCGACAATGGTGGACAGGGCCACAGTGGGGCCGGAGATGGACTGACTTGAACCCACGGCCCGGAACTCGAAACGGTTCTGGGTGAAGGCGAAGGGGGAGGTCCGGTTCCGGTCGCCGGTGTCCCGGGGCAGAGGGGGCAGGGTGTCCACGCCCACGGTCAGGGTTTCCTTGTCCCGGACAGCGGCAGTGGCTCCCTTCTTGACCTGCTCGAAGACCTCGGTCAGCTCTTCACCCAGGAAGATGGACATGATGGCCGGCGGGGCCTCGTTGGCTCCCAGTCGATGGTCGTTGCTGGCCGTGGCCACCACGGAACGCAGCAGGGGGGCGTACTTGGAGACGGCCCGGATGACTGCGGTGCAGAATACCAGGAACTGGGCGTTCTTGCTCGGGGTGTCACCAGGATCCAAAAGGTTGCCCTGAGTGGCGTTGCCAAAGGAGAAGTTGAGATGCTTGCCTGATCCGTTAATGCCGGCAAACGGCTTTTCGTGCAGCAGGCAGGCCATGCCGTGCCGCTTGGCCACTCGCTTGAGGATCCCCATGATCAATTGCTGATGGTCGTGGGCCAGGTTGGCACTTTCATAGATGGGCGCGATTTCGAACTGCCCCGGGGCAACCTCGTTGTGTCGGGTTTTGACCGGAATACCCAGCTTGTACAGTTCCCGTTCGGCCTCGAGCATGAAGCCCATGACCCGTTCGGGGATGACGCCGAAATAGTGATCGTCGAACTCCTGCCCTTTGGGCGGCTTGGCTCCGAACAGGGTCCGGCCGCAGTGGAGCAGGTCCGGACGGCTGAAGAAGAAATGACGGTCCACCAGAAAGTATTCCTGTTCGGCACCGGCACTGGCCGAGACTTTGGCAATCTCGTCATGCCCGAAGAGTTTGAGAGCGCGCTGGACCTGGATGTTCAGGGCCTGCTGGGCCCGCAGCAGCGGGGTCTTTTTGTCAAGAGCTTCACCGGTCCAGGAAATGAACGCGGTGGGGATGCACAGGGTGGCTCCGGTGGGGGTTTCCAGAATATAGGCCGGGCTGGTCACTTCCCAGGCGGTGTAGCCGCGGGCTTCGAAGGTGGCTCGGATGCCGCCGTTGGGGAAGCTCGAGGCATCGGGCTCTCCCTGGATCAGGGTCTGCCCGGAAAATTCGGCCATGGCCCCGCCCTTGTCGTCCGGGGTCAGGAAGCTGTCGTGTTTTTCAGCGGTCAGCCCGGTCAGGGGATAGAAAACATGGGTGAAGTGGGTGGCACCCTTTTCGATGGCCCAGTCCTTCATGGCCGCGGCGACCACATCGGCGACGGACGGGTCCAGGCGTTGCCCGCTCTCGATAGTCTTCATGACGGATTTGTAAACGGCCTTGGGCAGTCTGGCCTTCATTACCGAGGAGTTGAAGACATTGCAGCCGAACAGTTTCGTTGCAGCGGATTTGGAGAAATCCAGGGGCTTTTCCACGGGCGCGTAGTTGGTTACGGCAGAAATTGCGTCCAGACGGGCTTTGATTCCACTCATTGAGTCGTACTCCGGGTTGGTTTGAAATGGTGTTTGGCAGAAGGTACCGGTTCGGGCCTGGCCGCCCGAACCGGACCATGATGTTCTGCCGTAGAGTGCTGCTGCCGCTTTTCAGTGGCTACAGAAGCGGCAGATATTTCTGAAGTTCGAAGCACGTGATCTGGGTGCGGTACTCGTCCCACTCCAGGTGCTTGTTGGCGATGAATTTTTCAAAGATATGGTCGCCCAGGGCCTCACGCATGAGGGTGCTGTGCTCCATGGCCGTGACCGCTTCGTGCAGGGAGCCGGGCAGGCTCTCGATGCCGTGCGCCGTGCGCTCTGCCGTGTCCATGTCGAAGATATCGGCCTCCACCGGGGCCGGCAGGGTGTACCCTTCTTCGATTCCCTTCAGTCCGGCAGCCAGCATGGCCGCGAAGGCCAGGTACGGGTTGGCGGCCGGATCGGGAGAGCGCAGTTCCACGCGGGTGGCCGCTTCCTTGCCCGGTTTGTACAGGGGCATGCGGACCAGGGAGGATCGGTTGCGCATGGCCCAGGCGATGTACACCGGGGCTTCGTAGCCGGGCACAAGCCGCTTGTAGGAATTGACCCACTGGTTGCAGATTGCAGTCAACTCCCCGGCGTGCTTGAGCAGTCCGGCGATATAGGCTTTACCTTCATGGCTGAGGTGGTGTTTGTCATGGGCGTCGAAAAAAAGGTTTTTTCCGTTTTTGAACAGGGACTGGTGGACATGCATGCCCGAACCGTTTTCTCCGTAGAGGGGCTTGGGCATGAAGGTGGCGTAACACCCGTGCTTGCGGGCGCATTCCTTGACGATGACCCGGTAGGTGATGGCCGTGTCGGCCATGCGCAGGGCCTCCTGGTACCTGAGGTCGATTTCGTGCTGGCTCGGGGCCACTTCGTGGTGGCTGTATTCGACCTGAATGCCCATCCGGTTCAGGGAGAAGATGATGTCCCGGCGGATGTCGTTGGCCAGGTCCAGGGGCGGGGCATCAAAATATCCGCCGCGGTCCAGGATTTTCGGCTCCCGGTCGTTTTCGAACAAAAAGAACTCAAGTTCGGGACCGACATAGAAGGAATACCCTTTTTCCGCGGCCCGCTGCAGGTTGCGCTTCAGCACATACCGGCTGTCGCCCTCGTACGGGGTGCCGTCGGGCTGGGTGATGTCACAGAACATCCGGGCCACCGGGCGCTCCGTCGGCCGCCAGGAAACCAGTTGAAACGTGCTCGGGTCCGGGTAGGCGACCATATCGCTTTCATGGATGCGGGCGAATCCTTCGATGGATGACCCGTCAAAGCCCATGCCCTCTTCAAAGGCGGCTTCCAGCTCGTTGGGGGTGACCTGAAAGCTTTTCAGGGTGCCCAGCACATCCACGAACCAGAACTGGACAAAGCTGATATCGTAGTCCTTGACCGCCTTGAGCACATCGTCCGCATTCTTGCAATTGAAAACCGGTGTTTCGATCATACTCCACATCCTCCGCGATTTTTGACACAAAGGAAAAAAGCCTGTTCTTGGTGTTGAAGTAACAAAGAACGGGCCAACCTCTAATTTCTTTTTTAATTCAAAATGTTGCTCGAAACGGTGCTTCCGGGTAACATACTGAGTTTACAAAAATGTGTGCAAAAAGGAAGGATTTTTTGTCGGTTTTGACAAAATTGAAATAATGCGCCCGGATCTGTTGGGCCAGCACCCTTTTTTGCGTCACTTTTTGGTACATTCCTTCAGAAATTCGGAGACCGCCTCCATGCCGTGTTTTGAAAACAGGTTGATGACGTGGCTGCCGATGACGGCCATATCGGCCACTTCCATGACCTGACGGACATGCTCGGGGGCGGAAATTCCGAATCCGGCCGCTACAGGCAGGTTGGAAAGCTCCTTGACCCGGTGTATGAACTCGATGCCCTCATGGGCAATGGAACTGCCGGCCCCGGTGATTCCGGTTTTCAGGGTTGTATACACGAATCCGTGACCGTGGGAAAGGATCTTCCGTAGTCTGTCCTGCCGCATGGTCGGAGAGAGAACCTGGATCGGACACAGTCCATGCTTCCTGGCCGTCGGGGCGTAGTTCTCTTCGTCAAAGGCCATGTCCGGGATGATCAGCCCCCTGATGCCGGCCTCCGCGCTCCGGCGCACAAATTTTTCAACCCCCATGGCGTAGGGAATGTTGGCGTAGGTCATAAACAGAAGCGGTATGTCGACTTCGGCACTCAATTCCCGGGCCAGGGTAAAGCAGTCCTTAGGGGTGACTCCATGGTCCAGGGCATGCTGGCTGGCCTTCATGATGGTCGGGCCGTCGGCCAGGGGGTCGGAAAAAGGGATCTGGATCTCGATGCAGCTCACGCCGCATGCGGCCATGGTTTTGACCAGCTGCCGGGTCGTGTCCAGATCCGGAAATCCGGCCACCACATGGGTCATGATCCGGACCGGCGCCTCATTTTCAAAAAGAGCGGAAAGGGGGTTACACATACTGCACCTCCGAGCGAAGAAATTCGATCCAGTTGTCCCGGTCCAGGGCCCTGGCCGTGATGAAGATGTCCTTGTCACCCCGGCCGGAGATGTTCACGACCATGATCTCATCCTTGGGCCGGGTGGGTGCCAGTCTGCAGGCCAGGGCCACGGCGTGGGAGGATTCCAGGGCCGGGATGATCCCTTCGGTGCGGCACAGGAGTTTGAACGCGCTCAGGGCCTCGGTGTCCCGTACGGCCGTAAAGGCGACCCGGTCGATATCCTGCAGCCTGGCCAGTTCCGGACCGATTCCGGCGTAGTCGAGGCCGGCGCTTACGGAATGGGTGGCCTGGACCTGTCCATGCTCGTCCTGGAGAAAATAGGATTTGTATCCCTGGACGATGCCGATTTTGGGGTCGAGGAACCGGGCCGCATGTTCTCCGGGTTCGTCCCCGCGTCCGCCTGCCTCGGCTCCGTGCATGGCCACCCTGGTGTCGTGCAGGAAAGGATGGAACAGCCCGATGGAGTTGGAGCCGCCGCCCACGCAGGCCACGAGATGATCGGGAAGGCGACCTTCGGCCTCCTGCAGCTGGGCACGGGCCTCGTTGCCGATCACGGACTGGAAATCCCGGACCATGGCCGGATACGGAGCGGGGCCGAGGGCCGAGCCGATCAGGTAGTGGGTGTCATCAAGGTGGCCGATCCAGTGTTTGAGGGCCTCGTTGACCGCGTCTTTGAGGGTTTTCGTCCCTGAGGTGACCGGGACCACTTCGGCTCCGAGGAGTTTCATGGAATAGACGTTGGGGTACTGGCGGCGGATGTCCACTTCCCCCATGAACACGGTGCACTTCATGCCCAGTTTGGCCGCCACAGTGGCCGTGGCCACGCCGTGCTGGCCGGCACCTGTCTCGGCGATGAGCCGGTTTTTCCCCATCTTCTTGGCCAGCAGACCCTGGCCCAGGGCGTTGTTGATCTTGTGAGCCCCGGTGTGATTGAGCCCTTCCATCTTCAGATAGATTTTGCACCCGCCGAGTTCCTCGGTGAGGTTTCCTGCATAGGTCAGGGGGGTGGGGCGGCCGGAATAGGTGGCGAAGAGGGTGTTCAGTTCGGCCTGGAACTGCGGATCGGCTTTGGCCGCCGCATAGGCTTCCTCGAGTTCCTCAAGGGCCGGAACCAGCATCTCGGGCACATATCGCCCCCCGTGGGGGCCGAAGTAGCGTTCGATTTTTGATTGAGAGGTCATGGTTGTTCTCGAAATTGGTTGTTAAGGTGTCAAAGTGCAATATTGACGTCAGCTCTATAACGAACAGAAATTACGCATCGCTGCTCAAATTCCCCCTTCGCATTCCTTCGCGTCCTTCGCGGTGAAAGAATCTTACCGCGAAGGACGCGAAGAGGCGCGAAGGAAGAGGGGCCTGGTTTGGCGAGTTTGTGTGGGCCAGAGGTGAAATGCTACCTGCCGGAGGCCTTCACAGCCGTCCTGATCAATTCTGCCTCCTTGCATCCGGGCGACGATTCCAGCCCCGAATTCAGGTCCAGTCCGTCCGGGCTGCATGTTCTCAGGGCCTCGGCAACGGTCCCGGGCGTCAGCCCGCCCGCCAACAGCCAGGGGCGTTCTGTCTCAAGTCCTTGTAATCCGCTCCAGTCAATAGCCGTCCCGTGTCCGCCTCCACCGGTACCGCTGTCCAGCAGAAACATGCGGCACACCGGAGCGAATCTCGTCAGGTCCCGGTTCAACTCTTTAACCGAGTCATACCCGGCAGGCCAGAACACCCTGATGGCCCGGTCTTTGCCTACCGCCCTGCAGAACTCCTTGTCCTGCTTTCCATGCAGCTGGGCCAGGTCCAGGTCGGCCGTGTTCATGATTTCCCGGACTTCTTCCGCCGACTGGGAAACAAACACTCCTACCCGCAGTCCCACCCGGGGCAGCCCGGCGGCCTGCTCCGGGGTAACGAATCGAGGGCTTCCCGGGTGAAAGATGAACCCGGTCAGGTCCACTCCGGCCTCCCTGCACGCCTTGAGATCCTCTGCCCGGGTCATGCCGCAGACCTTGATCAGGGGGCGGTGTTCCGGGATCTTCGGGCTAGCCATCTGCCGTTGCTCCGGCCGTGAAGGTCCGCAGGGTTTCGCCCGGAGTGCCGTTCTGCATGAGCACCGTGCCCATGAGCAGTCCGTCGAATCCGGCTGCCCGCATCTTTTCGGCGTCTTCAGGAGTGGTGATACCGCTGGCCGCGATCCATAGCTCGCCATCCTTTCGCTGCTTGATGAACTGCAGGGAGGTGTTCAGGTCGATGGCCAGGGTGTCCAGGTCCCGGTTGTTGACCTGGATAATGGTTGCTCCGGCGGCTCCGGCCTTGTCCAGGTCGGCCTGGTCAAAGATCTCCACCACGGCCTCCATGCCCAGCTCCTGGGTGAGGGCGATCATGGCCGCAAGCTGTTCGGCGGTATCCACCATCCGGGCGATAAGCAGCAGGGCCGACGCCTCGGTGGCGGCAGTGGCCCGGATCTGCAGGGGGTGCAGGATGAAATCCTTGCGCAGTACGGGGAGCCCGGTGTTCGCAGCCGGCTTCAGGTATTCAAGGGACCCGGCAAAGTGCTCCTCTTCGGTAAGCACGGACAGGGCCGCTGCTCCGCCGGCTTTGTAGGCCGCAGTGACCTCTTCGGGACCGAGCTCTGTGTTGATGACGCCTTTGGACGGGGAGGCCCGTTTGTACTCGGCGATGACGGCCCCCGGGCCCCTGCCCCGCAGCGCCCCTGAAAAAGAAGGGCGCACGCAGGACAGGGGAACGGGCAGGGTGCCGATGGTTTCGAGGGCCTTGAGAGCGCTGATCTCCGGTTCCTTGGCGGCGGCGAAGCGATCAAGCAGCATATTCGCTCCCCCGGCGCAGCCCGCAGTTCAGGGCCTCCAGGGCCTGATCCACGCCCTCTTTGAGGGTCAGGTCGTCTTCCAGGAGGTGCAGGGCCAGCCCCAGGTTCAGGGCGACCATGTCCTTGACCGCTTTTGGGGCGTTGCCGGTCAGGATGGCGGTCTGCATGGCCAGGGCCTCTTTTTTGGTGGGGCAGATCAGCTCTTCGGGCTTGCACAGGGAGATACCGAGCTCCCGGGGAACGATGAAGCAGGAGCGGGTCTTGCCCCGGTCCACGTAGAGAACGCTCGAGGTGCCGCACGGGGTGACTTCGTCGAAGCCGCCTGCACCATGTACGATGGCCGCAGTCAGTTCCTTGCGCTTGACCAGGACCCTGGCCAGCATGGGGGCGAACTGCGGATTGGGGATGCCGATGATCTGGTGGGTGGGCTCGGCCGGATTCAGAAGGGGGCCCATGAGGTTGAACAGGGTCCGGATCCTGAGTTCCTGGCGAATGGGAGCCACATGTTTGAAGGCGGGATGAAAGTGGGGGGCGAACAGAAACACGAAGTTCCGTTTGCGCAGCTCCTCGGCCACCAGGGCGGGGTCGTCCACCAGGGGGTAGCCCAGGCTCTCCACCACATCGGCCGATCCGCACTGGCTGGAGACGGCCCGGTTGCCGTGCTTGACCACCTGGTGGCCGAGGTCGGCCAGAAACAGGGCCACGGCGGTCGAGCAGTTGAAGCTCTTCTTGCCGTCGCCGCCCGTGCCGCAGGTATCGATGCGCTTGCCGGTGAGATCGGGCACGAGGCGGGCCTGAGACATGGCCGCGTCCACGGCCGCGCCGAGCTCATCCGGGGTTTCCCCTTTGGCGGACAGCCCCATGAGCAGGGCGCCGCTCTGGGCCGGGGTCAGCCGGCCCGTCAGCAGGGCGGTGAAGATCTCCCGGCTCTGTTCGGAAGCCAGGTTGTTGCCTGTGGCGAGGTCGTTCAGGGTCTGATGAATGGTGGTCATATTGTCTCCTGCAGGCCCGGTTGAGGGGCCTGGGTCGGTTCGTTGCACATGTTCAGGAAGTTGGCCAGGAGACCGGGCCCCTGGGGGGTCAGGATGGATTCCGGATGAAACTGGACTCCCCTCCAGGGGCGGTCCAGAAAACGGAGCCCCATGGGTTCCCCGGATTCGGTCCGGCAGGTGACCTCGAAGATGTCGCCCCCGTCTCCATGCACGATAAGGGAATGATACCGGGCCACTTCCATGTTTTGAGGCAGTCCGGCAAAAAGCCCCTGCCCGTCATGCTCGATGCGTGAGGACTTGCCGTGCATGATCCGGCCGGCCCCGGACACCTCGGCTCCGGCATGCACCCCGAGGACCTGGTGTCCCAGGCAGACCCCGAGGACCGGGATGTGGAGCGGAAGCCGTTTCAGAAATTCCAGACACAATCCGGCATCCCTGGGGTGCCCGGGGCCCGGGGAGATGATCACGCCGCTGAGAGCCAGGTCTCTGGCCAGGTCCAGAATTCGGGGGTCGTTGTTACGAAGGACAACAGGATCGGTTCCGAGTTGCTGAAAAACCTGAACCAGGTTGAAAGTAAAGGAATCAAAGTTGTCTATGCACAAAATCATCGGTGCCTCCTCTCTGGCTGATGGCCTGGACCGTGGCCCGGGACTTGTTGTGGCATTCCTGCCATTCCTTTTCGGGGTCGGAATCGAACACGATGCCTGCACCGGACTGCCAGTACAGGGTGGAATCCTTGATCCACAGGGACCGGATCGTGATTCCGGTATCCATCTGGACCTGGTCCGAATCCAGTCCCAGCCAGCCTATACATCCGGCATAGGGCCCGCGATCCACGGTCTCCTTTTCGGCGATGATCTGCATGGCCCGGATTTTGGGAGCCCCGCTCACGGTTCCGGCCGGGAACGCGGCCTTGAGCACATCGATGGCGTCCAGTTCCGGGCGGACCAGGGCCGAGATGTAGGAGGTCAGGTGCATGACATGGGAGAACATCTCCACTTGCATGTATTGATCCAGTTTGACCGTCCCCGGGCGGGCCACCCTCCCCAGGTCGTTACGCCCGAGGTCTACGAGCATGACATGCTCGGCCCGTTCCTTGGGGTCGGCCAGCAGGTCTTCGCCCAGTTCTCGGTCTTCGGCCGGAGAAGCCCCCCGAACCCGGGTCCCGGCGATGGGGCGCAGCTCCACGGTGCCGTCGGTGCATTTGACCATAAGCTCCGGGGATGAGCCGAGCAGGGTGATGTCCGGAAGGTTCATATAAAACGTGTACGGCGACGGGTTGATCTGGCGCAGCCTGCGGTACAGTTCAAAAGGGTCCCCGGAAAAGGATGTTGAGAACTGGGTGGAGAGGACGATCTGGATGACTTCACCCTGGGTGATGAGTTCTTTCGCCCGGCGCACACCGTCCATGAAGGCCTCTTTTGTCGGGGTAGCCGTGACCGGGCCGAAGGTCGGCTCCGGGGTCTGACCGGGGCGGGGGCGGAAACGGATTTTGCTGCCGTCCAGGGAGAGATGGCAGCATCGGTGGTGGAGATGATCGAACAGGATGACCTGGCCGGGCAGGACCAGGGTGGTCTCGGCCTGATCCGGCGGCAGAACCTCGGCCAGAGCAGGTTCGAACATGCCGCCGGTGTTGTAGGCGAAAAAACCGCACAGGGAGCGGGTCATGGGCGGAAGACCGGAAATGTCCTCGGGTGGTGCGACGGTCAGGTCCTTGAGAATGCTCCGGATACCGGACAGGTACTCAGCGCCCTGGTGCTCGAGCAGGCCCTCGAGTCTCGGGTCGGTTACGTGCATGTCCAGCCTGCCGTCACGTGCGGTCAGGGTCATTTTGAAGTCCCAGGCGATGAGGCTGTACCTGCCCAGTCGCCCGTCCACTTCCGAACTTTCCAGCAGGATGCCCTTTTTGGCTCCGACCAGGTTCAGGTACAGAGAGATGGGCGTCTGGGTATCCGCCTGCAGCCATTCTCCCTGCTGGGTGAGGGTGATATTCATGGGGGCTCCGGAATGAGGTTGTAAGGTTTGCATGGTTTGGTTGCGGTGAACAGGGGATAAAAAAAAGCGCCAGGTCCGGGAGACTCTGGCGCTTTTTGTATGCATTTCATGTAGTTACGCTGGAGGTCCTCCCTGGTTTTCGGGCGTACGCCACCACCAGAGTGCCTTTTCGGTCAGCAGATCGAGATCGCCGCCGGCGGCGACGTTCAGGAAGGAACGGAAATTGCGCACGGACTCTCCGCTGTACGGATTGGAATCAAACAGGGTCGCGAACAGAGCCGCATCACGGGTGACCATGGTCTTGGCCGCATTCAGCCGCCGTTTGAAGGACGGGGTCAGGAACCGGTCGATGTCCACGTCCTCGGGCAGACAGGACAGGTAGGACAGGGTGGTTACGAAATTGAGTCCCTGGATGTAGGCCATGGCCCGGTCGTGTTCCTCGGCCGTGGCCGTGAACAGGGTCATGCCGCAGGCGGTGAACAGCTCCTCAAGAAGGGGCAGAACGTGTTCGTCCCGCCCCGGGGTCAGGCAGCAGGTCATGTCCGCAGGATCGGGTTCGGGGCCGAACAGGGGATGGGTTCCGACCACCGGTCCGGCGAATCCGGAACACATGGCCTTGACCGGGAGGGTCTTCAGGGAACAGATGTCCGCCAGAATGGTGGACGGATCCAGGAACGGGGCCACCGCGGCCACGACCTCGTCCATGGCCGGGACCGGAACGGCCAGCACGACCAGGTCGGCTCCGGCCACGGCCGGTCGCACGGCCTCGGGGGCGAGGGGGCGGTCCAGGCCGCGGACGGTCATTCCGGCCCTGGTGAGCAGTCTGGTGAACAGGGCTCCCATTTTGCCGTCGGAGCCGACGATGGTGGCGGTGGTGAGCATGTGATTTCTTGCCTTTCTCTTGTTGTCTTATCTGGTAATGATATTCATTAAGATCGATTGGGCCTGTTGTCAGCTTTTTCTTTTTATGTTTTCCCGTACCCTCTCCCATTCCTGCCAGAATCCGGGAAAGGATTTGGCCACGCATCCGGGATTGTCCAGGTGTACGGCTACGCCACCCAGTTCCAGGAGGGACATGGACATGGCCATCCGGTGGTCGTCGTGGGTCCGGATATTCAGGGCCAGTCCGACTGGCATGGCAGCCGGGGTGATGGTCATGCCGTCGGCAAAAGTGGACACCGCGGCCCCGGTTTTGCGCAGTTCGCCGGCGACCCCTTCCAATCTGTCGCTTTCCTTGATCCGCAGGTGGGCCACGCCACGGATGGTGGTCTGTCCCTGTGCAAAACAGGCCATGGTGGCCACGGTGGGGACCAGATCCGGGCAGTCGCCCATGTCCAGGGTGCAGCCGGTCAACAGTCCGGGGGAGACGGTGAGCCCGTTGTCGGACCACTCGACTCGTGCGCCCATCTCTTTGGCGATGTCCACGATGGCCCGGTCTCCCTGCAGGGAATTCGGGCTGACCCCGAGGATGGTCACCGGCTCCGGCCCGATCGCTCCGGCGGCCACGAAGTAGGAGGTATTACTCCAGTCTGCTTCAACGCGATGGGTGCGGGCCCGGTATGTGCCGGGCTCCACCGTGAACCGGACCCGGCCCGGCAGGATGGAGGTCATGGTGTTCCAGTCTGCGGCAACCCACTTGGATCCATGGAGTTCTTCCACCAGAACCGGGATGCCGAACTCCTCCATCATGGCCAGGGTCAGGGCGACATAGGGCCAGGACACCACTTTGTTTCCGGTCACGGTGATCCGGACCCGCTCCCGGCCCAGAGGAGCACCCAGAAGCAGGCCGGACAGGTACTGACTGCTCTGCTCCAGGCTGACTGCGGTCTCCCCTCCGGGAATACCGGGCGAGGTCATGACCAGGGGCGGATTGCCCGGCGTCTCTTCGAAGAGGAACTCCGCTCCGAAAGCGGCAAGGGCGTCGGTCAGGTCGCTGACCGGTCGGTCGTGCATCCGTCCTTCACCCGAGACCCGCACGGTCCCCGGGAATGCCGCGGCCACCCCGATGATCAGCCGGCAGGTGGTCCCGGATTCGCCGACTCTGAGTTCGACCCGGCCTGCAAGGGGATGACTGCCGCCCAGCCCGCGGACCGTGAGGCTGTTCCCCTGTTCCGTGATATCTGCGCCCAGGGCGGTCAGACAGTCCCGGGTCCGTTCCAGGTCCTGGCTCTTGAGGACGCTGGTCAGTTCCGAGGTCCCCTCGGCCAGGGCCGCGGCGATCAGGGCCCGGTGAGACTGGGATTTGGAAGCCGGAGCCTGAATGATGATTTTGGCGTGTTCCATGGTGTTTCCTTCACTCCCCCATGTCCAGGTACGGTCCGGCAGGATAGCTGCCCAGAACGCGCAGGGTGTGGCACTGGTTCCTGAGGCTGGTCAGCAGCTCCTGGTATTGGTCCATGTTCAGGTCGCACTCCACGTCCGCGAAAAAAACGTATTTCCATTTTTCGGACCGCAGGGGGCGGGACTCCAGTTTTTTCATGTTGATGCCTTCCATGGCCAGCTGCTTGAGGATGTTCACCAGTGCTCCGGGGGTGTCGGGCAGGGTGAACAGGATGGAGGTCTTGTCCCGGTTCCCTTCCATGGGCGGGGTGGGGCCGATGATCAGAAATCGGGTCCAGTTGTCCTGCAGGTCCTCGATGGCCCCGGCCAGGATGTTCAGGTCGTGCATGGGGGCCAGTCTGCGATGTCCCACGGCGGCTGCGCCGGGTTCAACGGCGGCCCGCTGGGCCGCAGCTGCCGTGGACGCCACCGGCTCGAGCCGGGCGTGGCCGAGATTGGTGCGCAGCCATTCGGCGCATTGGGCCAGGGGCTGGGCATGGGAGTAGACCACCTTGATGGAGGATAGGTCGCGCTCCCTGCTGAGCAGGTTGTTGCTGATCTTGCAGTAGATTTCGGCCTGGATGAACACCTCGAAGCGCAGGAACAGATCCAGGCTCTGCCCCACGCTGCCGTGCAGGGAGTTCTCCAGAGGAACCACGCCGAGGTCGGCCTCCCGGGCGGCCACGGCCGAGAAAATCGCCTTGAAGTCCCGTTTGGGCTCGTATTCCAGACTGTGACCGAGGTATTCCATCCCGGCGAAATGGGAAAAAGTGCCCACGGGGCCGAGAAAGGCGACTTTCTGCGGTCGCTGCAGCCGCCTGGAGGAGGACAGGATCTCCCGGTAGATGGCCCGCAGGTGTTCTTCAGGCAGCGTGCCGTCCCCCAGCCGGGCCAGTCGGTCCAGAACCTCTTTTTCCCGGAATGGCTTGAAGATTGCTTCCCGGCTGTCGGCCTTGATTTGTCCAACCTCCCGGGACAGGGCGGCCCGGGAGGAAAGCATCTGCACCAGGGAGGTGTCCAGGGCATCGATTTCGGCCCTGATCCGCGCCAGGCGGGCGACGGATTCGGTGGTGGCGGTCGTGGTCATGGCATCATTCCTTGATCTCTTCGGTGATGCGCATGCCGAAGTGGCGTCCGGCCTGGTCCGTGCGGCACAGAATACGATCGCCGGGCTCCAGGGTGACCACGCTGACCGGCTCGCCCGATTCCCGAACCACCCGGATGGTCTCTGCGTTCTGCAAAAAAATGGTCCCTTGCCGGTCGCCGCACTCGGCCCTGATCAGAAGCATGGGGCGGATTTCCGTCTTGCACCGTCCCACCGTGGCCATGGTGGTGGAGCCGTCGGCCCCTACGATCAGCACTTCGCTTCCCGCCTCGAGTTCCTCGAGGTAGGTGGTCCTGTCTCCTGGAAGCTGGGTGTAGGCGTGGACGCCTCCGGCGTTGATGCGAAACGGTCGGGGAGCCACATAGGGATTGGACTCGGTCTCGGCATGGACCAGAAAGGTGAATGCGCTTGAGTTGCCCACGAGCATTCCCTGGCCCGTGGACATCAGGGTCATGGTGTCCACGCAGACCCGGTGCCCCATGCCCACGGGACGGACTTCGGTGACGACGGCGGTTTCCAATGCACAGGTCCCCTGGCTCAGTTTGAGTTCCTTGACGATGTCCTTCAGGTCTGCAGCCGCCTCGGGGCGAACCACCACGGTTTTTACTCCGGACTCCAGAATGCCTGCGGCCAGTCTGGCCTGGGCCAGGGAGTCGGCCTCCACGGCCAGGTCCGGGCTCTGGGCCAGGATGTTTTCCACCGGGATGATTTCCCATCCCGAGGTCAGGATCGCGAGGTCGCCCTGTTGCAGAGCCTCCACCGCGGCTTCCTCGTCCTCCTTGGCCGCAAGGGTGATCCAGGTCAAAGCGTCTTTGTCCAGTACCCGGCAGCGGGCCAGGGCCCGGACGTCGTCCACATGGGCCGTGTCGGTGATGATACCGTCGACGCCGGACTCCAGGGCCAGGGTGAGCAGATTCTTGTCGAAAGGAGAGCAGAGAAACAGGATTTCTTTGGACATGATACTGGTTCTCCGGCTTAGATGGTGATGGTTTTGGATCTGTCCGGGCCGCTCAGGAGTTCCATGGCCTGTTCCACATCGTAATCTTCGTGGACAACGGCGTTCAGGGCCCGCACCAGCCGGGTCGGGTTTTCGGCCTGGAAAATGTTCCTTCCCATGGACAATCCGGCTCCGCCTGCCTCTACGGAGTCGTGGGCCATCTGGACGATATCCCGGGCGGAGGTCATCTTTGGGCCACCGGCAATGACCACGGGCACGCAGCATCCGTCCGTGACCCTGGCAAAGGACTCTTTGTCTCCGGTGTAGACCACCTTGATCACGTCGGCCCCCAGCTCCTCACCGAGCCGGGCGCAGTGGGCGACCACTGCGGGATCGTATTCGTTTTCCACTTTGGGCCCGCGGGCGTAGACCATGGCCAGAAGGGGCATACCCCAGGAGGTGGTTTTGGAGGCTACTTCCCCCAGGTCATGGAGCATCTGTCCCTCGGTTTCGTCGCCGATATTGACATGGACTGAAACCGCATCCGCACCGAGGCGGATGGCATCCTCGACGGTACCTACAAGGGTCTTGGCGTTTGGGAAGGGGGACAGGGAGGTGGAGGCGGAGATATGGATGATCAGCCCGACGTCCCTGCCGTGACCGCGGTGGGAACAGCGGGGGAGGCCTTTGTGCATGAGCACCGCGTTGGCACCGCCTTCGGCAACCTTGTTTACGGTCTCCCGAAGATCGACCAGCCCGTAGATGGGGCCGACAGTGGTGCCGTGGTCCAGGGGCACGATGATGGCTCGTCCGGTGTTCCGGTTGAAAATTCGTTCCAGTCTGATGCTTTTGCCTATATGCATGGTCCGATCCTCCGAGGTTTCGGGTCCGGCTGCCGGCGGTCTTCGGGTACAAAAAAAGGGCCGCCGGCTTTCGCCTGCGGCCCTTTGGGTGTGCTGTGTTGTTTGTAAAACGTTATGATGCACCCTTCAGACCACAGGTCTCTCTAAAATAAAAATACCAGAAAAACCAGAACAGGCTGGTTTCAAAGGAGGTAAAAAGAGAGATATTCTGGGTCTTGTTGTGCATGAATTCAGTGGCTATTCCTTCGGCATCTGTTTTGTCAAGGAAAAAGATGGCACATATTTATGACGTAATTCTGCAGATGCCCACGTAAGGATTAAGAGGATTATGCTTCTTCGTCGCAGGGTTACAGGATTACTGTCTTGTGGCAATACTCCCGTTAATCCTCTTATCTCCCATAATTCCAGGCTTTTTTGTTCGATGTGAAGAGTCAGTTTTTGACGAAGTATTCGAGTCAGCTCGAAAGAGGCTCCCTATGGACTTTTTTGGTGTAATCTGTACGAATCGCAGCGGAAAACAAGCGGACGGCAGTGTCTTGTCGATCTGCAACGGACTGCAAACGGGGAAGGGAATGGCAAAAGAAAGGGTATCGGCGGCACGGTCCGCCCGCAGGTTCTGCCTGTGGTGCCAGGGAGACGGCAGGACGCGGGTCGCAGACTGTTGTGATGAGGAGTGCCCCCTGCATCCGGTCCGGATGGGATCGGGTGAGGACGAACGTGTGGTTGCCAGGGCGATCCGGGCATACTGTCTGCAGTGCGCCGGAGATGAAGACGCGGTTCGGGAATGCCCGGCAGGGAAACCGTATCGGCTGCACGCTGCCTGCCCGCTGTATTCATACCGATTCGGCAGGCTGCCTCGGGCCAAAAAGAAAAAAAAGGCGCCGGTAAAATCCGGCGCCCGAAGCGTCAGAGGGCGATTGCCGGGCCTGGGAATTACAGGCAGCGGCAATGGAGAGTCCTGAACGCGTATCCCGGATGTGCGGGGTCAGCTGAAAAGGGATCGGACAAAGGGAAAAACTGTGTCCGCGGTCCAGTCGACCAGCAGCAGGGTGGCCAGCAGGACCAGAAAGATGATGATCGTAGACAGAAATCGGTTGCAAAAGCGAAGGATCAAGCTGATCAGGGTAAAGAAGCCGTAGAGAAATTTTTTCATGGAGAACTCCTTGCACGGTCAGGCCGAAACGGTACGGGAAAAATCGACCCGTGAAGCGATGTCGCTTCGGCCGGGTCCGGGTCGCGGTTCTGGACAGTCTCGGGAGAGCACATACATGAATATTTCATAAAATACAATAAATCCTTCTTCATGTAACCCGTTTTTCAGCTGTTCCCGCTCTTTTTTGAATTTCTTTGAATCATTCCAAGGAGATTGTAAACCAGTCTGGCTGCGGCGAAGTCGGAAACATGCTCTCCCGTGATCGGGGCCAGTTCGACCACGTCCGCCCCGATCACAGTCCTCCCGGCAATGCTCCCGGCCAGGGCCTGCATGGCCTGGTACCAGGTCAGTCCGCCCGGTTCCGGGGTTCCTGTTCCGGGAATCACGCTCGGATCGAGACCGTCCACGTCAAAGGTTACGTAGATCTTGTCCGGAAAATTTCCGGGCAGCAGCGACTCGGGAAGCCCCTTTGTTCCCAGCTCGTATCCATCCACAAATTTTACCCCGTGCCTTGTCCTGACTTCGGTTTCAGGAAAGGACATGCTCCGCACCCCGACCTGAAACAGGGGCAGTCCCAGGTCCAGGGCCCGGTGCATGACGCAGGCATGGCTCCAGGGGGTGCCTTCGTATGTGTCCCTCAGGTCGGCGTGGGCATCGAACTGGACGACGCCGAACGTGCCGTGGATCTCCTGCAGCGCTTTGAGCGCCCCCCAGGTCACGGTATGCTCTCCGCCGAGCAGGACCGGGACTTTGCCGAATCGGGCCACTCTGGCTGTGCAGTCCCGGATCTCCTCCAGGACCTGCTCGGCGGATCCGGTGCAGGCCAGCGGGGGGTGGGTGTGGATTCCTTCGTCGGCCGGGATGGAGAATCCGTCGAAGAGTTCCAGCTGCTGGGAGGCCTCGATGATGGCCGCCGGCCCTTTTCCGGTTCCCCCGCCGTAGGATACGGTCTGTTCGTACGGGGCACAGATGATGTGAAACAGGGCCTGCTCGGGCCTGGGCTGCTCGATTTCCGAGTCCAGAAAATAGGGGTGCATGGGTGTGGTCCTTGGTGGGTCGGGGTTCAGGACAAACGTCCCTTGAAGTCCTCGTATCCGAATTTCCGGATGAGCTGCAGCTCGTCCGTGTCCGGGTCAAAGGTCAGGATGGACGGGAGCTTAACGCCGTTGAAGGTGGTTGTCTTGACCATGGTGTAGTGGGCCATGTCCAGGAACAGGAGGCGGTCCCCCACCTGCAGAGGGTGGTCGAAGGAGTACTCTCCGATGACGTCCCCGGCCAGACAGGACAATCCGGTCAACCGGCAGGTGCATTTCTTTTTTCCGGGCAGGGACGCGTCGACCACCTCGGGGCGATAGGGCATTTCAAGCACGTCGGGCATGTGGGCCGGAGCCGAGGTGTCCAGGATGGCGATCTCGCCCCGGTTGCGGACCATGTCCAGGACCTCGGTGACCAGCACGCCCGCATTCAGGGCCACGGCTTCGCCGGGTTCCAGGTACACGGTGACGCCGTAGGTACGCTGGATATGTTCGATGCATCTGCAAAGGGTTTCGATGTCGTAGTCCTCGCGGGTGATGTGGTGCCCTCCCCCGAAGTTGATCCACTGCATGCGGTGCATGATGTTCCCGAACTTTTTCTCCACCACGGCCAGGGTCCGGTCCAGGGCGTCGGCATTCTGCTCGCACAGGGTGTGGAAGTGCAGGCCGGAGATCCCGTCCAGGTCCTTCGCCTGAAAATCCTGGCGCCGGATACCCAGCCGGGAGCCGGGGGAACAGGGGTCATAGATGGGCACGGCCCCTTCCGAGTGCTCCGGGTTGATGCGCAGTCCGCACCGGATGGTCCGGTCCGCACCGAGGACCGGGTCCCGGAACCGGGTCCATTGTTCGAAGGAGTTGAACACGATGTGGTCGCAGGTTCCGGTCAACTCCCGGATGTCCGGTTCGCCGTAGGCGGCGGCGAAGGCATGCACCTCACCCCCGAATTCCTCCCGCCCCAGTCTGGCCTCGTGAGGCGAACTGGCACAGGTCCCGTCCAGGACCCGTGCCAGCAGGGGGTAGACCGCAAACATGGCGAATCCTTTCTGGGCCAGAAGGATACGGCACCCGGTTCGTTTTTTGACCGTTTCAAGAACCGCCAGATTGCGCCGGAGGGTGCCCAGGTCGACCACAAAGGAGGGCGTAGGGACGCGGTCCTTTATTTTTCGGAAAGTATCGTTTCGGTCCATGGGAGGCCGTACCGGTTGAGGTGTTCCATGAACGGATCCGGGTCGAGCTGCTCCATGTTGAACACCCCTTTGCCGGTCCACTTGCCGGTGAGCATGAGCATGGCTCCGATCATGGCCGGAACACCCGTGGTGTAGGAGACTGCCTGGGCCTGCACTTCCCGGTAGCACTCCTGGTGATCGCAGATGTTGTAGACGTAGTATTCTTTTTCCCGGCCGTTTTTGATGCCCTTCATCCGGCACCCGATACAGGTCCGCCCCTTGGTGGTCGGTCCCAGGGAGGCGGGGTCGGGGAGCAGGGCCTTTAAAAACTGGATGGGCACGATCTGCTGTCCCTGGAACTGAACGGGATCGATACGGGTCATGCCCACGTTTCCGAGGACCTCCAGGTGCTTCAGGTACGCCTCGGAAAAAGTCATCCAGAATCGGGCCCGCTTCAGTCCCTTGAGATTAAGGGCCAGGGATTCGAGCTCCTCGTGGTACAGGAGGTAGCACTTTCTGGGGCCGATCCCTTCGGGAAAGTCATAGGTCATGGACCAGGCCAGGGGATCGGTCTCCACCCATTCGCCCCGCTCCCAGTATCGTCCCCGGGCCGTGACCTCCCGGATGTTGATCTCCGGGTTGAAGTTGGTGGCAAAGGGTCTGCCGTGATCCCCGGCGTTGCAGTCGATGATGTCCAGTTCGTGGATTTCATCGAAATGGTGTTTCTGGGCATGGGCGCAGAACACGTTGGTCACTCCGGGATCGAACCCTGATCCGAGCAGAGCCATGAGGCCTTTTTCTCTGAACCGGTCCTGGTACTCCCACTGCCATTTGTATTCGAACCTGGCCTCTTCCGGGGGTTCGTAATTGGCCGTGTCCAGGTAGTGTACGCCGGTCTCCAGGCAGGCGTCCATGATGGCCAGATCCTGGTAGGGCAGGGCCACGTTGATGACCATCTCCGGCCGGAAGTCCCGGATCAGGGCCACGGTTTCGGCCACGTTGTCCGCGTCAAGAGATGCGGTGCGGATGGGGCGATCGAGTTGAGCCGCGATGGCGTCGCATTTGGATCTGGTCCGGCTGGCCAGACAGATTTCCGAGAACACTTCCGGGACCTGGGCGCATTTGTGGGCCACCACCTGGCCGACGCCTCCGGCGCCGATGATCAGAACTTTGGACATGATGCTTTCCTCCGGTGAAGAAGGGGCTTGGATTGGTTGTTGTCAGGGATTGTACGCAACGGGATCATGGGGGGGTATCGGGATGCGGCGCGGCATCCGCGCTCCGACAAGAGAATGCCGTCCCCGATACTCCCGTTTTAATCCGTTTAATCCACAGGGTCTCGATTATCGTTCAAAATAGGTGTAGCCGCGCAGGCCGTCCTCATAGGCCTTGACGATCCTATACCGTTCCTCGACCGTGATCCTGCCGTCCCGTACCGATTGCTCGGCCATCTCCCGGAACCGGATCAGGGTCGCCTTGGGGTCGTATTCCACGTAGTTGAGGACATCGGCCACGGAGTCGCCCTCGATCTCCCGGACCACGTCAAACTGATCGTCGTCCCATATTCGAATGGAGACAACATTGGTGTCGCCGAGCAGGTTGTGCAGGTCGCCGAGGGTCTCCTGGTAGGCTCCCACCAGAAACACGCCCAGATAGTACTCCTCATCGTCCTTGAGGTCGTGCAGCGGCAGGGTCCGGCGCATGCCGTGCAGGTCGATGAACTTGTCGATTTTGCCGTCGCAGTCGCAGGTGATGTCGGCCAGGATGGCCGGTCGCCGGGGCTCTTCGGTCAGCCGATGCACGGGCATGATCGGAAAGAGGTGGTCGATGGCCCAGGCATCGGGCACGGACTGGAACACGCTGAAATTGCCGTAATAGGTGTCGGCCAGGACGTTTTCCAGGTCCGTGAGATCCTTGGGGACATGCTTGAGTTTTTTGGTGTCCCGGACAATGGCCTTGACGATGTGCCAGAAGATGGTCTCCCCCAGGGACCGGTCCCGCAGGGAGATGGTCCCGTGCTTGAACAGCTGCCGGACCTCGTCCCGGTAGTAGATGGCGTCGTTGTAGCACTCCTGCAGGTTGCGCAGGTTGATGGACCGAAGGACTTCCATCAGGTTGCCGATCATTTCCGGGGCGTCCTCTGGAAAGGGATCGGGCAGAGGGCGGGTTTCAAACCGGCTTACGTCCAGAATGTTGAACAGGAGAACCGAATAGTAGGCCACCGTGGCCCGGCCCGACTCGGTGATGATGGTCGGGTGGGGGATGTCCCGTTCATCCAGAGTGGCCATGATCGCTTCCACGATGTCCGCGCAGTATTCCTGCACCGAATAGTTGCGGCTGTTCATGAAATTGGTGTGCGTGCCGTCATAGTCCACGGCCAGCCCACCTCCCAGGTCCAGATATTCCATGGGCGCACCCTCGTCCACCAGCCCGGCATAGACCCGGCAGGCCTCGAATACGGCCGAACGGATGTCCCGGATGTTCGGGATCTGGGAACCGAGATGGTAGTGCAGGAGCTGCAGGCAGTCGAGCATGCCCTCTTCGCGGAGGCGGTCCACCACGTCCACCAGCTGGGTGGTGTTCAGGCCGAAAATGGACTGGTCCCCGCCGGACTCGGTCCAATGTCCTCCGGCCCGGGTGGAGAGCTTCATGCGAACCCCGAGAAGGGGGGTGATATTCAGGGCCCGGGCCCGGGCCAGGATCATGGAGAGTTCGCTGGGGATTTCCACTACGAAAAAAATTTTATACCCCATCTTGCGGGCATACAACCCGATGTCGATGAACTCTTCATCCTTGTACCCGTTGCAGATCAGGCAGGCTTCCGGATCCTTGAGCAGAGACAGGGCCGCGATGAGTTCGGCTTTGCTGCCCGCTTCCAGCCCGTGGTGCATGCTGGCCCCGAATTTGGTGACCTCCTCCACGACCTGCTGCTGCTGGTTGACCTTGATGGGGTACACCCCCCGGAACGCGCCCCTGTATTCATGTTCCTCGATGGCTTGGTGAAAACTGGCGTGCAGATTGGTGATCTGGCTGTCCAGGATGTTTTCGATGCGCAGCAGCACCGGCATGTCCATGCCCCTGGCCTTCAGCCCCTGAATGATTCTGGGGATGCTGACCGAAGTGGGTTTGTGGGAACCGTTGGGGGTGATGACCACATCGCCGTTGTCGGCGATGTCGAAATATCCGTTGCCCCAGTTGCGGATGCCGTATTCGTCGACGGCATCCTCTGTGGTCCACCGTTCCAAAGTTCCTTTTTTCAACATGCACTATCCTCCATGGGGAGCAGTCCGATTCGCCGGCAATCAGGTCGGGAGCGGGTCGCGGCCGATCCGCTCCCTGCGATTTCCGATTGGTGAGGCGCCCACCTAGACATGGGCAACTCGAAAGTCAATAGGGATATTTTGACACCGGAATCATGGGAGTATTCTTTCCGTGATCACTTTTTTCGTCCGTTGCGGCGGGCGACCAGGAACAGCAGCGCGCAGATTATGCCGCCAAGCAGAAAGCCGAAGATGGTGAGGGGCCAGATCAGATTCAGGTGGGACCTCCTTTGGATGCCGGAAGCGGGGTGTTGTTCCGGGATGCGTTGAAACGATCAAATACGTCCACGGCCCCGGCAATGGTCGACTGCGTCAGGGCCTCCTCGGCGAATGCGGTACATCGGTCCAGGTCCAACTCCCCGATGCGCCGCTGTACCGCGGGCAGAAACTGTGGATCCAGGCTGAAGGAGCGCAGTCCGATGCCGAGCAGAAAAGGGAGAAAGGTGTCGGACGTGGCCAGGTCGCCGCAGATGGACACTTCCCGGCTGAAGGCCCGGGCCGTGCGTACGATGTTTGCCAGCCCCCGCAGCACGGCCGGATGTCTCGCCTCGTAGTAGGTTTCGACATCGCTGTTGGTTCGGTCCGCGGCCAGAAGGTACTGGATGAAATCATTGGAGCCGATGGAGAAGAAATGGGCCTCCCCGGCAAACTCCTCCATGGTTTCCAGGACCGCCGGAAGCTCGACCATCATCCCGATGGCCGGATTCTCCCGGCACGGCACGCCTTCGTCCTGCAGGGCCGCAATGCAGTTCATGACCATTGCTTTGGCCGAGCGGAATTCGTCCAGAGAGGAAATCATGGGAAACATGATCCGCAGTTTTTCAGCGTCTACCCCGGCCCGCAGGATAGCCCGCAGTTGGACTTCGAACAGGTGGGGGTGGCGCATGGAAAATCGAATGGAGCGCAACCCCAGTTCAGGGTTGCGTTCTCCGGCCGGATGGGAGCTGGGCAGAAGCTTGTCGCCACCGATATCCAGGGTTCTGAAGGTGACCGGGCTGTCCTGCATGGAGCGGCACACGCGGTCATAGATGAGAAATTGTTCGGTCTCCGATGGAAAGCCCGAGCGGATCAGGAAGGGAAATTCGGTCCGGTACAATCCGATCCCTTCGGCCTTGAGCTGTTGGGCCAGTTCGATCTGGGAAAGGAGATTGATGTTGGCCAGAAGTCTGACCCGGGTACCGTCGGCAGTCCGTGTCGTGTCCTGCATGGACTGGGCCCAGGATTCCGCGCTTTTCTGGGTGGAGACCCGCGTCCGGAATTTTTCAAGGACTTCAAGGGATGGGTCGGCAACCAGGGTGCCTGCCTCGCAGTCAAGGAGGAGCCGGGTCTCACGGGGCAGGGAAAGCAGGGCCGGTTGCTCGACAATGAGCATGGGGACGCGCAGCGACTTGGCCAGGATGGCCACGTGGGAACTGGGCCCCCCGCTGACCAGCACGATGCCGCTGACATTGTCCGAAACCAGTTTCAGCAGTTCCGAGGGATAGAGTTCCCGGGCCACCACGATCCGTTCTCCTCCCCGGACAGAGGATGGTTCGGAGCGGTTCAGCAGATTGGCAAGCAGTCTGGAACAGAGGTCTTCGAGGTCGGTGGCCTTTTCCCGGATGTATTCGTTGGGACTGGCCTGAAAGATCGAGATGTAGTGCCTGGCAACGGCCCGGACCGCCTGGGGCGGCGTCAACCCCCTGCCCAGGCCTTCCCGGATTTTGTCCACGAATTTTTTGTCCCGGAGCATCATGAAGTGGGTGGTGAAAATCAGGGAGGCGCTTTCCGGAAGGCGTTCGGAAAATTTTTCCTGCAACGCCTTGAGTTGCACCCCCGTGAGCTGCAGGGCGTCCTCGAAATCCTTCTCGGTCCAGGAGATGTCGGGGTCCGCATAGCCCGTGGTCAGAAAATCCCGGTTTTTTTCCAGGATCAGGGCCGGAGCCTCGGCCCAGCCCGGAGAGACCGGTCTGCCTTTGAAAAAGCTGGGAACAGTATCGGAAAGTCCTTCCTGGCCCAGGGCTTCCCGGGCGTGCAGAGAGATGAGCAGTCGGGCATTTTCGATGGGGCCCGCAAGCTGTGAGGCAAGAGCCCGCAGGGCCCGGACATCCACCGGCCCGAATATGTCTTTGTCGTGATGCTGGACTGCCAGAACCCCGATCCGTTCTCTTCCGCGGCGGATGGGCACGCCAAGGAAGGAGGCATAGGGGTCTTCTCCGGTGATTTCGAAATATTTAAAATGGGATGATCGGAAGGCATCTCCTTCCCGGACCGGGCGAAGCTGTTCCAGACACAGGCCGACAAGACCTTCGCCGGGCTGCATGCGGACGTTGTTCACGGAGGCCGGATTGAGCCCGGTGGTTGACGTGAGGACCAGCTCGTTTCTCTCTTCGTCAAACAGATAGATGGAGCAGACCGGCACGTGCAGGGCCGTAGCCACCATTTCGACGCTCTGCTGCAGAAAGGCGGAGATGTCGCCGGTTCCGGTCAGCAGGGTGGCGAGGTCGCTGATGTCGCAAAGGAGATTGAAATGATTTTTGGTTCGGATGGGCATGGGGCCTCCTGAGGGAATCGGTCGGAGCGGGGAAATGGACTGTATGCGGTGGAGGGTATCCGAAAAGGAAGGGATGTTCAAACGGAATGAAAAGAAAAAGGCCGAAACAGCAGTTCTGCTGTCCGGCCTGTACAGGTCGTGTCAATGGTGCCGAGGGACAGAATCGAACTGCCGACACGGGGATTTTCAGTCCCCTGCTCTACCGACTGAGCTACCTCGGCACCGCAACCGACGAAATTGGCTTTTAGGGAAAAGCGAGAAGGATGGCAAGAAAAATTTGTCTCCCGGTTTCAGGGCACAAAAAAACGCTCTGTCCCGCAAGGGGCAAAGCGTCTTCAATGCCGTGGATGGTGCCGAGGGACAGAATCGAACTGCCGACACGGGGATTTTCAGTCCCCTGCTCTACCGACTGAGCTACCTCGGCACCGCAACCGACGAAGAGGGTATCTAGGGAAAATCGTTTTCGTTGGCAACCCCCTTTTTGCATTTTTTTTCGAATTTCCTCAAAATCTCCTGTCCCGGGCCGTTGTATTTGCCTCCCGATAAAAGGAGCGGTATCCTTTTTCCGGCCAATTTTCGGTCAATCTTCAACAAGGAGCATCTCATGAACTGCAAACCGTCCCTCTCGGGAATCGGGAAGGGCCTGTTCGTCGTGTTCTGCCTGTTTCTGCTTCCTGCCTTGTCGGCTTGCGGCAAACAGGAGATCGGGTCGGGAGTGGCCATGCCCGAACCGAGCTACAGAATGGGATCCAAACGGTATACGGTGCGGGATTCCGCCGTGGGGTACGCGGACTACGGACTGGCAACCTGGACCGACTGTTCCCAGCGCAGGACTGCCAGCGGCGAGCCCTATAACTGCAACGCCATGACCGCTGCGCACAAGACGCTTCCCTTTGGCTCTCTGGTCCGGGTCACCAGGCTTGATACGGGAACCTCGACCATCGTGCGCATCAACGACCGGGGGCCGTTTCATCGCGGGGACGGGCGGATCATCGACCTCTCTCTGGGAGCGGCGGAACTGCTGGAGATGACCGAGACCGGAGTGGTCCGGGTCAAGGTGGAGGGGTTGAAATGAAATGATCCCCGGACGTTGCCGCCCGGGGATCATTGCAGTCGGAATCGGATCTTTTGGATAATCAGTTCCGGGTATCGAAAAAACTCTGGTGCTTGATGTTTACCCCTCGGACCATGAACACAACGGATTCCGCGATATTCGTGGCCAGGTCCGCGATACGTTCGATGCGCCGGACAAGGATGATGGTGTGCACCGACCGCTCGATGGCCGGGGTCTCCTTGATCATGTGCTCGATAATGTTGCGCACGTTTTTATGGTTGAGCATGTCCACGTCCGAATCCATTTTGCATACGGACAGGGCCAGCTCCGCGTCGCCCGAGGCATAGGCCCGCACAGCCTCCTTGAACATGGCCAGGGCCTTTTCGGCCATGTCGACAACCTCTTCTCTGAAGGGAAGGACCGGACGGGAACTGAGAAGCATGGATCGTTCCGCCATGTTCACGGCCTCGTCGGCGATGCGTTCAAGATCCACGCTGATTCGCGTGGTGCCGAGGATGAATCGCAGGTCGCTGGCCACCGGTCCTTCCAGGGCCAGGAGGCGGAGGCTCATTTCATCGATTTCGACTTCCTGCTTGTTGATCTCCGCATCACTGTCGATGACCTGCTCGGCCAGAAACTCATCCCGTTTTTCGTAGGCCCGGATGGACTTGCGGATGATCTGTTCCGTGTTCGCGGCCATGCTCAGGGCCTTCAGCTTGAGCTGGTTCAGCTCTTCCTCTAAGTGGAACTGCATTGTTGTTACCTCGTTATGAAAAAAAGTATGATCGGATCTGAAACAGGGGGACTTCCCTGGTGTACGTTTAACCGAATCTGCCGGTAATGTAGTCCTCGGTCTGTTTCTGTTCCGGACGGGTGAAAACCTTGTCTGTCTGTCCGACCTCGATCAGCTTGCCCATGTAGAAAAAAGCGGTTCGGTCTGAAACACGGGCAGCCTGCTGCATCGAGTGGGTGACGATGACGATGGTGAACTGCTTTTTGAGCTCGTGAATCAGTTCTTCGATCTTCTGGGTGGCGATGGGATCAAGGGCAGAGGCCGGCTCATCCATGAGCAGCACTTCGGGCTCAACGGCCAGGGCCCGGGCGATGCATAACCGTTGCTGCTGCCCGCCGGACAGTCCGAGTGCGGACTGGTGCAGTCTGTCTTTGACCTCTGTCCACAGGGCGGAAAGCTTGATGCTCTCCTCCACCCGTTCGGCGATGTATTCCTTGTCCGTGACCCCGTTGACCCGCAGCCCGTAGGCGACATTCTCGAAAATGGTTTTTGGAAACGGGTTGGGCTTTTGAAAAACCATTCCCACACTTCGGCGCAGTTCAACGACGTCCACCCCGGGATCGTAGATGTTGCTGCCGTCCAGAACAAGGGCCCCTTCCACCCGGGTGCCGGGGATGAGGTCGTTCATGCGGTTGATGCAGCGCAGAAAGGTTGATTTTCCGCATCCGGAAGGTCCGATGAGGGCCGTGGCCTGATTGACATAGAAGTCCATGGTGATGTCGTGCAGGGCGTGGAAGTCGGAATAGTAAAAATCGAGATGCTGTGAAGAAATCTTGATGTCCTGAATCATATGCGTCTCATGGGTTGCTGACGTTTGGTGGGGTGGTCATTCTGCCTTGGGAAAGGTGATGACGAACCTGCTTCCTGTTCCGGTTTCCGGTACCGGACTGACGACACTGATAGTTCCGCCATGGTTGAGGAGAATGTGCCTGCAGATGGCCAGGCCCAGCCCCGTTCCGGAGATTTTGCTGTTACGGTGTTTTTCCACCCTGTAAAAGCGTTCGAATATTCGACTCTGATCTTCCTCGGGGATGCCGGGGCCGTTGTCTGTAACGGTGACGGTGACCGACTCGGCATCCTCCTCGGCCCGGACCGAGATGGTTCCGGTTTCCTCTGCGACGTACTTGACGGCGTTTTCCAGAATATTGCGAAAAACCTGAACCGCTTGTTCGGAATTGGCCTTGATTTTTGAAAGATCGCGGGGAGTCAGATTTTCATAGCTGATGTTTTTTTCCGTGATGATGTGCTCGCAGCTCTTCCATGCGCTGTAGATGGAGGCCGGGACGTCAACGGGCCGCAGGTCGATGGCGTCTCGTCTGGCCTCGATGCGGGAAAGCTGCAGGAGCTCGTCGAGCATCTTGTTCATATTGTTGGCGTTGCGCAGGATGATGTTCAGAAAGCTGCCTTCCTGCCCATCGCGCAGAGCGGGCATGGACAGCAGGGTTTCCGAGTATCCCTTGATCGAAGTCAGCGGGGTACGCAGTTCATGGGATACATTGGCCACGAAGTCCCGCCTGATCTTTTCGACCCGCTTGATTTCCGTGATGTCATGAAAGACCAGGATCGCGCCCAGGGTTTTTTCTCCCTGTACCGGGACCACACTGACTTCGAAATATCGGCCCGAGCCGACTTCGATCTGGGTCGAGATCTGGGAAAAGTCCCCCCGTTCTCTGTTGTGCAGTGCCTGTTCGCAAATGTGCTGCAGCTGGGTGATGAGCACGGCCTCGAGCGGGTTTTTGCCGGCAAAGGCATGGATGCCGGGAAAAATTTCTTCAAGGGCGTAGTTGCCGCGCAGAATCTTTCCTTCCCCGTCCACGACCATGACTCCGGCCCGCATCCCGTTCAAAATGGCTTCGGATTCCTTTTTCTGGGTCGTGATGGTGGCGATATTGTGCTCGATCCGTTTTGCCATCTGATTAAAGGCCGAGACCAGGGGGTCGAATTCGCGGGCCGGTGAAACCCGTATGCGCTTGCCCTGGGCCCCCTGGCCCAGTTCTCCGGCCACGGTGACAATGGCCTGCAGGGACCGGTTCATGTTTCGTAGAACCAGAGAGAACAGGATAAAACCGAGGCAGAACGTCACCCCGAGAACCAGCGGGGTGTTTCCGTACAATCGTTTGGCAAAGGCCTCGGTTCGGGCATAGGGAGCGGCGATGCGCAGGATGCCGGGAGGCAGGCCCGGGAGAGCCGGGGCCTGCACGGCCGCGTAAACCAGGGAGGAATCCAGCGTCCCGCTGTGGCGGATGCTGGTTCCGGTCCCGTTTCTTCTGGCGGCGCTCACTTCGGGCCTGGAGGCATGGTTGTCCAGGGTGTCGATGCTTCCAAGGGGCGTAGCCGAATCAAGGGTTACCCGCCCCGTGTTTTCGATAAAGGTGATACGCACTCCGGACGCCCGGGCCAGGTCGTTGATGGTGCTGCTCAGGGTCGGCAGCGAGGCCGGAGCGTTCAGGTGTTTCAGCGTCCAGTGGATCGTGTGTAGTTCGCGGGTGATACTTGTCGCGGCTTCTGTGCGGCTTTCCTCAGTGATCATCTTGCCGAAATAGAGTCCCGGACCCGCTACGGCCAGGATCAGGACCACCCCGAAGGCAAGCAGAAGTCGTACTTTGAGGGAGGATGCGCTTGTCATGTCCCGCTCCTTTTACAGGTATATTGTACGGGTGAGGTGCCTGTTACGCCTTGAGGCGGTAGCCGATACCGCGGACGGTTTCCAGCAGCGGGGAATACGGTCCGAGTTTTTTGCGCAGCCGTCTGATATGGGTGTCCACGGTTCTGCTGTACCCTTCGTAGTCGTACCCCCAGGCATTGACGAGCAGTTTTTCCCGGCTGAGGACCTTGCCCTGGTTTTTGACGAATTCGGCGAACAGATTGAATTCCGTTGGAGTCAGATGTGCGTCCTCCCCGTCCACGGTCAGGGTATAGGAGTCGAAATCGGCCAGCAGGCCCTCCTTTTCCCACTGCTTCAGGGCCGGTGTGGCTCCGGAGCTTCGTTTCAGCACGGCTTTGATACGCAGAAGGAGTTCCCGCGGGCTGAAGGGTTTGAGCACATAGTCATCCGCACCGAGTTCGAAGCCGAGTATGCGGTCTATTTCTTCACTCTTGGCCGTAAGCATGATGATCGGAATATGGTTGCTCCCGGGATTGCCCTTGATCTGTTTGCACAGGTCCGTGCCGCTGATTCCGGGAAGCATGAGGTCCAGCAGAATGAGATCCGGTTTTTCGTTCAGCGCCATCTTCAGCCCTTTCTCTCCCTCTCGGGCCACGAGAGGGGTAAATCCTTCGGCCTTCAGGTTGAACGCGAGCAGGTCGGCGATATCGGGTTCGTCTTCGATGACAAGGATACGTTTCATGTGTGTCTTGGTTGTGGTTAACGTCTTTTTTTCTGAATCCGGGCCCGGTACCAGATGGCCAGCAGGTTCATCCCGAAGACCAGGGTGATGAGCACCAGGGCTGTTCCGTATTGCAGCGGCCGAGTCTCTTCGATGTCGGTTCCGGCCGTGGCCAGGACATAAATATGATACGGAAGTGCCATTACATCACTAAAAATGGAAGTCGGCATTTTCGGAGAGAAAAATACAGAGGCGGTGAACATGATGGCTGCAGTCTCCCCGGCGGCTCTGGACAGGCCGAGAATTGAACCGGTGAGCATGCCGGGCAAAGCAGTCGGCAGCACGACCCTGGATATGGTCTGCCACTTGGTCGCCCCGAGTCCCAGCGAGGCTTCCCGATATGTCTGGGGAACGGACCGGAGGGATTCCTCGGCTGTACCGATGATGACCGGAAGGGTCAGAAAGCCGAGGGTCAGTATTCCGGACAGTATGGATACTCCGAATCCGCACCAGGTCACAAAAAAGGCCAGACCGAACAGCCCGAAGACAACGGACGGGACTCCGGCCAGGTTGTTGATGCCGAGGCGGATGATACGCACGGTTTTTCCGGGCCGGGCGTATTCCTGCAGATAGATGGCCGAGGCCACCCCGAGGGGAAAGGCCACGAGCATGGATCCGACACCGAGGATCAGGGTGCCCACGATGCAGGGGAAAATTCCGCCCTTGGTCATGGAATCATACGGTTTGGCGGTCAGAAATTCCCAGCTGATTGCCCCGATGCCGTTCTTGAGCAAAAAAAAGACGATGATGGCCAGGGCCAGACCGTTGATGAGCACGGCTCCCCTGAGCAGGGTGAACATCATGGTCTGGATGACTTTACGCTGCGTGGATGTGGTGGATAGCATGTATTCCTCGATCCGTCCGGTCGCTACAGGGTGGCTGCGCCGACCTGGGAGTGCTTGTTGGCGATGTAATCTGCCACCAGGTTGAACAGAAAGGTGAAGATGAACAGCACCAGACCGATGCCGAACAGGGCGTAGTAGTGTTCGCTGTGAAAGGGCGCTTCGGCCATTTCCGCGGCGATACTGGCCGGCATGGGCCGGACCGGATCAAAAATGGACGAGGGGATCAGGCCTGCGCCGCCTGCGACCATGAGCACGACCATGGTTTCTCCGATGGCCCGGGACATGCCCAGGATAATGGCCGTGGAGATCCCGGACAGGGAGGCCGGAATGACCACCCTGCAGATGGTCTGCCAGTGCGTGGCCCCGAGCCCCAGCGAGGCTTCGCGCAGTTCTTCCGGGACCGAGTAGATGGCATCTTCGGAGATGGAGCAGATGGTCGGTACGGACATGAACGCGAGCATGAGCGAGGCATTGAACAGGTTCAGCCCGGAGTACAGGTCCAGGGTCTCAAGAAGAAACGGGGCCACGATGACCATCCCGAAAAAGCCGATAACCACGGAGGGCAGGGCGGCCAGAAGTTCCACCAGGGGTTTGGTGAAATTGCGCATTCGGGGCGAGGCGATCTCGGCCAGGTAGATGGCGGTCATGACCCCGAGAGGGATGGCGATGGCCGAGGACAGGGCGGTGACCGCCAGAGAGGCCATCAGCAGGGGAAAGATTCCGAAGTTCGGCGGTTCGGACGTGGGATACCAGTAGTTTCCGAACAGAAAGTCCATCACACTGACATGCTCGAAGATGGGCACTCCCTGGGAAAAGAGAAAGACCATGATCATGGCCAGGATCAGGATGGAAATCGAGGCCAATGAAAAGAAGCCGAAGTGAATGAGTTTTTCTTTTTTCTGGCGCGAGTTGGTCATGGCGTGATCCGTGGCATCGGGCTGGAGGCAGTCCGGTGCCGGCTGGGGTTGATCCATGAGAAGGGACCGGCCGAAGGGGTGTGCTTCGACCGGTCCCTCTGTGTGGTTGTGCTCTTCTACCGGACGGGTATCACCCGGAGACTAGTACAGGGGAACGTAACCGGATTCAGCAACAGCCTTCTGGCCCTTGTTGGGGTTCAGAACGTACTGGATGAATTTAGCGGTTTCGCCCTTGGGCCAGCCGTTGGTGAACATGAACAGGGGCCGGGAAATGGGGAACTCGCCGCTCAGGGCGGTTTCGTTGGTACCCTCGACGCCGTTGACGGTCAGGCCCTTGATGGAGTCGTTCAGGTAGCCGATGCCGTTGTAGCCGATTGCGTACTTGTTTTTGGCCACGGCCTGGTCGACTGCGCCGGCGGAAGCGACCAACTGAGCAGCGGGGAACACGCGTTCCTTGTCCATGACTTTTCCTTCCCAGGTTTCGAAGGTACCGGAGGAGGAGTCACGGGAGATGACCACGATGCGCATGTCATTACCGCCTACGTCCTTCCAGTTGGTGATCTTGCCCATGTAGATGTCTTTGAGCTGGGCGGTGGTCAGGTTTTCGACCGGGTTGGAGGGGTGCACGATGGGCACGATGGCGTCATAGGCGACTGCGAAGGGCACGGGGTAGTTGCCGTTCTCAACGGCCTTTTTGACTTCCTTGCCCTTGATGAACCGGGAGGCGTCGGCGATGTCGGTGGTCCCGTCGATGAGGGCCTTGATGCCGTTGCTCGATCCGCCGCCGGAAAGGGAGATGGAGACCTCGGGGTATTCCTTCATGTACGCTTCAGCAGCTTTCTGGGCGATGGGCAGAACTGTGGTGGAGCCTTTGATCTGCAGGGATTTGGCCCAGGCGGCAGAGGTCATGGCCAGCAGAAGGGCCAGAGAGAGAAGAAGTCCTTTTTTCATAATTTCCTCCAAATAGAGTTGTTGTAAGCAATGTGCCTTTCGATACGCAAGTATATAGGTATGAAATGTTACAGGAGTGTGACAGGGGGGTAGAAGTCTTGTGACAGTGTTCGGCCGGGACACGGTCATCCGTGCGGGGCGACGAGATCGGCGGGCCCGGACTGGTGATCTCCGGGGGTGCACAGAAGTCCTTCCGCCTTCTCCTGACACAGGGGGCGGGAAAAGAAATAGCCCTGGGCGTGATCGCACCCCTGGTCGCGCAACCTGATGAGCTGGTCCTGTTCCTCCACGCCTTCGGCCACTACCTTGAGTTTCAGATGTCTGGCCATGTCGATGATGGCCCGGACAATCTCCCGTCCTTTGGTTGTTGCGGATTGTCCGCTCACAAAAGATCTGTCGATCTTCAGTTGATCAACGGGAAACTGCTGCAGGTAGCTCAGTGATGAGTACCCGGTGCCGAAATCGTCCACAGCCAGGTCCAGTTCGAGTTTTTTTAATTCCTGGAGTTTTTCCAGGCAGACACGGCTGTTCTGCATGAGCAGGTTTTCGGTGATCTCCAGTTTAAGGGCGGACCCGGGAAGATCGTGCGTCGACAGCAGACGTGAAATAAAGGGGACCAGGTCTTTTTGTTCCAGCTGGCGGGTGGAGAGGTTTACGCTCATGGTCAGGCTGTCGTTACCCGGCATGGATCGCCACCTGGCGAGCATTGTACATGCCTCGTGCAGAACCCATTGACCAAGCTGGATTATCAGTCCTGTTTCTTCGGCCAGAGGGATGAACCTGTCCGGTGCAATCCGGCCGATTTCGGGATGGTTCCATCGAAGCAGTGCCTCGAATCCGATGATGGAGGCATCGCTTACGGATACGATGGGCTGGTAATGCAGGGAGATTTGGGCTGTACCCATTGCCTGGCGCAGGGCATTTTCCATATACAGGCTTTCTTCGGCCCGGACGTGCATCCGTTGATTGAAGATCTTGAACTTTCCCGGGCCGCGATCTTTGGCCCGGTACATGGCGATATCGGCATCCCGAAGCATGGGGTCGGCCGTGTCATAACGCGAACCGTCGAGAACGACCCCGATGCTGGTGCTCGTATGAATGTGTCGATTCGCGATCCGGCAGGAACGATCCATGATGCGTTGGATGCGTTCGATCACCGGCAGGATCTCCCGGACCGTGGAGAGGTCTTCGAGCAGAATCGCGAATTCGTCCCCCCCGAACCGGGCAACGGTATCCATGGACCGTACGCAGCGTTGCAGGCGGGATCCGATTTCGGCAAGCAGGGCATCCCCTGCCTGGTGGCCCAGGCTGTCGTTGACCCTTTTGAATCTGTCCAGGTCGAGCATGAGTACGGCAAAGGATGGATTCTGGTTTTGTTTTCTGCGGACGATGGCCCGGTTCAGGCGGTCCAGGAACAGACTCCGGTTGGGCAGTCCGGTCAGGGTGTCGTAGCAGGCCCGGGTGACGAGTTGTTCTTCAAATGATTTTCGTTCGGAGATGTCGGAGTAGATGTAGAATATGGCCTCGATTCTGCCCTGGAGCAGGACCGGGTATCCGGTCATACAGACCGGAATGGGATACCCCTGCTTATGAACCCGAACCGTTTCCCGGATAAGCGGTTTTCCGCCTAGAATTGTTTTGCGGATGGAGATCGCTTCCTGGACATACTCCCCCGGGATCAGCTTTTTCCAGTCGAACCCGTGGGCCAGATCCTCTTTGCTTACCCCGAAGAGTTTTTCAAATCCTGCATTCAGATCCACAATGGCCCCGTCCCGGCCGATGAGTATGATAGCCTGGGGGGAATTGGCAAACAGCTGGGAGAAGTAGGCTCGCTCCAGGTCGAGGTCCTGCTGGACCCGGCGCCTGCCCCGGATCTCTGCCTCGAGGGCCTTGTTGGCCAGTTGAAGCTCCTGAGATCGGGCGGAGATTCTGTTGCGCAGAATCTGGGTTCGGATCAGGGCGATCAGGGTCAGGATGGTGAAAATGGCCAGAATGATCACTTCTGTCCCGGCCTGGGAAAGGTATGTGATCAACCCGTCACCGATGGATCTTGTGGGGTGGACCAGGCCGGCGATTTCTGCGTCGAGATGTTCGGCTTGAGAACGGGCCGGGTGCGGCAGAAGAAGGGAGCCTGTGAAAAGAGCCGGGAAGAAAGCGCGCAAAGGGGGCATGAGGGTCCACTTGGTGAAAGATGGATGACAATCCCTGTATATTACGGCGCGAATGTGACAGCCCGGGGACGTGGACAAGGAGGTTTTGTGGCGGGTAACCATCAAAAGAGGGACGACCAGCGGGTCGCCCCTGAAGATGGTATGGAGGGAAGGGGTCAGACCCGGGACTGTTCAACGTAAAAGTCTAATGTGGAACCGGTCACCTCGCTGCGGCCGGTGTATAATGAGGTCAGAACAAAAAGTCCCTGCAGGAA
The DNA here is from genome assembly GCA_041685265.1 of Desulfomicrobiaceae bacterium. Taxonomy (GTDB): domain Bacteria; phylum Desulfobacterota; class Desulfovibrionia; order Desulfovibrionales; family Desulfomicrobiaceae; genus JAWLGC01. Next base: position 10,238 of record JAWLGC010000005.1, on the reverse strand, counting down.
CAGGATGGTCCCGGGGGTCCAGAGCAGTCCGAATCCGGCTGCGAGGTTCGGGGTCGTAGCCGGTCCGTTGGCGAGGAATATGGCTGGGATCAGCCCATAGCCCATGGATATGAGACCCATTTTCTGGTACGCGGAGGTGTTGCCGCCTCCTCGGTAGTCAGCCCGGAGGAATTCGGAAAGAAACCGCCATCCCTGGGTGACCATCAGGGTCAGCAGAAAAGCGGTCGTGAAATGCGAGCCGAGAAACAGAATCAGGCCGAGCAGTGCGGCTGAGCAGTACAGGGCGGAAGTGATGATCTGAATGGGGACCACCGGGGTGTTGTCCAGGTTGTCGGCATAGGCGATTTTTCTGGTCTTGCCTTGAAACACGAGGTGAAATGAGGAGAACAGGGATTGCCATTTTTTCGGCAGATCCTGCACGGCCCGACCGTAGCAGCAGCCGAAGCTGATGCAGGCCAGACGTCCGGTCCCCTCCCCCAGGGCGTAGGCGATGCTGATGGCGGCCAGTACGGGCATGACCGCGGTATCGGGCGGTGCCAGAAGACGAATGGAGACCAGGGCGATCCAGGGGGTGGCCAGGATGCCCACGAAGGCTGCTCCACCCACGCTGAAGGTGTGTTTTTTCTTTTCGACGATACGGGCCACGATACTCGAGGCCGGAATGCACAGGCCGAGCACGGCGAAGACCAGAAACAGGGTCACGGTCAGGGGAAGGCGGATGCTGCCGAGCAGCAGGAGAACCAGGGCCGTTGCCAGAGTGTAGCTGAGCCCGTTCAGTATCCCGTACCAGGTGATGTTCAGTCCCTGCCAGGTTCCGTTGCTGTTCTTGCGTAACGGGATGGCCCCGAACATCTGCCACCGCTCTGCGGGCAGAATCCAGAATCCCAGGTAAATCATCCCGGTCAGGGCCAGGGTCATAACGAGAATGAATACGGTATTGATCATAGCATTGCACTCGTTGCCGGATGGTTGTTGTGGACGGCGAAAACTCAGGCGGGTCCGCTGACCGTGGCGATTTCGGCCCGGACCTGGATGTCGGTTTCCACCATGGGTTGTTCGAAGAAACGGGAGAATCGGCTTTCCACATCGAGCCGGTGCTGGTTGGACACAAGGTCCGGGGAAAAGGTGATGCGGCCGGGTTCGAAAAAGAGAATGTCCAGGGAACTGCCGGGGCGGTACAGACTTTTGGGCTGCCCCTTGCGCAGGATCATCTGAGGCCGGACATCCAGCGGGTTTTCGTAACCCGTTTCACTGTAGCACTGCACGATCTGTCCGATCATCAGGGCCACCACTTCGACCATGGCCACCAGCCCGCATCCGGTACCGCCGGGGATGTCTGTATCAAGTATGGTCACAACCCGTCTGTTTTTGGAAAACGGGGTGCATTCGGCGATGACCGCGGACGGGTTGCAGGAGTGGAAGGCCCCGTCGATGGTGTAGATGTCCACCACCTTTCCGGTGACCGGAACATGGTTGTGGTGGTATTTTTCGGGTGTGAGCCGAAAAACAGCGAAATCACCACAGGAGAACCGCTCGATCCATTTCCGGTGCCGGGTCCCGAGCAGTTCCTCATAGGAAAAGAATTTGTCCTTGAGAAACAGGTGGGATTCCCGGGCCAGAGAGCCGACCAGCATGCGGGAATCGGCCGGGGAGACCACGCTTTTTACGGATTCGGGCATGGGACGTTTTTCCCAGTACCGGATCTGGCGTTCGAAGACGGCCCTGGGGGTGGTGTAGGACCGGGCCGGGAGCACGCATTCTTCCAGATCGATGCCCATGGTGCGCATCAGGCGCTCCCCTCCGGTCAGCCTTCCTCCCAGGGGAAGATCGTAGTTCAGAAATCCGAGCAGCGAGGAGGTCCGTGCCGAGGTCACGGCCCTGAACATGGCCGGGCAGTTTTCCCGCACCCTGGAATAGAGATAGGAGATGATTCGGTCACAGAACAGAGGCTCGGTCCGGGGAGAGGAACTGGTCCGGGAGATGTACTGGTGCCGGAGTGGTTGACGCATTGGCGTGTTCCTTGTGGCTTGGTTTGATGGAATTGTTCAGGTGCATGCCGATGACCAGAAGCAGCAGGTGCCCGGTCTTTTCAAGCTCGGCCAGCGGGAGACGGTCTTCGACCATGTCGCCTCTGATGCGGCTGATATACTCGACGATGTTTGCTCCTTCGAGCAACCGGTGCAGCCCGGTATGGCAAAACTTTTCCGGCAGACATCCGAAAGCCTCCACGGTTTTGCAATCCTCAAGGAAGAACTGCATGGCCTCTTTAAGGTATGTTTTGCGCAGGTCGTTTCGATAGTAATGTTCCGCGGCAGCGTTGAATTGTTCCCCGTTGAGCTTCAGGGGGTGCCCGGCCCCGGTCCGGTCCATAATGGCTGCAGTCAATCTGCCCGAGGCCTGAGCCTCCGGATGTGCGAGGCGGTGTTTCAGGTCCTGGAGAGTTGTGCCCATGCCCAGATTTTCCACCAGATCCGCGCCGTCTTCCCGGATGAGCCGAATCAGAGCGGTGCGGTATTCCCGGTTGTAGATCCGGAAATACCCCTTGTATCGACGACTGCTCCGGATCCGATCCGTTTTCTTGAGAATCCGGCGCAGAAATTTGTTTTTCGTTCGTTTCCAGACATAGAAAGTGGGAATACCCAGGGCGGAGCCGAAAAAGATCTGGCGCCGCTCACTTTCAATGGTGGGGTCGTCGGGGATGTCCCTGTGGGTGATCTGTCCGGTGAGCAGGTATTTGTAGGCGAGAGCGGAAAGCAGGTTCTGCAGCTCAACGGCCGGGACCATGTCCCTGACAAGGGATGGAAACTGACTGTAGTACCGCCCCTCGAACCCGGAAAACCCCATGGTTTCGAATCTGCGCAATTTGTAGAGCAGATAGGTGGACATGGAGGAGTGAAATACGCCCATATCTGTCAGGTCCTGCTTGAGGCGATCGTCGTTGTGCAGGGTGCCGTCCAGAGCCGGACTCTGATAGGTGCTCATGAGGGTGGTCAGGTAGTCGATGAGCCTGAAATCGGGTATGAAATCTCCCTTGAGTCCCAATACCCTGCTCAGGGTCTTGTCCAGAATTTCGGGACCAAAAGGGGTCAGGCGATGGCCGAACAGGTTCAGGGACGCCTTTTTTTTCCACCGTCTCCAGATCATGCGCAGGTGGGTGAAATCCAGTTCGTGGGGGAGAAATCCCAGTGCCTTTTCCGGATGAAAATCCTGAAAGTCCATTCGGTACGGGGCCGCGGAATACGTGCCGGCAAACAGGGGCAGGAAATGCTCGATGATTTTGATGCTCAGGTCTCCGAGGTGTTTTTCTTCGGCCGGCCCAAACCCGGACCCACGGTTCTTGTGCAGTCGGGTCAGTCTGCTGCTCCCCAGGCTGATGTGGGTTCCGTTGTTTGCCAGGCAGGTGTTGGAGGTGTTGGGCAGGGTGACCAGGTTGCTGGTGATGATGCCCGCCTCCTTGAGCTTGGCGATGGTATTCAGCTGGCTTCGGGACAGGACCCGGTGGCACAGTCCCATATAGGCATGCTTTTCTTCGCCCCGGTCCCACCCCGAAAGACAGGGCGACATGAAAAGCCTGCGGTAGAAGGAGTCCGGAATCAGGGTGTTCAGTTCTTTTTGCCGGACAGGAGCATTGGGCGCGAAGTAGACTATGGCATGCTGGCCGTGGGCGTTGAGTTCGAATTTGGTGTTGGCCCAGGAAACCAGGATCTGACACAGGAGAAACCGTTGGGCAGTTTCTCTGGCTGCGGCGTTTCCAATGCCGACTCGGCCGCCGGGCGCCGGGTAGAAGGAAAAGGTCTCCGGGGAGGTGTTGTCGCTCAGGAAGTGGGCCAGAAACCGTTCTCCGAGCGCCTTGACGGCATCCGGAACCGTTTCGGCTCCTATCATGTCCGCTAGAGCCAGCTTGAGAAGATAACTTATGGGGATGCGTACGTAATTTTCCCCGTTCGAGGAAATGAGAAAGGTTTTGTAATCGCTGCGCCTCGGACTTTCGGGTTCGCTCTTGTCGGCCTGCAGGTCCTGTTCGAGAAGGGCGTCCGCCGAACGGGTCAGGGTCCGCCTGGGGAACCGGACCCAGCTGTTCTCCCAGACCTGTTCCGGGTTGTGGTCGAGAAAACTCTCAAGGCCGGCCAGCATGTTGGCCGGAGCATCTCCGGTGGCCGTTCTTTTGAGCACGTTCTTGAAATAGTCCGAGTCACGAATGGTCCCCGGCAGGTCCACGTCCTCCCTGCTCCCAAGAACAGCGACCTGGAGTTCGTTTTCCGTTCCCACGGTGGTGTCTCCATGGGTAAAGGGCAGTGCTTCGACCAGGGAATCAGGTCCATGGGAGCCGAGGCCGAGCAGGCTGATCAGTTTGGCCGCCGGCGGCCCGAGTTCGGCATAGTCGTTCAGGTCGACGGGTTGTTTCAAGATGCTCTCCTTGGCGGTTCGTCCGTTCCCGGAGGAGTTGATATGGTCCGCGAGAACACCACATTCGTGTGACGCGATGATGAAGCCGGTGTGAAGTTTTGATGGTTTCCCTATGGAAAAAAGTCATACCCCCGTCACCTGGAACGGATAGGGATTCGGCATCAAGGAGAGGATAATGGATATCGTGATGATGATTGAGACCTACGGGTATCTGGCCGTGGCCCTGGGAACGGCCCTGGAAGGAGAAGGGGTCCTGCTGGTGGCGGGCCTGGCAGTGGGGCAGGGAATGCTTTCCTTCTGGGGCGTGATCGGGTTTGCCTTTGTCGGCGCAGTACTCGGGGATCAGGCCTTTTTCTGGATGGGGCGGGTATGGGGAGACAGATTGCTCTTTCGTCTGCCCGGACTGAGACGACGGGTGGGGCAGGCGAAGTCCTGGCTGCACCGCAACAAGACCAAGGTCCTCCTTGGGTACCGGTTTCTGTACGGGACCCGGGGGGCGGTTCTTTTTGCCCTGGGAATGACTGAGGTCGGGCCTCTGTTTTTTCTGGTAATGAGCCTGCTTACCGCCCTGGTGTGGGCGATTCTGGTGACCGGGCTCGGCGTGGTTGCCGGGGCCGCCCTTGGTGTGGAATCTCTGGAGCAGGGGGTTCAGGGGTTCGGGCTGGGGCTCGCCCTTCTGCTCGTCTGCGGCTGGTGGTGGAAGCGCCGTCGTTGAACCGGAGCCTGTCTGATGTGTTGACGGGTGATTATTCTTCCCGGGCGACCTGCCTCCGGTCTCCGGAGGGGACCAGGATGATCGCCCCGACCAGGGCGGTGAACGGGGCGACCATGACCAGACCGAAGCTGCCGACCAGGGTTTTGAGTACTTCCGCAGCCACGTAGATCAGGTTGGCAACGTTCACCAGCGGGATCCCCTGGGCCATGAAGGCCATGAGCAGGGTGATGTACCCACCGGAATAGGCAAAGAGCAGGGTGGTTGTCATTGTGCCGACGACCACTCTGCCCACGCTCAGCCCGGATCGCAGCGCTTCGAGCCGGGTGATTCCCGGTTTTTTGCTGACCACTTCATCCATGCTCGCGGCCACGTCCATGGCCAGATCCATAACTGCGCCCGAGGCTGCCAGAAACACGGCTGCGCAGTAGATGTCGGTCAGGTTCAGGTGCCCGAATCCGGAGTAGAGCAGAGTTTCGGCAAAGGGCATGATCGCCCCGTGGACATGAAAGGCTCTGGTAAAGATTACGGACAGGACGCAACTGGTGAGTACTCCCAGCATGGCGCCTGCAAAGGCGGTGAAGCCTTTCCGACTCAGACCGGCCACGAGAAAGATGACGGTTGCGGTAAGCAGGGTGACGACGCCCAGGGCCACGGGAATGGCAGCCCATCCCAGGAGGATGAGAGGGATTAGCACCTTCCACATGCACACGGCGGAAAATCCGAAGGAGACCAATGCTTTGACGCCGGTCCATCCGCCGAACAAGGTCAGTGCCAGAACGAATAGACCGAGCAGAAGCAACTCCAGGTCGATGCGGTAGTGTTCCTGGGGGTTGACGTATACGATTTCGTCGTCGGTTACGGTCAGGACAATGAGGGCTATGTCGCCTGGCTTGAAAATTTTATCCCTGTCCATCTGTCCCAGAAGCGGGTTGGACGCCTCGAGAATTCGACCTTCGAAAGGACCGTCCTCGATTTTTACCACCACCCCCTGGTCGCCGGTAAAAATCATCCCGAGCTGTTGAATCTGGGAGTCGTCAACTTCCATAATAGTGCCCTTGCAGCGGATTGCATCCTGGTCGATGCGATCGTCGAAACCTGAAGGAAGTTGCACAAGAACGAAGCTCAAAACGATGAAGACCATGGCCAGAATTCCGTCGGAGTGGATGTTTTTGAGTGCGAATCGAGGCATGGAAAATCTCGCTCCATTTTGAAAGGTGGTAACTATTCAGGTACCCGTTCCGGGATTAAGAGGAGTATGCTCCTGTGTCGCAGGGTTACAGGACTATCCGGCCTTTGACCGTAATCCCATTTATCCTTCTACTCCCTAAATCCCTTATTTTTTATCCGAGGTGAATAATTACGAAAGGTGTAGAAAAAAGGCGAAGCCGTATCGGCTTCGCCTTTTTTTAACAGCAGGACCTGTTCTGGCCGGTTTTACTTGGCGGCAAAAACAGGCGCTTCTTGAGATAAGCCCATGATTTTGAATATTTTTTTTGCTACATCGGTGTTGTCGTAGAAGCCATTGAATTCAAGGGCGTTTACCCCGATCGCCGCGGTGGTTACGGGAACCCCGGTGTGCTTGTAGGAGGTCCAGCCCAGACCGGCCTTCTGGTTAAGAATATGAGTCAGGGAGACGGCCAGGGGGTCGTATCCGCCATACAGGATATAGGTTTCGGGGTTCTTGGAGCCTTCCTCCTCGCCCTTCATGGATTTGGCCAGAGCCTGCTCGATCTGGACGATTTCATGCGCCTTGAGGACCATGGGATCGGCCTTGGCGTCGCCTTCGAACTTCAGGCCGAACTGTTCGGTGATGATTTTTTTGGCAGAAGCGAGATCAGTTTTCCCGGAATTCTTGAGGTCTTTGATGATTTCGTCAGTGAATTTCTGAAAGGAGATCTTCTGCTTGCCCAGAATTTCGAAGTTTGTAGCGTACTTGGTTCCGGCGAAGCCGAGGGTCAGACCGCCGCACTCGTGGTCGCCGGTGACCACGATCAGGGTCTCCTCCGGGTGCTTTTTGTAAAACTCGACGGCCTCGGCAATGGCCTTGTCAAAGGCCAGGGTGTTTTCAATAGCCGCTGTGGCGTCGTTGGCGTGACAGGCCCAGTCGATCTTGCCGCCCTCGACCATCATGAAGAATCCTTTGGGGTTGTCCAGCAGTTCGATGCCCTTGGCGGTGAACTCGGGCAGGGTGATGTCCTTTTCGGTCATGTCCATGACGTAGGGCAGGGCTCCACCGTCTTGAAGCCAGGCGTTGACAGCCAGGATCTTGCCGTCCTTGGGGGTCAGCCCCAGGAATTCCTGCTTGTCGGTCACATATTTGTAGCCGGCCTTTTTGATCAGCTCACGGGCATCTCCCTTGAAATTTTCGGAGTTTCCTTTTTTGTTGGTGGGGTCCTTGAGACCGCCGCCGCCGAAATAGTCGAACCCGCTTTCGGCCAGGGCCACGTCCACATCATAATACTGGCTTCGGTGTTTGACGTGGGAGTAGAAGGCGGCGGGAGTGGCGTGGTCGATGGACACGCTGGAGACGATTCCGACCTTCATTCCCTTTTCTTTGGCCAGTTCGGCCATGGTCTTCAGGGGCTGCATGTCCGGAGTCATGCCGAGCATGTTGATGTTGGTCTTCTGTCCGGAGGCCAGCGCGGTGGCGGAAGCGGCGGAGCCGGTAATGAACCGGTCGGCGGCAAAGGTGGAGGTCACCCCCTGGGCCGGGAAGGTATCCATGAGCAGCTCTTTTTCAGTATACTGTGCCGCAGCGGTACGCTGGGGGATGCCCATGCCGTCGCCGATGAACATGAAAACGTACTTGGCCTGGCCTGCGTAAGCGGGCAGGGAAATCATCAGGGCCAGCAGCAGGCCGAAAATGGCCTTGAGCAGGGTTCCTGCGGTCGTAGCGTGAACGTGTTTCATCCTGTCTTCTCCTGTGGTGGGTGTCATGATCAAGGTTTGTCAAATGCGGTGTATCCGGTGGAGATGCGATGGTCTGTGCGGACCCGAGGCGACCGGATAACTTCCTTTAGATGACGCCCCAGAGGTAGTCGAAGCATGTGACTGTAGCGTGACAAGGATGTAAAGAAGGGATGACAATAAAGATTTATGTATACTAATAAGGTGTGAAATGGGAAAGTTTTTAGACGAATTATTCTTATAAGGTATGATAAAATAGTTAAATTTAATTCAAAGATGCTGACTGAAGTGGTTTATAGTCATCGGAAACGAAAATAAGAGCAGCTGTTGTATTTTTTTTGCCAAACTTTTGCGCATCATGATAGTCCCAGAAGAATACGTCGATTCTCTTGGTAAATCGTTTATTCATCAAATCCCGGATTTCGTATATCCCAAGTCCTTTGATATAAATTTTTCTGCCGAATACCCAGCCTCTTTCAAAGAGGTCTCTGCTTACAGCCACGGTCCCGGCCTGGACCTTGCGCATGCTGGCGGTGATCAGGGGGTCGCTGTCACACTCCTGCCTGCGTGGAGTGTATGCGGTCACGGTGACCTGTTCAACATATCGCTTGTCAATACGGGCCTGCAGCTCTTCGGTTCGGGCGGCAAGTTCCGCGAGACTGGCTTGAAGACCGCTGACCCGCTGCAGCAGTTCAAGAGTGCGTCGGCTATGGGAGATGGCCGTATTCAGACGGGCAGCCCGGTCCCTGGCCATAATTTGAATTTCTTGCATTCCATGGATGACTCCGATGCGGTAAACCCCTGTGGCTATGAATATGGCGAGGGCGAGGATGCTGATGAGGCGCATGGTTGACTCCGTGATGATGCTGTTCGTCATTTCGTGCAAGGGAGCAGGGTACGCAGGCCGGGTGCCCGTTTCAGGTCTATGTACCGGCTGAAAAGGACTCCGGCCTCGTGAACGGGAAGACATCCGGCCGGGGTTCTGAGAACGGTCCAGCAGATTTGTCCGGTCACAAGGATGTCTGCTTTCCGGGAAAGAAGTGTTCGTGGTCTCGAGAGTCTGATTCGAACCCGCTCTCCGGGAGTAAATGGAAAGTCCGAGCCCATCAGGACCCCGCCCCTGCTGCAGTTGTAGACAAGTCCCGGGATGAAGGCGGTGTTTGCGGGGTAGGCATACTCGAGGTCGACAAGGACCAGGTGCCGTGGAAAGCGGCGTCGTTCGGCCCTGACCGGTTGTTTTTGCGCGCGGGTAAGGACCGGTGCCGAGATCGGAGCGCGGTGGGTCATGGTCACCTCTGTGCGTTGCCGTTCTGCTGGGGTATAATCAAATGAGGGGAACATATTTTATGTTCTCTTACACCTGGTGTACGAAAGTGCATTACGCAGGAGTAATGGCGGCCGCCTCGAAACAGGCTTTCGTTTCGGGCAGAAGGCGGACAGGCGTGAAGATGCGGTGTCGATTGCGGTGAACCCGGAGCGAGTTTCTGCTGTTTTACGGGCACTGGTCCTCGACGCCGGCCGGAACTGCGGGTAAGTGGCCGGGCAGCTTCATAACAACAACCACCGCACACAGCCGGCACGCCCCGGGGGGGGGCCGGGGGCGCAACATTTCGGGAGACTGCATATGATGAGTGACAGGGAGCAGGAGCAGGAACGTCTCAAGCAGAACGTACTGTCCCGCATGAAGCGGGTGGAAGGTCAGGTGCGCGGGATCCAGCGCATGATCGAGGATGGCAAAGAGTGTAAGGATGTCCTTGTTCAGGTCCGGGCCGTCCGGTCCGCCCTGCGTTCGGCCAGCGGGCAGATTTTGAAGCGCTATCTCCTGGAATGCCACGAAACAGCCCGGGCCGGAACGTCCGAGGAAGACTCCAGGGAGAGCATGGAAAAGCTGGTCAAGGTGGTGGTCGACTTTCTGGACGGGTAGCCCGGAAGGGGAGGGGGAACGCGGGAAAGCGAGAAGAAGGGAATCTCGGAGTTGTAGGCTGCGACGCGAGACGGCAATACTGAACTTCGGTACCGGCCCTGTCATTCCCGCGAATGCGGGAATGACAGCGTCTGATAAGGACCGGTGTCTTTTGGGAGCGACCAACGTTTCGTTGCTTGGTCGGGGTCAGAGTAACGTGAAAAGGGGCTCATTCAATCAGACAGATAATACTCCACAGTAGACACCACCCGGACCTTTTTGATGTAGGGGGTATGGGCATCCCGT